>NZDS01000056.1 GCA_002690215.1 Rhodospirillaceae bacterium | reverse complement strand
GAGGGGAAAACAAGACCCGCAAATGACTCCCTCCCCCCTTGTGGGGGAGGGTTGGGGAGGGGGGGATGGCGGCCGCGGCTCCCCTCAATCAGCAAACGGGTCTCGCACCAAAATCGTGTCTTCGCGCTCCGGGCTGGTGCTCAACAGCGCCACCGGAGCTTCGATCAGTTCCTCTATACGGCGGATGTACTTGACCGCGGTGGCTGGCAGGTCGGCCCAACTGCGGCCGCCGTAGGTGCTCTCGCTCCAGCCTTCCATGACCTCGTAAAGCGGCTCGACGCGGGCCTGGTCGGCCGTCGCGGTGGGGAAATAGTCTATGGTTTGGCCGTCCAGCCGGTAGGCCGTGACGACGCAAAGCTCGTTCATGCCGTCGAGCACGTCGAGCTTGGTCAGCGCGATGCCGTCGATGCCACCGACTTTGATGGCCTGGCGCACCATGACGGCGTCGAACCAACCGCAGCGTCTGGGACGGCCGGTGACGGTGCCGAATTCGTGGCCGCGCTCGCCCAGGCCACGACCGATGTCGTCGTCGAGCTCGCTGGGAAAGGGTCCGGCACCGACCCGTGTGGTGTAGGCTTTGGTGATGCCGAGCACGTATTCTATGGCGCGCGGGCCGATGCCAGAGCCCACCGCCGCCTGCCCCGCCACGGTGTTGGACGACGTTACGAAGGGGTAGGTGCCATGGTCGACGTCGAGCATGGCGCCCTGGGCGCCCTCGAAAAGGATGCGGTGGCCGCGCCGGCGGCAATCGTCCATGAGCCGCCAGACCTGGTCGGCGTAGGGCCGGATGCGGTCGGCCACCTCGGCCAGCGCCTCGAGCAACGCCCGGCGGTCGACAGGCGCCGCGCCGAAGCCGCGCCTGAGAACGTCGTGATGGCCGATCAGAGCCTNGATCCGGGCTTCCAGTGCCACCGGGTCGGCCAGGTCGCAGACCCGGATGCCGCGGCGCGCCGTTTTGTCCTCGTAGGCCGGGCCGATGCCGCGGCGCGTGGTGCCTATGGGATTGCCCGCGGCCTCTTCGCGCAGCACGTCGAGCTCTCTGTGCAGCGGCAGGATGAGGGTGGCGTTTTCAGCAATGCGCAGGGTTTCCGGCGTCACCGCGATGCCCTGGCCGGCGATGGTCTCGATTTCCTGTAACAAGGCCCAGGGATCGACGACTACGCCGTTGCCAATCAGCGANAGCTTGCCCCGCACCACACCCGAGGGCAGCAGGCTGAGCTTGTAGGTCTCGCCGTCGATGACCAGGGTGTGGCCGGCGTTGTGGCCACCCTGGAAGCGCACCACCACGTCGGCCCTTTCGCTGAGCCAGTCGACGATCTTGCCTTTGCCTTCGTCGCCCCATTGGGCGCCGACCACCGCAACGTTGGCCATCGTTTCTTCCCGCCTTATTCGAGTGCGACGACGACGCCACCCTCAAGAATGTGGCTGCNCCCCAGCCGCCGGGCCAGGGCCCGCTCGTCGGCCACCGCCTCGAGCCCCTGAATCGCACGCCGGCCCTGGTGGCGCAGCTCCCGGGCTTCGGCAGGGTCGCAGTCCGGCGGCAGATAGACCAACTCGCCGCGACCGTTCTGGGGCAGTGCTCGCAGTAGCGTATCCATGAAAATGGTAAAGCCGGTGGCCGCCTCGCCGTTGCTCAAGAGGTAGCGCCCGCCGCGGCCGAGCTCGCCGCGCAGGTCGCGGGCAAACAGCGAGAAGCTGATGCCGGTGTGGTATTCGAGGCCGCGGAACTCGACCGGATCGATGGTCAGACGGAGTTCGGGCAAAGCCGCCCCGACACTGCCTACGACGAGGGCCAGGTCTTCGCACATGGCGGCTGCCGAAGTCGGCAGCTCAAGCGCCGCCAGCGCCTTCAAGCAGCTTGCCGCCGGTCCGGCCGCCTCGAGGAGCGCGCCCAACGCCTGGGCCGGGCCGGGGTCGAGTTCGTTGAGCGCGGCGGCGTCCTTGCGGTCGAGTGCCAGCCTGGCTCGCCCGGTGGCGGCCGCGTCGAGGCCCAGTCCGGCGCAGACCTCGGGCACAAGAAGAGGCAGACCGAGATCGACGCTGAGCTCGGCCACACCGAGCCGGCCCAGGCAGTCGCCGGCCAATTGAATGACTTCGGCATCGGCGGCCAGGGCGTCCGAGCCGATCAGTTCGGCGCCGACCTGGGCGAACTGGCGCTCCGGCCTGAGCTGGCTGCCGCGCACGCGCAGCACCTGGCCGCCGTACGAAAGCCTTAGCGGCCTGGGCGCTTGTGCCAGGCGGCTCACGGCGATACGGGCGACCTGGGGCGTGATGTCGGAACGCACCCCCATCATGCGCTGTGAGACCGGGTCCATGAGGCGGAACATCTGCGCCGTGAGGGCCTGGCCGGGGCCGTCAATCAGGCTTTCCTCAAATTCCACTAGCGGCGGATTGACGCGCTCGTAGCCGTAGCTCTCGAAGACCTGCATCAACGCCGCGATGGCCTGGGCCTCGAAGTCGGCCTCGGGCGGCAGGGTGTCGTGCAGCCCGGCCGGCAGGAGCGCCTTGTTGTCGGTCTCGGTCATGGCGAAAACAAGCCGAGCTTAGAACTTGAGCGCCTTGGCCTGGCGCACGTTGGGCAACTCGCCGATCTGGCGCACCATGTCGTCGCTGATCGGGTCGTCGATCTCCAAAAGCGACAGCGCATCGCCGCCGGGCCGGGCGCGGCCCAGGTGGAAGGTGGCGACGTTGATGCCAGCGGCCCCCAACTTACTGCCGACATCGCCGATGATGCCGGGCTTGTCCTCGTTCCAAAGGAACAGCATCTGCGGTGCCAGGGTGGCTTCGAGCTTGATGCCGTTGACCTCGACGAGGCGTGGATCCTGGTCGCTGAAAAGCGTCCCGGCGACCGAACGCTGGCGCCGCTCGGTGGTCACGCTGAGGCGGATCAGGGTTTGGTAGCTGGGCAAATTCTCGTGGGTTACTTCGCTGATCTCGATGCCGCGTTCCTTGGCCACGCTGGGGGCGTTGACCATGTTGACGCTGTCCATCAGCGGCGTCAGCAGGCCGGCCAGCACCATGGCCGTGAGCGGTTTGGTGTTGAGCGACGCCACATGCCCGGCGTATTCGATGGTCACGGCCTGCAGGCCGGATTCGGTGATCTGGCCGGCGAAACGCCCGAGCTGATCGGCGAGCTGCATGTAGGGCTTGAGCTTGGGCGCGTCCTCGGCCGACACCGACGGCATGTTGAGGGCGTTCGAGACGGCTCCCTTGAGCAAATATTCCGACATCTGCTCCGCTACCTGCACCGCCACCTTTTCCTGGGCCTCGGTGGTCGAGGCGCCGAGATGCGGCGTGGCGACCACGTTGTCGAGACCGAAAAGAATGTTTTGGCGCGCCGGCTCCTCCTCGTAGACGTCGAGCGCCACGCCGGCGACTTGGCCCGATTCCAGTGCCGCTTTCAGGTCCTCCTCCACGATGAGGCCGCCGCGGGCGCAATTGATGAGGCGTACGCCCTTCTTCATCTTGGCCATGGCGGCGGCATCGATGATGCCGCGCGTCTGATCGGTCAGCGGCGTGTGCAAGGTGATGAAATCGGCCCGGGCAAACAGCTCGTCGAGCTCGATCTTTTGCACGCCCAGGCTTTCGGCACGCTCGGGCGAGAGGAAGGGATCGTAGGAGATCACCGTCATCTTCAGTCCCTGGGCGCGGTCGGCGACGATGGCACCGATGTTGCCGCAGCCCACCAGGCCCAGCACCTTGCCGGCCACCTCGACGCCCATGAAACGGGATTTCTCCCACTTGCCGTCGTGGGTCGAGCGGCTGGCCTCGGGGATCTGGCGGGCCAGAGCCAGCATCAGGGCGACGGTGTGTTCGGCCGTGGTGATGGCGTTGCCGAAAGGCGTGTTCATGACCACGATACCGCGGCCGGTGGCGGCCGGCACGTCGATGTTGTCAACGCCGATGCCGGCCCGCCCGACCACCTTGAGCTGACCGGCGGCAGCAATGATGTCGGCTGTGACCTTGCTTGCCGAACGCACCGCCAGGCCATCGTATTCGCCGATTACGGCGGCCAGCTCCTCTGGCGCCAGCCCCACTTTTTCATCGACCTCGACACCCCGGTCTCGAAAGACCTGGGCGCAATTCGGGCTCATTTTGTCGGATATTAGGACTTTGACCATGATCCACCCTCGGGCCCGCAGGGCCATTTTAGTTGTTCAGCAATACCCAGGCAGCAGTCTAGGCCGCTTTTGTGACCTCGGCGTAGGCCCAATCGAGCCAAACCGTAAGCGCCTGCAGATCGGCGCTGTCGACGGTGGCTCCGCCCCAGATGCGCAGCCCCGGCGGGGCATCGCGGTAGGAGCCGATATCGTAGGCCACACTCTCGTCCGCCAGCAACTTTACCATGGCCTTGGCCGTGCTCGCCTGGTCCTCGACTGAAAGCCCCGATGGAACGAGGGTGAGGCAGATCGAGGTCGAGGATCGCTCGCCCGCCCCCCCAAGGGCCAGGAAATCGATCCATTGGGTCTTCTCGACCCAGGCTTCGATCACCGCGAGGTTGGCCCGGCTACGCCCGATCAGGGCCTCGAGGCCGCCACTGCGCTCAGCCCAGTCGAGGGCCGATAGGGCGTCTTCGACGCAGATCATCGAGGGCGTATTGATGGTTTCGCCGCGGAAGATGCCCTCGATGATCTCACCGCCCTTGGTCAGCCGGAAGATCTTGGGCATGGGCCAGGGCGGGGTGTAGCTTTGCAGCCGCTCTGCCGCCCTGGGACCCAGCAGCAACATGCCGTGCGCTCCCTCGCCGCCCAGCACCTTCTGCCAGGAAAAGGTGGCGACGTCGATCTTGCTCCAATCCAGAGGCATGGCCATGACGGCCGAGGTGGCGTCGCAGATCACCAGGCCTTCGCGATCATCGGCGATCCAGTCGGCATCGGGCAAGCAGACCCCCGAGGTGGTGCCGTTCCAAACCGTCACCACGTCGCGTCCGAAGTCGACCTCGCCAAGATCGGGAAGCTCGCCATAATCGGCCTCGAGCACGCGCACGTCGTCCAGTTTGAGCTGCTTGACCACGTCTGTCACCCAGCCCTTGCCGAAGCTCTCCCAAGCCAGCACGTCGACGCCGCGGGCGCCCAGCAGCGACCACAGCGCCATCTCGACGGCACCGGTATCCGAGGCCGGCACGATGCCGACACGCCAGTCTTCGGGCAGACCGAGGAGCGCCTGGGTCTTGTCGATCACCGCCTTCAGCCGGGCCTTGCCCTCGGTGGCGCGGTGCGAGCGACCGACCAGGGCGTCAGCCAGGTCGGCGAGCTTCCATTCGGGATGCTTTGCGCAAGGCCCCGAGGAAAAATAGGGCCGCGCGGGACGGACGGACGGTTTCATGTTGGTTCACCCTAAGCACAGATATGCGGCGCGGACTCTTGGCGACTGAAGGTCGATTGTCAACGGCAAAACCCTCCTATTTGCAGGCATTGACACTCTGCATAACGCGTGGCTTGGTTGCCGCCCAAGCACAACGAGAAAAACAATGATCCCCTGCCAGCGCGACCTATTCGATCTGCCCGACGATGTCGCTTACTTGAACTGCGCATATATGTCGCCGCTGCTTGATGCCGCAGTGGCAGCCGGCCAGATGGGGCTCGGTTTGAAGGCCCGACCCTGGGGCATTACCCAGGACGATTTCTTCGCAAAATCCGGAGCCACGCGGGAGGCCTTCGGGCAGCTCATCGGCGCTGCGGGCAGCGACGTCGCGATAATCCCCTCGGTCAGCTACGGCATGGCCCTGGCGGCAGCCAACCTGGAATGCGGCCCGGGCCGGCGCATCGTCGTGCTGGCCGAGCAGTTCCCCTCGAACTTCTACGCCTGGAACGAGTTGGTCCGGCGCACCGGGGGCGAGATGGTGACGGTGGCTCGGCCCGCCGACGGCGACTGGACAGCGGCGGTCCTGGCGGAACTCGACGAGCGCACGGCGGTGGCCGCACTGCCGCACTGCCATTGGACCGACGGGGGCCTGGTCGACCTGGAGGCCATCGGCGCGCGCTGTCGCGAGGTGGGGGCGGCGTTGGCCATCGACGCCACGCAGTCGCTGGGTGCCTTCCCCTTTGACGTTGGTCGGGTGCGGCCCGACTTTCTCGTCGCCGCTTGCTACAAGTGGCTGCTCGGGCCCTACAGCCTGGGCTTCGTCTACGTGTCACCAGAACACCATGCCGGCCGGCCACTCGAGTTCAGCTGGATCACGCGGGAAGATTCCGAGAACTTCTCCGGCTTGGTCAACTATCGCGACGAATTGCAGCCGGGCGCCCGACGCTACGACGTGGGCGAGACTTCAAATTTTGCCCTGATGCCGGTGGCACATGCGGCGCTGAGGCAGATCCTCGATTGGGGCGTCGACGAGATCGCTGCCACGTTGGGCGCCATGACCGCCGACATCGGCCAGCGCGCCACGGCGCTGGGCCTCGGCGCCGCGCCGCCGGAACGCCGCGCCAGCCACTTCATCGGCCTGCGCTTTGCCGATGGTATACCCGACGCTTTGATGGAGCGCCTGGCGGCGGAGCAGGTCTATGTCAGCGTGCGCGGCGATTCGCTGCGCGTGACTCCGCACCTCTACAACAACGCAGCCGACGTCGACCGTCTGTTTGGCGCCCTGGAAGCGGTGATGTGAGCCCCGAATTCGTAGCCCATCCCGAACGCCTCTACAGCGGCCAAGTCGAGCCCGGCCTCGACGTCGTCAAGGCTCGTCGCGAAACGCCGGGCTGCCAGAACGTGCTGCACTTCAACAATGCCGGTGCGGCGCTGATGCCCGAGGCGGTGCACACGGCGCTGACACGCCACCTGGACCTGGAACTGCAGCTCGGCGGCTACGAGGCGGCTGCCCGGGCCGAACGGCCGCTTAACCGGGTCTACGATTCGCTGGCGCGCCTGGTCAATTGCAGCGCCCAGGAAATCGCCGTGGTCGAAAACGCGACGCGAGCCTGGGACATGGCGTTCTATGCCCTGAATCTCGGTCCCGGAGACCGCATTTTGACCGCCGCCGCCGAATATGCCTCGAACTACATCGCCTATTTGCAAGTGGCGCGGCGCACCGGCGCCCGGGTCGAGGCCGTGCCCTCCGACGAGACGGGGCAGATCTCGCTGGCCGCGCTTGAAGAGAGCATCGCCGACGACGTCAAGTTGATCGCCATCACTCACGTGCCGACCAATGGCGGCCTGGTCAACCCGGCCGCCGCCGTGGGACGTCTCGCTCGCCAGGCTGGAATTCCGTTTCTGTTGGACGCCTGCCAGTCGGTGGGACAGATGCCCATCGATGTCGAGGCCATAGGCTGCGACATGCTGTCGGCCACCGGGCGCAAATACCTACGCGGTCCCCGTGGCACAGGATTTCTGTATGTCAGAAAAGAGCTGATCCAAAAGCTGGAGCCGCCCTTTCTCGATCTCCATTCGGCCCAATGGGTGGATTTCGAGAACTTTGTCATCCGCCCCGATGCCCGGCGTTTCGAGAACTGGGAAAGCTACGTCGCCGGCAGGGCCGGACTGGCCGTGGCCGTCGAGTACGCCTTGGAATGGGGGCTCGAAGCGATCTACGCTCGGGTGCAGGCGCTGGCCGGCGAACTCCGACAGAAGCTCGCCACCATCCCTGGTCTCAGCCTCCACGATCAGGGCGTGGAGCAATGCGGCATCGTCAGCTTCGCCGTGGCGGATAGCGACCACGAGGAATTGATGGCGGCACTGGGAGCAAAGGCCATCAACGTCTCGGTCTCGCCGCGCAACTACACGCTCCTCGACATGCAGGCCCGGGGGCTCGATTCGCTGGTCCGCGCCAGTGTGCACTACTACAACGATGAAGACGAAATCGACCGCTTCTTTGCGGCACTGGAAGATCTGGCCGGTTAACGGACGGGTCCAAAAAAAAAGGAAACCCCGCCTCAGCGGGGTCTCCAGCCCGGTCGATGTAGTTGAGTGGCCCCATCTTGGTGTAAATGCCGGCGTCACGAAATGACGGCCGTCACACTTGCGATTGGGCGGATCAGTTCTGGTTCGCTGACGGTGTTTTTTTTGTTAGTTTGTCATTCCCGCGAAAGCGGGAACCCAGGTTTTGTGCCTTTTATCGGTATCGTTCTGAGGCAGCCACTTGGAAAACCCAACCAAGCCTGGGTTCCCGCTTTCGCGGGAATGACGGCTGGAGATTCCGAATCGCGCTAGTCTCCGGCAACGAACGACGTGGGGAGTGAAACCGTGGTCGTTGGGCGCGCTGCCGGTTGGCTGCTGGCTGGGCTGGCACTGCTGGCGCTGGGGGCCGAGCTGGTGGCTTCGCTGGAGGCCGGGGCCTATCGCGGCCTGGCGCTGGGGGAGCTTTGGTACGCTCTCGACGTGTCCAGCCTCAACCTCATCCAGGCCGTGGTGCAACGCCACCTCTGGCCGCTGCTCTGGGATCCGATGTTGGTGACGGTGCTGCGCTGGCCGGCCTGGATCAGTTTCGGGCTGGTCGCGTTGGCGCTGGTGCTCATTTGTCGCCGCCGCGACGGCGAACGCCGACCTTATCGGTTTCGCAAGCTCGAATGAGATCTACGACGCGTCGGTTTTGAGCGCGGCGATGAAAGCTTCCTGGGGAATATCGACTTTGCCGAAGCTGCGCATGCGTTTTTTGCCGGCCTTCTGCTTTTCCAATAGCTTGCGTTTGCGCGTGACATCGCCGCCGTAGCACTTGGCGGTAACGTCCTTCCTGAGCGCTCGAATGGTCTCGCGGGCGATGATACGGCCGCCGATGGCGGCTTGAATGGGGATCTGGAAGAGCTGGCGCGGGATCAGTTCCTTCAGCTTTTCGCACATCGCCCGGCCGCGCACGACAGCATTGGATTCGTGGACGATGGTGGCCAGGGCATCGACGGGCTCGCCGTTGACCAGGATCGACAAGTTGACGAGCTCGCTGGAGCGGTAGGCCTCGAGCTGGTAGTCGAAGCTGGCGTAGCCGCGCGAGACCGATTTGAGGCGGTCGTAGAAATCGAACACCACCTCGTTGAGCGGCAACTGGTAGATGACCACGGCGCGATTGCCTGAGTACGTCAGGTCCTGCTGGATGCCGCGGCGTTCTTCGCACAGTTTGAGCACGGCGCCCAGGTGTTCGTCCGGCACCATCACGGTGGCCCGGATCCAGGGTTCCTGGATGTCCGCGATGTGCACGGGATCGGGCATGTCGACGGGGTTGTGAAGTTCCAGTTCCTGGCCGTCGTTCTTGGTGACACGGTAAATGACGCTAGGGGCCGTGGTGATGAGGTCGAGGTCAAACTCACGGATCAGGCGCTCCTGCACGATCTCCAGATGCAGCAGGCCAAGAAATCCGCAACGAAAACCGAAACCGAGTGCAGCCGAGCTCTCGGGCTCGTATTGGAAACTGGCGTCGTTGAGGCGCAACTTGGCCAGGCTCTCGCGCAGGCGGCCGAAGTCGCCGGCATCGATGGGGAAGAGGCCGCAGAAGACCACCGGCACGCTGGGTTTGAACCCGGGTAGCGGCTCGGCTGCCGGTTTTCGTTCGTCGGTGATGGTGTCGCCGACCCGGGTATCGGCAACTTCCTTGATGCTGGCAGTGAAATAGCCGATTTCACCGGGACCGAGCTCGGCGCGGGGCTCGAGCTTGGGCGTGAAGACACCGAGCTGCTCGATCTGGTGGCTGCTGCCGGCCGCCATCATGCGCACCTTCTGGCCCTTGCGCAGCACGCCCTCACGCACCCGCACCAGGATCATCACGCCGAGGTAGGGATCGTACCAGCTATCCACCAGCATGGCCTGCAGCGGCGCTTGCACGTCGCCGGTGGGCGGCGGCAGGCGTTCGATCAGGGCCTCCAGCACGTCCGCCATGCCGTCGCCGGTCTTGGCCGAAACCTCCAGGGCCTGGCTGGCGTCGAGGCCAATCACGTCCTCGATCTGCTGGCGCACGCGCTCGGGCTCGGAGGCCGGCAGGTCGATCTTGTTGAGCACGATGACCACTTCGTGGTCGACCTCGATGGCCTGATAGACGTTGGCGAGCGTTTGGGCCTCAACGCCCTGGCTGGCATCGACCAGCAACAGCGAGCCCTCGCAGGCGGCCAAGCTGCGGCTGACCTCGTAGGTGAAATCGACGTGGCCGGGCGTGTCCATCAGATTGAGCTGATAGAGGCTGCCGTCCGGGGCGCGGTAGTCGAGCCGCACCGTCTGGGCCTTGATGGTGATGCCGCGCTCGCGCTCGATGTCCATGGAATCGAGCACTTGCTCGCGCATCTCCCGCTCCTCCAGCCCGCCGCAGAGCTGGATCAGCCGGTCCGCCAACGTCGACTTGCCGTGGTCGATGTGGGCGATGATGGCGAAGTTGCGGATACGCGCGGTGTCACTCATGGGGGGGCTTCTAGCACTGGCGGCGGGTGGTGCCAAGCGAACCAAGACGGGACCGCCGGCAGCGGGCGGGTCGAGGCCAGCGAAACCCGCCAATCAAGTCAATAGCCGCAGAAGAACTTCGTGTGGCCTCGTGATTTCAGGAATACAGTGATTTCTTTTCCGAAAGCCCGTTTCCAGGTGCTCTCGAGTTTTTTGAGATAAGGGCAATAGCCATTGATGAACCCGATCAAGTCCTTACCAAAATAGGAACTCACGAGATTAGGGGAACAAATATTTTTCGACGCGCAAATTGAAAGTGTGGTGTAGAAATCTAGCATTATCATAACGTATTTTTGCATTTTCTTCTTTTCAACCAGATTAACCATATAGGAAAAAATTTCCTTTCGAATTGCCGTTCTCTCACCTGGAGTCATCGAGGATTTGATTTTTTTTGTTATCTTACGAAATCCAGAATTTTTGGTTTCAGTCTCGTGCAACATGATGATTCTAAGTTCATTGCTTGCCTTGAAAATCGGATCTTTCTGATAACGCTCGACATATTCCAAGGTCTTGTCTGTCCGGCGGGCATCAATATGCTCGCGGTATTCAAGCCATGCGAGCAGTCCAGCAATAATGGCCACCCCCAATGTAAACCATGGGGCAAGCCTCTCCGTGGTCTCTTTGGATGGCATGGGCAAGACGGCAATTTCCTATTGCCAACGGCAAAACACTATTGTCTACCGCTGCAGGATTTTGGATACACTGCGCAGAAAGAGAAGCGACGAACGCTTTTTGGGTTGAAGGGTATTTTCATTCTGTTCTTGATTTGATTGTTGAGGGTTTTAGCAATGTCTGAATTGTAAGTGGCTTTAGGCAAAAAAATTCCCATTCCACTCACTCCAACACCGACATTTGGGATCAAAATGAGGTTATTATCGCCTGATTCTCCGACGCCGCCAGTATCGTCTTCACAGCATTCTGGACAAATTCTACACCAGTCGGGGATTTCATCACTGTATCTTGGATCGATCGCCGGTAATACACCGGCCAGAAAAGTGTTTGAATCGCCCACAAAAATACCTTTGCCAGGCAGAACGTAAATTTCCTTGGGTACGGTGTACGTCTCGCTAGAATTCGATTGTGCTAGCGTCGGCCCCCTCATTCCAAGCCCTACCACCACGACAATGAAGAGTATGGTAGCAATCAGAAACGATCCGCTACGCTTTCGTACCTCATCCATGATGCCCTCCAAGATTTTGTTTTCTTTTCCAAACAACACAGGGAGCGGAGAACGCGGCGCACAGGTCAAGCTATAAAGCCGATGGCTGCTCATCAGCTCAATTCCACCAATTTCAGGTTGTTTATTCTACATTAAAAGAAAACATTGTCCATCATATCTCGGCTTCTCACACAAGAATGCAAGATATTAAGACAGAAAATATTCTACCTTGGAGTTCAATCCTCCAGCAGATCCGGCAGCTCGTACGGCGCCTCGGTGGCGTGCAGGATCTTGAGCATGCCGTTGCCGCGCAGTACCGGGGCACCCTCGACCGACAGAACGCAATCGGCGAAGACGTAATTACGTGAGGTCTTGAGAAAACTCGTGCGGCCCTCGATCCAAGCGCCGACCTTGGCAGGCGCGACGAAGTCGCAGGAGAGATTGATCGTGGGCAGGAAGGCTTCGATGCCTTCCTGGGCGAAAGCGGCGAGCCAGAGCTGCATGTCGACCAGTGTCATCAGCATGCCGCCCTGGCAGACCCCGGTGGCGTTGTCGTGACGGGGCTCGACACGGAAGCCGGAGACGAACCTGTCGCCCTCCATGCAAGCGTACATGGGACCGTTGAGGGTGATGAAGTTGCCCGGGATCGTGACTCGGCGAAATCCCGCGGGAACGGGCTGGCTGGTCTGATCGTCCATTTTCCTCAGCCCCCCACTTCGCCGGCCTCGAAGAGGCTCTCGATATCGAGCTTCCAATCGGGCCGGTTGGGGTTCTTGAAAATGCCGCTGGCGCGCAGGATTGTGCTGCCGTCGATCATCAGACTACCCTGGGCGAAAGTCAGGCTGCGGGTGGTCTTAACCACCTCGGTTTGGCCGTGGACCCAATCGCCGGCGTGGGCCGGTGCCACGAAATCGACGCTGAGGTTGATGGTCGGCAAGAACGGTCCGACGCTGCTTTGCACCACGGCAGCGACGGCGAGCTGCAAATCCGCCACCATCATCAGCATGCCGCCGTGGCACATCATGGCGGCATTGAGGTGGCGTTCCTCGACACGAAAGCCCAGATGCAGGCAACCGTCCTGCAGGCGGCCGTGCAGCGGTCCGTTGACGCCGACGAAGCCGCCGGGAATGCGAATCGGGCGGAAGCCGGTGGGAACGTCGGCAGAAACGGTGGCGCTTTCGTTCATGGCCGTCAGTCCTCGAAGATCCGGCTGCGGTTGAATTCGACGCCAAGGGAAGGCGCAATGCGCATGAAGCCGTTGCCCCGCATCAAGGGGCGCTGCGCCTCGCCTTGGCCTGCCGAAACCACCACGTCGGCCACGGTGTAGGGCTCGGCGGTGTTGACGAAATTGGTGCGCAGTTCGACCCACTCACCGACCTGGGCCCGATCGATGAGGTCGAAGTTGAGCGAGATACTGGGAACGAAGGAACGCAGGTCGTCATAGACCAACGAGGCGAATCCCGTGTGCATGTCGGCCACGGAAAGCACCACGCCCGGGTGGCAATATCCCCGTCCGTCGTCGTGGCGGCCGGAGACTCTGAACCCCTTGATAAAGGAACGGTCCTGATCCTCGAGACGGGCGTAAAGCGGGGCCAGGCTGGCGTTGAAGAGGCCCGGCATGCGCAGCCTGCGAAAGCCTGAGGCGCGATCTTCAGGGCTCGGCGCCAGGTTCGCCGCTGGTGGCGGGCCGCCGAATAAGTTCTCCAGCGCCACGGCCCCCGCCTCTCCGCGGCGCCCGACACCGCTGGCGCGCAACACCGGTTGGCCGTCGATACTGAGAAGGCCCCGCAGAAAGACCAAATTGCGTGTGGTGTGCAGCACTTCTGTCTCGCCCTCGACCCAGGCGCCAACCGGAGCCGGCGCGAGGAAATCGAAAGAGAGCGCCATCATGCGCGGCAGGTGATCGAGGCCGGTCCCGACGGCAGCACCGGCCGCCAGTTGCAGCCGGGCCAACGACATTAGGATACCGCCGTGGGAGACTTTGGCCGGATTGGTATGGCGCTCCTCGATGACCAGGCCGAGGCGCAAGCCGTCGTCTCGGCGCCAACCGAAAAACGGCCCGTTGAGCGCCATGAAGCCGCCGGGCAGCGACAGCGGCAAAAAGTCCGGTGGCGGTGCCGGCACCGCGCTGTCGGTTTCCGTCACGGCTCAGGTCCTGAGTTCGCCGCCCGTGGCCTTGGCCACAGCCGCCACGACCTTCTGCGAGGTGGCTTCTATCTCTGATTCGGTAAGCGTTTGCTTTCGCGGTTGCAGGCGCACCCGGATGGCGATGGATTTTTTGCCCTCACCCAGCGCCGGACCTTCGAAGACATCGAACACCGAGACGTCGACGATCAGCGCCTTGTCGGCGCCGCGGGCCGCTCGCACCAGATTGCCCGCCGGCTCGTCGGCCGTCACCACGAAGGCAAAATCGCGGTCGACGAAGGGCAGGTCAGAGGTATCCAGAACCGGTCGCGTGCGAGAAGCCTTGGCGCGGGGCGCCGGCACGGCGCTGAGGTTGGCCTCGAAGGCCACCAGTGGCCCCTTGACGCCGAGCCGGTCGAGCACCCGGGGATGGACCTCGCCGAAGGCCGCCAGGATGGACTTGGGACCCAACCGCAAGGTTCCCGAACGGCCCGGGTGGTACCAGGACGGCGCTTCGTCGGCCACCTGCAGGCTGGCCACCGGCGCCCCAGCGGCCTCCAGGGCCGCCAGGGCATCGGCCTTGGCGTCAAAGGCATCGACCGGGCGCGGCTCTTCGAGCCAGTGACGCGGGCCGTTGCGCCCACGCCTGAGGCCCGCCGCCACACGGTCCTGACCCTCGGGCGTGGGGTCGCGCCAGGATGGGCCGACCTCGAAGAGGCCGAGGTCCTGGGCGCCGCGGTCGACGTTGCGCCCGGCGGCGATGATCAGGTTGGGCAAGAGGCTCGGCCGCATGACGTCGAGCTCGCTGGAAATCGGGTTGGCCAGGCGCAAATCCTCGCGCACTCCACCGAAGAGATCGAGCCAGGCAGCCGAGGTGAAGGACCAGGTCACGACTTCCTGCAGGCCACGTGCCGCCAGCGCCCGGGTGGCCCAGGGGCCGCGGCGTTGCACCGGTGTGAGCGCCGGATGCGTAACCCGGCCGCCGGTGTCGAGAGGCACGGCCGGCACCCGGTGATAGCCGTGGATGCGCGTCACTTCCTCGACCAGGTCGGCCTCGCCGTCGACGTCCGAGCGCCACGAAGGTACCGATACGCTGAACACATCGCCTTGGCTGCTGACACCGAATCCCAGGCTTTCCAGGATGTTGGTGATCTCGTCGTCCGATAGCTCGATGCCGCCCAGCGCCTTGATGCGCCCGGGCCGCAACGTGACGTTCTTCTGCCAGTCAGGCTCGGCCCCGGCAAAAACCAGCTCGCTGGCCTCGCCGCCGCAGAGCTCCAGCACCAGCAGCGTCGCCGCCTCGATGCCTGCGACCACGGCAGCCGGATCGACACCGCGCTCGAAGCGGTAACGGGCGTCGGATTCGATCTGGTAGCGCCGGCCGGTAGCCGCCGTGCGCACGGAATCGAAAAGCGCCGCCTCTATGAAGACATTCGTGGTGTCCTCGGTACAGCCGGTCGTGACGCTGCCGATAACGCCGCCCAGGCCATGGGCGCCATTGTCATCGGCTAAGACCGTGACCTGATCGTCGAGGGTATAGGATTTGTCGTTGAGGGCGTCGACCCTCTCGCCGGCCCGGGCCAGGCGGACTCGGATATTGCCGGCCAGGCTGTCAGGATCGAAGACATGCAGCGGTCGGGCGCGGTCGAAGGTAATGAAGTTGGTCATGTCGACCAGGGCCGAGATGGGCCTGAGTCCGATGGCCTTGAGGCGCTGTTGCAGCCAGGCCGGGCTGGGGCCGTTCTTGACACCACGAATGTAGCGCCCGACGAAGTAGGGGCAGGCTGCGGCGGTTTCGGGGTCGAACTCGAGCTCGACGCCCAGCGGGCTTTCGAACGATCCCGCCACCGGGTCGGGGGTGCGGTCGCGCAGCCGCCCGATGCCGGCCGCCGCCAGGTCGCGGGCCACGCCGCCGACGCCCAGGCAGTCTTGGCGGTTGGGCGTGATGGCGATCTCGATGGCCGGATCGGCCAGACCGGCGTACTCGGCGAAGGGCTCGCCAAGCGGTGCCTCGGCCAGCTCGATGATACCTTCGTGTTCGTCGGACAAGCCGAGCTCGCGTTCCGAACAGAGCATGCCGTTGGAAGGTACGCCGCGGATCTTGGCCGCCTTCAGTTTGTCGCCGGTGCCCGGCAGCACACTGCCCACGGGCGCGAAGACGCCGTACATGCCGGTGCGCGCGTTGGGCGCGCCGCAGACAACCTCGACGGTTTCCGATCCGGTGTCGACGACGCAGACCTTGAGGCGGTCGGCATCGGGGTGCTGACGCGCCTCGATCACCCGGGCCACGGTGAAGGGGGCGAGCTCGGCCGTGCGGTCCGAAACCTCTTCCACTTCGAGGCCAATATTGGTCAGGGTGTCGACGATGGTCTCGAGCGACGCCTCGGTCTCGAGATGCTCCTTGAGCCAGGAAAGCGTGAACTTCATCGCGCCAGTCCTCCGGCCAGGCTGGGCTGGTCGGCCGGGGCGAAGCCGTAGTGTTCGAGCCAGCGTAGGTCGCAATCGAAGAAGGCGCGCAGATCGGGAATGCCGTACTTCAGCATAGCGATGCGGTCGATGCCCATGCCGAAGGCGAAACCCTGCCATTCAGCGGGGTCGACTCCGGAATATTCCAAGACGTGTGGGTGCACCATGCCGCAGCCCAGGATTTCGAGCCAATCGTCGCCCTCTCCGATGCGCAACTCGCCGCCCTCGTAGGAGCAGCCGATGTCGAGCTCGGCCGAAGGCTCGGTGAAGGGGAAGTGGCTGGGGCGAAAGCGCATGCGCAGGTTGTCGATCTCAAAGAAGGCCCGGGCGAAGCCCTCGAGACAGCCCTTCAAGTGGCCCATGTGGATGTCGCGGTCGATGACCAGGCCCTCGACTTGGTGGAACATGGGCGTGTGGGTCTGGTCGGAATCGCAACGGTAAGTGCGGCCGGGAACGATGATGCGGTGTGGTGGCGGTTCCGCCTGCATGTGGCGGATCTGCACCGGCGAGGTATGGGTGCGCAGGCACATGGCCTCGGCGTCGGGGGCGCTCTCCAAATAGAAAGTATCGTGCATCTGCCGGGCGGGATGTTCCGGTGGGATGTTCAGCGCCGTGAAATTGTAGAAGTCGGTTTCGACGTCGGGTCCCTCGGCCACCGTGAAGCCCATGTCGGCGAAGATGGCAGTGAGTTCATCGGTGACTTGGCTGACGGGATGGATGCGCCCGGCATTCTGGGGCCTGACCGGCAAGCTGAGATCGAGGCTCTCGCCCGCTAGGCGGGCCTCTAGTTCCAGGTCCTTGAGTGCCTCGCGGCGCGCCTCGATGGCACTGCCGACGCGGTCCTTGAGGGCGTTCAGCGCCGGGCCAGCCATCTTGCGCTCGTCCGCCGTCATGCTGCCCAGGCCCTTCATCAGAGAGGTTACCTGGCCCTTGCGGCCGAGCGCCCGGATGCGCACTTCCTCCAGTGCCTCCAGATCCTCGGCGGCGGCCACGGCGGCGGCCAGTTCTTCGCTCAGCTTGTCGATGTCCTGCATGGCGTGCTCATGAAAAAAGGGGCCGTTCAGTGCGGGCCCCTTTTTGCCATTCTCCAGAAATTGTCGTCGATCGGGGCCCGGTTCAGGCGGCCTCGGTCTGCGCAGATTTGGCTTTCTCGACCAGGGCCGTGAAGGCCTCAGGCTCGCGCACCGCGATGTCGGCCAGTATCTTGCGGTCGACCTCGATGCCCGCGGCCTTGAGGCCGTTGATAAATCGGCCATAAGTGGTGCCGTTGAGGCGCGCCGCGGCGTTGATGCGCTGGATCCATAGCCGGCGGAAATCGCGCTTGCGCCGGCGGCGGTCGCGGTAGGCGTATTGCAGGCCCTTCTCGACGCGCTCGATAGCGACGCGGAAACTGGATTTGCCGCGGCCGGAATAGCCCTTGGCCGCCTTGATGACTTTCTTGTGCCGGGCGTGCCTGGTGACGCCCCTTGAGACCCGTGCCATGGTTCTGCCTCAGCCGTAGGGGATGAATTTCTTGATGATCTTGGCGTCCGGCTTGGACATGATCGTGGTGCCGCGCTGATTACGGATCTGCTTGTTGGTGCGCTTGATCATACCGTGCTGCTTGTTGGCCTGATTCATGCGCACCTTGCCCGTGGCGGTAAGGCTGAAACGCTTTTTGGCACTGCTCTTGGTTTTGAGCTTGGGCATTTTGCTGTCCTCCCGGAAAGTAACGGTTGGTTTGGGGAAGCTTCGGAGCGAACGCGGCATGCCCGTAAACTCGCCGGAACGCTCGGGAGCGAGGGTTATAGAGGCAGTGTCGGGCGATTGCAAGACGGGGGCTAGCCGCCAACACCAGCGTAGCGGATGCCCGCGAGGTCGGCCATCTGGCGCCGCCAGGTAGTTATGTCGGCCGGGTTGAGGGCGTCGAGGCGATCATGGCCACAAGCCCGCGCCATCACCTTCATCAGCTCGACCGAGGCCTCGAGAAAGCGGGCCAGGCCGGCGGCCGCCGTGGCCACGTCGAGGCGTGCCCGCAGCTCGGGCTTTTGTGTGGCGATACCGGCCGGGCAGTTGTTGGTGTTGCACATGCGCGCCGCCACGCAGCCGATGGCCTGCATGGCCGAGTTGGCCAGCGCCACGCCGTCGGCGCCAAGGCACAGCGCCTTGACGAAATCGGGCGCCGTGCGCAGGCCGCCGGTGACGATCAGCGTGATGTCGGGACGCCGCAATTGGTCGAGATGGCGGCGCGCCCGGGCCAGGGCGGGAATGGTGGGCACCGAGATATGGTCGCGAAAGATCAAGGGCGCGGCCCCGGTGCCGCCGCCGCGTCCGTCGAGGATGATGTAATCGGCACCGGCGGCGACGGCGAAAGTTACGTCGTCTTCGATGTGGTTGGCCGAGATCTTGTAACCAATGGGTATGCCGCCGCTGATCTCGCGCACGCGGTCGGCGAAGCGTTGGAAATCGACCACGGTCGTGAGATCGCTGAAAGTCGGCGGCGAGATGGCCGATGTCTTTTCCGCCAAGCCACGAACTTCGGCGATCTTGCCCACCACCTTGGCCGCCGGCAGGTGGCCTCCGGTGCCCGTCTTGGCCCCCTGGCCGCCCTTGAAATGGAAGGCTTGGACGCGCGACAAAAGCTCTTCCCTGTAGCCGAAGCGGGCCGACGCCAGTTCGTAGAAATAGCGGCTGTTGGCGGCCTGCTCTTCCGGCAACATGCCGCCTTCGCCGGAACAGATGCCGGTGCCGGCCTGTTCGGCCCCCGTGGCCATGGCGATCTTGGCCTCTTCCGACAGCGCGCCGAAACTCATGTCCGAGACCAGCAGCGGGATTTCGAGCACTAGCGGTTTGCGGGCGTTCGGGCCGATCACCAGTTGCGTGGCGACATCGACGTCTTCCATTAGCGGCTTGCGGGCGAACTGCGCCGGCAGGATCTGGATATCGTCCCAGTCCGGCAATTCACGGCGCGGCACGCCCATGGCAGCCATTTCGCCGTGGTGGCCGAGCTTGCTCAGGCCATCCCGGGCCAACTCGTGGATGGCTTGGACCGTGGGTTCCTCGGGCGTCGGCACCGCTGCCGGCGGCGTTCCGCCGGGCGCCGTTGACGGCGCAGTCTCCGGCGCTGCCGGCAAACGGGTGTGCGAGCCGTCGCAATAGGGGGGATTGCCGCTTTGCTTGCACAGGCAAAGATGGGCGGTGCCGCTTTCCTCGGCGGTGAAAGCGAGTGGGGCCAGGCCGCTGCCGCGGTGGGCGCCGTCGCAGAACGGCTGGTTCTGCGAACGGCCGCAGCGGCACCAGTGATAGCTCTCACCGGCCTCCAGTTCGACTTTCGCCGGACGGCGACCAGCGATGATGGGTTCAGCCATGGATGTCTCCCTCCCTGCAGGGATCTAATGCCCGACCCTTGCCACGTCGAGCAAGTCCGCATTTCTCACCGGGATATGGCACCGGTGGGGCTTGACGGCAGATAGTGGCTGATCTATATACAAATAGCTGTTCAATTGTTCATATGTTTGCATGATGAATTCCGCACCGCCATCGACCCTTTCCGACGACCGGGCTCGCGAACTGGCCGAAATGTTTCACCTGATGGGCGAGCCCAACCGCTTGCGTCTGGTGCTGGCCTGCCTCGAGGCCCCGGCCGCGGCCGGCGAGCTGGCCCGCCGGCTGGGGCTGTCGGCCTCGCTGGCCAGCCATCACCTGCGGCTGCTCCGTGCCGGCCGCCTGCTCAAGGCCGAGCGTCGCGGCAAGCAGATCTTCTATGAAGCCGCCGACGACCACGTGCGCGCCGTTATGCGTGACATGGTGAGCCACGTGCTGGAACCAGAGGAGGAGCATTTGTGAGCGCCGGTTGCCGGATTCCCGAGGGCGATCCCGACGACAAGGCCACCCGCCGGGTGCTGCTTGCCGTGCTGGTCATCAACGCCGCCATGTTCGCCGTCGAGGGCTTGAGCGGGTTGCTTTCCGGCTCGCTGGCGTTGCAGGCCGATGCGCTCGATTTTCTCGGTGATTCGCTGACCTATGGCGTCAGTCTTTACGTCGTCGGGCGCTCGCTGGCCTGGCGCGCTGGAGCGGCCACGTTCAAGGCCGCCGCCATGGGGCTTTTCGGTGTCTGGATCCTGGCCGCCGCTGTGGCCCGCGCCGTCGCCGGTCCCACACCTGAAGCGGCGGTGATGGGCATCGTGGGATTCCTGGCGCTGGGCGCGAACGTGGCTGCGGCGCTGCTGCTTTATCGCTTCCGCAAGGGCGACGCCAACCTGCGCTCGGTTTGGCTCTGCAGCCGCAACGACGCACTCGGCAATGTCGCCGTGATGCTGGCGGCGGCCGGCGTCTTCGGCAG
>NZDS01000055.1 GCA_002690215.1 Rhodospirillaceae bacterium | reverse complement strand
CTCGCCTTCGACATCGCTCCGTCCCTCCTTCGTGACCCTCACAGCGAATCACGAATGGTGGCCAGATTCAATTTCTTCACAAGCTCGAAAGCGGGAACCCAGGATGTGTGCTGTTTTCTACCGCCGTTCTACGACTGCAACTCGGAAAAACCCGAACAAACCTGGGTCCCCGCTTTCGCGGGGATGACAAGTGAGGGCCGCGCCCGACCAGCATCAAACTTGAACCGCACCAGGGGGCATCGAATCTAAGATCAATCGATTGATCTTAGCGCTACGGGTGCTCCCTACCCCCGCCGATTGAGCAGCCTCAGCCGTAGCGCGTTGAGCTTGATGAAGCCTTCGGCGTCGCGCTGGTCGTAGACCGAATCCTCTTCGAACGTGACGTGTTCGAGGCTGTAAAGCGAATCCGGGGACTGCCGTCCGACCACCGTGGCGCTGCCTTTGTAGAGCTTGAGCCGCACCAAACCGTTGACGCGCTCCTGGCTCTGGTCGATCAAGGCCTGCAGCATTTCGCGTTCGGGCGCATACCAGAATCCGTTGTAGACCAGCTCGGCGTAGCGCGGCATGAGCTCGTCTTTGAGGTGCGCGGCGCCGCGATCCAGCGTGATGCTCTCGATGCCACGGTGCGCCGCCAACAACACGGTGCCGCCCGGCGTCTCGTAAACGCCGCGGGATTTCATGCCGACGAAGCGGTTCTCGACCAGGTCCAGGCGGCCGACGCCGTTGGCGCCGCCGAGCTCGTTGAGCCGGGTGAGCAGCGCCGCCGGGCTGAGTTGCCGGCCGTCGACCGCCACCGGGTCGCCGCCGGCGAATTCGATCTCGACGTAGGTCGGCTGATCGGGCGCCGCTTCCGGTGCGACGGAGCGGCTGTAGACGTATTCCCCGGCCTCCTGGGCCGGATCCTCCAGCGCCTTGCCTTCGCAGGAGATGTGCAGAAGATTGGCGTCCTGCGAAAAAGGCGCCTCGCCGCGGCTGTCCTTTGGGATCGGTATCTGGTGTTTCTCGGCAAAGGCAATCAACTCCTCGCGCGATGAAAGCTCCCACTCCCGCCAGGGCGCGATGACTTTGATGTCGGGGTTGCGGGCGTAGCAGGTGAGCTCGAAACGCACCTGGTCGTTGCCTTTGCCGGTGGCACCGTGGGCCACGGCATCGGCGCCGGTTTCGGCGGCGATCTCGATCTGGCGCTTGGCAATCAGGGGCCTGGCGATCGAGGTGCCGAGCAGGTACTGGCCCTCGTAAAGCGCATTGGCGCGGAACATGGGAAAGACGAAGTCGCGCACGAATTCCTCGCGCAGGTCTTCGATATAGATCTCCTTCACGCCCAGCAGCTCGGCCTTTTGCCGAGCCGGCTCGAGCTCCTCGCCCTGGCCGATATCGGCGGTGAAGGCGACCACCTCGCATTGGTAGGTTTCCTGCAGCCACTTGAGGATGACCGAGGTGTCGAGCCCGCCCGAATAGGCCAGCACGACTTTTTTGATATCACGGGTCATTTTTTTGGGTCCCTGGCAAATCGCGGCGCAGTATAGGCGAGGGCGACGGCGCCGCAAGACCTCACGAAAATGCCTGGCCGATCAACATCACCGCGGTTACCGCCATCACGATATGGGTCAGGATGGCCCGCGTCAGCACGATCTCGCCGCCGTCGCCATACTCGATGCCGGTACGTGAGCGCAAAAACGAGACGTAGAGGCTGAGCATCACGCCCATGATGGCAAAGACGCCGGCAAATGCCGCGGTAATGACGGGCAAAGGCATGCGGGCGCTCCGCTAGGCAGGTCGGGGACGGCGGCCAGCCCGCTGACTGGCCGACTTGAGCTGGCCGCAAGCGGCCATGATGTCGCGGCCCCGGGGCAGCCGGATGGGCGAGGCATAGCCCGCCCGGTTGACGATCTCGCCAAAGCGCTCGATGACCGGCCAGTCGGGGCATTCGTACGGTGCGCCGGGCCAAGGGTTGAAGGGGATCAGGTTGATCTTGGCCGGTATGCCGGCAATCAGGCGGGTCAGTGCCCGGGCGTCGGCAGGACTGTCGTTGAGGCCTTTGAGCATGACGTATTCGAAGGTGATGCGGCGCGCGTTGGAGCTGCCGGGATAGCGCCGGCAGGCCGCCAGCAGATCCTTGATGGGATATTTGCGGTTCAGCGGTACCAACTCGTCCCGCAAATCGTCGCTGACGGCGTGCAACGACACCGCCAGCAGCACTCCAAGCTCACGCCCGGCCCGGTCCATGGCCGGCACCACGCCGGCCGTCGACAACGTCATGCGGCGGCGCGAGATCGAAATGCCGTCGCCGTCCATGATCACGGCCAGGGCCTGGGCCACGTTGTCGTAATTGTAGAGCGGCTCGCCCATGCCCATGACCACGACGTTGGAGATCAGGCGCCGCTCCAGCGTCGGCGTCGGCCACTCGCCCAACTGGTCGCGGGCCAACAACACCTGGCCGACGATTTCGGCCGCCGTCAGGTTGCGCACCAACGGCTGCGTACCGGTGTGGCAGAAGCGGCAATTGAGGGTGCAACCGACCTGGCTCGAGATGCACAGCGTGCCGCGGCTTTCTTGCGGGATATAGACGCTTTCGACGCGGGCCCCGTCGGCCAGTTCCAGGAGCCACTTTTGCGTGCCGTCGGCCGAGGCTTGGCTGGTCACCAGGCGCGGCCGGCCGATACGCGCGGCGCCGGCCAGTCGGGTGCGCATCTCCTTCGAGACGTTGCTCATGGCCTCGAGGTCGGTGACGCCGCGGTGGTAGAGCCAGTGCCAGAGCTGGCTTGTGCGCATACTCAGCGAGCGCTCGGGCACGCCCAAGCCGGTCAGCGCCACCGCCAGCTCGGGCCGTGTCAATCCGGCCAGGTCGAGCTCCCCCGGGAGGTGACTACTGTGGTGCTCGATAGCGGCGTCTGACATGGCGTGGCGCCGTTTGCGCCCTCCGGGGCTACCTGACGAACTCTACCTTGCAGGCCCGGTTGGCCGCCCTGTGGGCAGCGGTGAAACCGGCCAGCGAATAGCGGTCGGTGGTCAACGTGCCGCGGCTGGAGCGGCCTTTGACGATCATGTTGTGGCCCTTGATCATGGCTCTGATCATGGCCTGGTCACCCTTGGCGTCTTCGTTCCAGGCTGAATCGGCATCGGTGAACAAAGCGAACTTTTTGTCGCCGATCTTGACCTCGACGCTGCTGTCTTTCTTGTAGGTGTAGCCGGTGTAGAAGCTGACCACATGCAGGGCCTTGTCCTTGGGCCGGTGAGTGACCAGCACGTAGACTTGGCCGCGGCGTACATTCTTGGGCGCCTTGTCGACCGGGTCGGCCTGGATGAAACAGACCTTGGCGTCGTTCTCGGTGTAAACGAAAGCGTCCCACTGCCGGTATTCGCCGAGCAGTTTGGGTTTGGGCGCGGCCTGGGCGCTGGAGAGCGTGGTCGCCTGGGCGGCAAGCACCAGGCCGACGGCCAAACAGAAGGCGAGAAGACGAATCATGGTTCCCTTAGATACCCAAGTCGGCCGGCCCTGCCAAGCCCCGAACTCAATCGGGCCCGCGGCGGCGGCGCAGCGGCGCGCCGCGCACATGGGGCGGCGGCTCCAGCGGCGCCCCGCCAACCGCCACCGGGCGTCCGGCAAAGCGGCCCTGGGCGCACAGTCGGTCGTACATGACGATGGCACCGGCGGTGGCCACGTTGAGGCTGAAGCGGGTGGGAATGCGCACCATGTGGTGGCAACGCTCGGACAGTTCGGGCGACAGCGAGTAGCGCTCCGCCCCCAGCACGTAGGCGGCCGTCCGGGGGTGGCGGAAGCTGGGCAATTCGATCGCCTCATCGCTGAGCTCGACGCCAACCAGGCTGCAACCCTTCGGCAGCTCCATCGACGCCGGCGAGACGAAGCTGTAGAAGGGGATCTCGCGCCAACTTTCGCTGGTGTCGGAGGGAATGTTGCCGGGCTTGATGTCGCTGGCGATGGTAAAGAGAAAACCGGCACCGAAAGCATGGGCCGTGCGAAACAGGTTGCCGGCATTCGACGGTTTGCTGAAACGTTCGACGCCGATGCCAAAATAGCCGCGCATGTTTGACGTTTCCCGGTTGCCCCGCCTTGCCAGAGACTAACTCCCGAGGCCCTCATGACCAAGCCCGCCAACCCCATGGTCGTCGAAGTGGTGCGCGGTCCCCTGGTCGAAAGCCGCCACCGGGTGGCCGCGGCAGTGGCCGACGTCCGCGGCCCTCTGGCTGCTTGGGGTGACGTCGCGGCCGCCGTTCTGCCGCGCAGTGCCGTCAAACCCTTGCAGGTACTGCCATTGATCGAAACGGGCGCAGCCGAGGCCTCGGGCGCCAGCGAATCCGAGATCGCCCTGGCCTGTTCTTCGCACAACGGCGAGTCCCGCCATGTGGCCGCCGTAACGGCCTGGCTCGAGCGCCTGGGGCTGGATCCCGACGACCTCGAATGCGGCGCCCATGCGCCGCTCCGTGGCGCCCCGCCGACCCGGCTCACACCGGCCCACAACAACTGTTCGGGTAAGCACACGGCCATGCTGGCAACGGCGCGGCACCTGGGCGAGCCGCTGGCCGGCTACGTCGACCCCGACCATCCCGTGCAGCGCCGGCTGCGGACCCTGTTGGGCGAACTGGCAGGCCATGACCTGAGCACTGCACCAAGCGCCATCGACGGCTGCTCGATCCCTACCATCGCAATGCCGCTTTCCTCTCTGGCTCTGGCCTTCGCCCGTTTTGCCACGGGAGACGTTCCGCAACCGGAGCGAAAATCCGCGCTGGCCCGGGTGCGCCGGGCCATGGCGACCCACCCCTTCATGGTGGCGGGCACGGGGCGCTTTTGCACGGCGCTGATCGAGGCCACGGCGGGGCACGTTCTGGTCAAGACCGGAGCCGAAGGGGTGATGGTTGCGGCCGTGCCCGAGGCCGGTCTGGGCCTGGCGTTGAAAGTCGACGACGGCGCTTCGCGGGCGGCCGAAGTGGCGATGGTGGCGCTGCTCAGACACCTGGATGTTTTGAGCGAACCTATGGCGCCGGCCATTGCTTCACTAGCCACGCCGCCGCAGCATAACTGGCGCGGCCTGGAAACCGGCGTTATCCGCACCGCCGCCGGCTGGCCCGAATGAGCGACGTCCTGCCTGATGTTCTCGGACCGGGCCTGGCGTTGGTGATATGTGGCTCCGCCGCTGGCACGGCCTCGGCCCGGGCCGGCGCCTACTACGCCGGTCCGGGCAACCGTTTCTGGTGGATCCTGGCTCATAGCGGCTTGACCGAACGTCAGCTCGAGCCCCATGAGTTCGCACTGCTGCCGAACTTCGGCGTCGGCCTCACCGATCTGGCAAAACGACGCAGCGGCTCCGACGCGATGCTTGGTCCCGGCGCCGATGACCCGGCTGGACTGGCCGCCAAGATAGAGAGCTTTGCGCCACGGGCACTGGCTTTCAACGGCAAGCGGGCGGCCCGGGTTTTTCTTGGCGCTGCAGTTCCCTATGGCCGCCGCCTGGCCCCACTTGGCGACACGGCGCTTTTTGTGCTTCCTTCAACTTCGGGGGCGGCCCGGCGTTACTGGGACGAAGCACCCTGGCTGGAACTGGCAGCCTTTGTGA
Source organism: Rhodospirillaceae bacterium (assembly GCA_002690215.1). Taxonomy (GTDB): domain Bacteria; phylum Pseudomonadota; class Alphaproteobacteria; order UBA2966; family UBA2966. The sequence goes on along the minus strand of NZDS01000055.1, from coordinate 2,336 downwards.
GAAAAGAACACGGAGTGACGACATGAAAGCGGTGATGTGCACGGAATGGGGTGGGCCAGAGAAACTGACCGTAGGCGAGGCGCCGGAACCCGAGATTGGCCCCGGCGAGGTCCGCATTGCCGTCAAGGCCTGCGGCGTCAACTTCGGCGATACCTTGCTGATCCAGGGCAGCTACCAGGTCAAGCCCGACTTCCCCTTCGTGCCCGGGATGGAAGCGGCCGGCGACGTGCTCGAAGTGGGGGATGGCGTCACCGGCATCAAGCCCGGTGACCGCGTGGTCGCATCCACCAGCCTCGGTGCCTACGCCGAACAGGCGGTTTGCAAGGCTGCCTCGGTGGTGGCGCTGCCGGACAAGATGGACTACGTCACGGCGGCCTCGTTTCCCGTTGCCTACGGCACCAGCCACGTCGGTCTCGACTATCGGGCCGGACTCAAGGAGGGCGAGACGCTGCTGGTAACCGGTGCCGCCGGCGGCGTCGGCCTGACGGCGGTGGAGATCGGAGCGCAGATGGGCGCGCGGGTGATCGCCGCCGCTTCCTCACCCGAAAAGCTGGCGGTCTGTGCCGAACACGGCGCCAGCGATTTGATCGACTACACCAAGGAAGACCTGCGCCAACGAGTCAAGGAGCTGACCGATGGCCGCGGCGCTGACGTGGTCTACGACCCGGTCGGCGGCGAGGCCTTCGACGCCGCCATGCGCTGCACGGCCTGGGAGGGCCGCATCGTCATCATCGGCTTCGCCAGCGGCAAATGGAATGAAGTCAAGACCAACATCGTGATGGTAAAGAACATTTCCGTGGTGGGCTTCTACTGGGGCTCCTATGCCATCTACAAGCCCGAGATCGCGGGGCGATCGATGCGCCAGCTGGTGGACTGGTACGATGCCGGCCGGCTCGATCCCCACGTCAGTCACACCCTGGCGTTGGACGACGTGGCCCAGGCCCTCGATCTCATTGTTTCACGCAAGTCGACCGGCAAGGTGGTGCTCGAGGTGAGCCGATGAAGATCGCCATTCTGATCTACGACGGCATGACGGCGCTGGATGCCGTCGGGCCCTACGAGGTGCTGGCCCAGTTGCGCGGCGCCGAGGTCAGCTTCGTGGGCCGCCGCCAAGGCCTGGTAACATGCGATACCGGGGCCCTCAAGCTGTTGGCGGAAAAGAGCATAGACGAGGTGCCGCTGGCCGATGTGGTGCTGGTGCCCGGCGGCCCCGGCGACGAGCGGGTGCGGGCCGACGAGCGCCTGTTGAGCTGGTTGCGGGCCATGCACGCCGGCAGCCGCTGGACCGCCTCGGTCTGCACCGGGTCTTTGATTCTCGGTGCCGCGGGCGTGCTCGAAGGTCTCGAGGCGACGACGCACTGGCTGCGCCTCGATGCCCTGGCCGAATATGGCGCCAAACCGGTGGCCGCACGCTTCGTCGAAGCGGGCAAGGTGATCACCGCCGCCGGCGTTTCGGCCGGCATCGACATGGCGCTCCATCTGGCTGCCCGCGAGGCCGGTGAACGGGTTGCCCAGGCCATTCAGCTGAGCCTCGAATACGACCCCCAACCGCCTTTCGCCAGCGGCTCCCCGGACAAAGCGCCCGAGGCCCTGGTGGAAGCTGTCGGCGGCGCCTTCGACGGCATCATGGCCGAACGCATGGCCAAGCTGGGGAGCTAGGACTCCTGGGGACGTTGCTGACGATCATCCCGGCAAAGCCTGCCGGGGGCGCCGGAAAATCCTGCCGCAAGGGCAAAAACTGCCCAGCTTCGAGCCCGCCGGCAAGATCTTAATCAATTGGAAACAAAGCGATTTCGCCGATTCCCTAGGACTGGCCCGGGATTTGCTGGGTTTTGGGGTGCAAAAGCACTCTAGAGACGAAGAATCGTCGAAAGGAGTTGATCATGAGCGAGATCAACTACGCACTTACCGCCCCACTGCCGGTGCTGCAACCCAACCCGGTGACGCCACCGCCCAAGGGGCCCAAGTCCACCTTCGAATCCGCTGCCGACCGCAAGCGCCAGCGCCGCGAAAAGCGTGGCCGCAAGCGAGAGCACGGCAATCCCGAACAGCATCAGGAAGGGCAGAGCCTCGTCGACCTCAGAGTGTGACGGCCGCCCGTTATACGGTTTCGCGCATGAATCCGATGAGGTCGAGCGAGGGCGGCGCCACGGCGGTCTGGCTGAGCTGGTCGTGGGCCTGGCCGCGATGATGGGTCTGGTGGTTGAAGACGTGGCCAAGCAAGGCGCCAAGCTGATATTCGTAGGTTTCGCCGGCCAGGTCTTGGAAGGCCACCGAACGGCCGAAATCGTCCTCCCCCAGATGCCGCACGAAGGCCTCGATGCGGGCATCTTCGG
>NZDS01000054.1 GCA_002690215.1 Rhodospirillaceae bacterium | reverse complement strand
CGGCGCTCTATTCCAACGGTACATGGCTGATGGTGCTGCCGGCACTGTTCGCCGGCGCCACGCTGGTGGTGCTGCCCGAATTCAGCCCCGGCCTGTTCCTCGAGACCGTGGCCCGCGAAGGCATCACCCACACCTTCATGGTACCGACCCAGTTCATCGTCACCCTGGCTGAACCCGGTCTCGATGATCACGACTTCTCCGGCCTCGAGTCGGTGTTGGTGGCGGGCTCGCCCTTGCGGCCTGACACCAAGGCCGAAGTGTTGGCTCGCCTGACGCCCAACCTGACCGAGCTCTACGGCTTTAGCGAGGGCGCGGCCACCATGATCAAACCCCATCAGCACGCTCTCAAGCCGGGCTCGGTGGGTATACCGGTGCTAGGCTTCGACATCCGTATCATCGACGACGAGGGCAACGAGGTGCCGGCCGGCCAGGCCGGTGAGATCGCCAGTTACGGTGGCGGCCTGATGAGCGAATACCATGGCCGGCCCGACGAGACCGAAGCCATCATCTGGCGCGACCCGGCTGGCCGCAGTTTCCTGCGCTCGGGAGATATCGGCAAACTCGACGAGGACGGGTTTCTTTACATTCTCGATCGCAAGAAGGACATGATCATNTCCGGCGGCTTCAACGTCTTTCCCGCCGATATCGAAAGCATCGTCGGTGAGCACGCCGATGTGCTCGACGTCACGGTCATCGGGGTGCCACACGAGAAGTGGGGCGAAAGCGCACTGGCGCTGGTCATTCCCAAACCCGGTGAGACGCCGGATGCCGGAGATATTCTCGACTGGTCCAATCAACGCCTGGCCAAGCACCAGCGCCTGATCGGGGTCGAGTTTCGCGAGGAATTCCCGCGCAACGCCCTGGGCAAGGTGCTCAAGCGCCTGCTGCGCGAGCCCTGGGGGACAGCGACCTAAAGTGGTCTCCGCGGCCCTCGATCCCGAGACTGTCACGGAGGTGCTGGTGACCATTCGCGAACTCACCGAAGAAGGCATGACCTGCCTGNCGATTACCCACGAAATGGGCTTTGCCCGCGAGGTTGCCGACCAGGTCTATTTCACCGACTATGGCCGCGTCATCGAGGATGGCCCGCCGGCCACATTCTTTTCCGAAGCCAGCGATCCCAGAACCCAGGAATTCCTGGGCCAGATCATATAGCGACCGTCCGGAGCAACGGGGCATGCGTTACTCGCTTTTCAGTTTGGTCCGCAACGCCTTCGCCGGCCCCAAATTCTGGCCGCCGGCCTGGCAGAGCCCCCAGCCCAAACCGGCCTACGACGTGGTCATCATCGGTGGCGGCGGCCACGGCCTGGCCACCGCCTACTACCTGGCCAAGAACCACGGCATCACCAACATCGCCGTGCTGGAGAAGGGCTGGCTGGGCGGCGGTAACACCGGGCGCAATACCACCATCGTGCGTTCGACCTACTGGCTCGACGAAAACGCCCGCTTCTACGAGCACTCGCTGAAGCTTTGGGAGGGGTTGTCGCAGGAGCTCAACTACAATCTCATGTTCAGCCAGCGCGGTGTGCTCAACATCTTCCACAGCCAAGGCGAATGGGAGGGCTGGGCTCGGCGCTACAACGCCATGCGCTGCAACGGCATTGACGGCATCGCGCTGACCCCAACCGAGATCAAGGAACGTGTGCCGGACCTGGACGTTTCGACCCAGGCACGCTTTCCCATCCTCGGTGGCTTCATGCAGCCGCGCGGCGGCGTCGCCCGGCACGATGCTGTGGCCTGGGGCTTTGCCCGGGCGGCGGACCGGCTGGGCGTCGACATCATTCAGAATTGCGAGGTCACCGGTATCCAACGAGAGGGCGGCCGTGTGGTCGGCATAGAGACCAGCCGCGGCACCATCAAAGCAGCCAAAGTCGGCATCTGCGTTGCCGGGCACTCCGGCCAGGTCACGGCCATGGCCGGGTTGCGCCTGCCGATCGAGAGCCACCTCCTGCAGGCCATGGTCAGCGAGCCGGTCAAACCTTTCCTCGACACCGAGGTCTCATCCGGCACCTACCACACCTACATCAGCCAGACCGACCGCGGTGAGGTGCTGATCGGCGGTCGCTTGGATGGCTACAATTCGTACACTCAGCGCGGCAGCCTGCCGACCATAGAGGACGTATTGGCCGGTGCTCTGGCCCAATTCCCGCTGCTCAGCCGGTTGCGCCTGATGCGCACTTGGGGCGGTGTCATGGATATGTCCATGGACGGCAGCCCGATCATCTCGAAAACCCCCGTCGACGGCCTCTACCTCAACGGCGGCTGGTGCTACGGCGGCTTCAAGGCGACACCCGGTTCAGGCTGGGTGTTCGCCCATACCATCGCCAACGATGCGCCGCACGAATTGAACGCCGCCTTTACCCTCGAACGCTTCTCGCGGGGCCAGATCTATAGCGAGCGCGGCGCCGGCAACACGCCGGGCGCGCATTAGGCCCGCGATGCTGCGCATACCTTGCCCCCACTGCGGACCCCGGGACGAAACCGAATTTACTTACGGCGGTGATGCCACGGTGGCCCAGCCCAGCGATCCTGAAAGTATGTCGGACGCCGAGTGGACGGGCTTTCTCTATCTCCGTGACAATCCCAAGGGTGCGCATCGCGAATGGTGGTACCACGCGCACGGCTGCCGCCGCTGGATCGACATCGTTCGAGACACCGCCAGTAACCGGATCGTCGACGCTACCGAGGTGACGCCATGAGCGGCCCCTGGCGCCACGCCGACCTCGGCATTGTCGACCGCAGCCGGCTGCTGCGGTTCAGCTTCGACGGCCAACCCTACACCGGCTTTGCCGGCGATACCCTGGCCTCGGCTCTGCTGGGAGCGGGCCTCCGGCTGGTCGGACGCAGCTTCAAATATCACCGTCCGCGCGGCATCGTGGCGGCTGGGGCCGAGGAGCCCAACGCCTTGGTGCGCCTGGGCCGGGGACGCCTGGCCGAGCCCAACACGCAGGCCACGCGGGTCGAACTCAGCGACGGCCTGGTGGCCGAAAGCCAGCACCACTGGCCCTCGCTCGGTTTTGACGTTGGTGCCGCAATCGGCCTGCTCAAGCCCTTCATGCCGGCCGGATTCTATTACAAAACCTTTATCGGCCAGCGCGCCTGGCACTTGGTCGAGCCCTTCATCCGCCGCGCCGCCGGCTTTGGCCGGGTGCCCGAGGCGCCCGATCCCGAGCGCTACGAAAAGCGCTACGCCCAGGCGCACGTGGTGGTCGTCGGCGCCGGCCCCAGCGGCCTGGCGGCGGCGCAGGCGGCGGCCCAAAGCGGCGCCCGGGTGCTGCTGATCGACGACGACGAGCGGCTGACGTCAGAAACCCCTGCGGGGCTCGAATCCGTGACCTGGCTGCCGCGCACCACCGTGGTGGGCTACTACCACAACAATTTCCTGGTGGCGCTGGAGCGTTGCCAGGGCGAGGACGGACCGCGCTTGCGGCTCTGGCATGTGCAGGCGGACCAGGTTGTGCTGGCCACCGGCGCCTTCGAACGGCCGCTCACCTTCCCCGACAACGACCGCCCGGGCATCATGCTGGCCGGCGCCGTGACCAGCTACCTCGAACGTTACGGTGTGGTCTGCGGCCGCCGGGCGGTGATCTTCTGCAACAACGACGGTGCTTATCAAACTGCCTTCGCACTGGCCGCGGCGGGGGCCGAAGTGGCGGCTGTCGTCGATCGGCGCCAAAGCGTAAATCAGGACTTGATCGAACGGCTTGACGCTCTCGGCATCGTCCACCATGCCGGCCATCTGGTCAGCGCAACGCATGGGCGTTCGGGCCTGTGGCGCATCCGCATTGCCTCTGAGGCTTCGGGGCGCGGCCAGGACATCGATTGCGACCTGCTGGCCATGTCCGGCGGCTGGACGCCGGCAGTGCACCTGCACAGCCAGTGTGGCGGCCGACTGGCGTACCAAAACGGCGCCTTCGTGCCCGATGGCGGTATCGAGGCCAACCGCTCCGTGGGGGCTTGCAACGGACTTTTCGACTTGGCCGGCTGCCGGGCCGAAGGTGCCGCGGTCGGGGCGGCGGCCGCCTTTGATGCGGGGTTCGGTGACGGATCGGTGGCCGAGGTGGAGAAATTCGACATATCCACAGGGGCTAAGTCGGCCATGGCGGCGGCTCTCGAGCCGCCCCTGGTGGCCGCGCAGCAGGGCCGCCAATTCGTCGATTTCCAGATGGACGTAACGGTGGCCGATATCGAGCTGGCGGCGCAGGAGAACTATGTATCCGTCGAGCACCTCAAGCGCTACACCACGCTCGGTATGGGGCTGGACCAGGGCCGAACCTCGAACCTGCCGGGCCTGGCGACGTTGGGGGCGGCCTTGGGAATGGAACCCGCCAGCCTGGGAACCACCACCTTCCGGCCGCCCTATCTGCCCACCACCATCGGCGCCATCGTCGGCCGCCGCGTCGGTCGGTTGGGCTACCCGCCACGCCAGACGGCGGCCCACGACTGGCACCTGGAGCACGGCGCGGTGATCGTCGAGGCGGGCTGGCAGCGGCCGCAGTTCTACCGCCGCCAGGGTGAGAGCGACCTCGAGGCGGTCAATCGCGAAGTCGCCATGGTGCGCGGCGGTGCCGGTCTGGTCGATGTCTCGACTCTGGGCAAGATCGATATCCAGGGCCCGGACGCCTGCGAATTTCTGGGCCGCGTCTACACCAACGGCTGGACGACCTTGGCCGTGGGGCGCTCACGCTATGGCCTGATGCTGCGCGATGACGGCAGGATCTTCGACGACGGCGTGACCAGCCGGCTGGGCGAAGCGCACTACCACATGACGACGACCACGGCCAACGCCGAGGCCGTGTTGCGCTGGCTCGAATTCCTGCTGCAGGTGCGCTGGCCCGAGCTTCGGGTCTTTCTCACGCCGGTCACCGAGCAATGGTTCGCCGCCGCCCTGACCGGCCCCGGGGCGCGCCAGATTCTGGCGCCGCTGACCGACGTCGACGTCGGCACCGAGGCCTTCCCCTATATGAGCGTGCGTGATGGAACGGTGCTGGATATCCCGGCGCGGCTCTTTCGCATGAGTTTCACCGGCGAGATGACATTCGAGATCAACGTCGCTGCCGACCAGGGCCTGGCACTTTGGCAAGGTTTGACCGAGGCCGGCGTGACACCTTATGGCGTCGAAGCCATGAGCGTCATGCGCATCGAGAAGGGCCACGTTGCGGGCGCCGAACTGGCTGGCCAGACCACGCCCGATGATCTCGGCCTGGGCCGCATGGTGAGCGCCAAAAAGGACTGCGTCGGCAAGCGTTCGTTGCGTCTGCCGGCGCTGGTGGCTGAGGGACGCAAACAGCTCGTGGGCCTGGAGCCGCTGGAGGCGGTCGAGCACTTCCCTCAGGGCAGCCAGGTCGTCGGCGCTCCCGGAACCGGCCCCCAGGCCATCCAGGGCTACGTCACCAGCCATGCCTTCAGCCCCACCTTCGGCCAACCCATTGCTCTGGCATTGGTCGAGCGCGGGCGCCAGCGCTATGGCGAGGAACTCTTTGTCAGCGCCCCCACGGCCGGCGTCAGTTTCAAGGTTCGGCTGCGCGACAACCATTTCTACGACCCCGAGGGAGATCGTCTCGATGGCTGACGGCTCACCTTTTGCGGGTCTTACTTTGGCACCACCGGCTGCCGAGGTGGGGATCGAGCTGGCCGAGCGCGAGCCAACGGCGAAACTGGTGCTGCGGGGCGATGCCGCCGACCCGGCTTTCGTGGCGGCAGTCGAAGAGTCACTCGGCCTGGCTTTGCCCCGTGCTATCGGCCAGGGCGCCGAGGCGGGCGGCGTCGCGGTGCTCTGCCGGGGTCCCGACGAATGGCTGGTGCTGGGGGCCGGCAGGCTTGCCGACGGCATGGTCGTGACCGATGTTTCCGCCGCTTGGGCACTGCTTCACCTGAGCGGCGAGCGGGCCCGCGAGGTGCTGGCCAAGGGCTGTGCGCTCGATCTTGAGGTCCTGGCCAGCGGCCATGGCCGCGAAACCCAACTCGGCCCGGTTCACGTCATCGTGCGGCGCTGCGACGCGGGCTTTGATCTCATGTTCCGCCGCAGCCACGCCCGTGCCGCCTGGGCCTGGCTGGTCGATGCAGCCGGCGAATACGGCCTGCGCTGGACGCCGAGTTAGCGTTTCAGAAAAAGGGGGCAGAGAAAAAGGGGACGAAGAAACAGGGGACAGCGAAGAAAAAGGGGACAGAGAAAAAGGGGACAGGTACTTTTAGGGCTAAAGGTACCTGTCCCCTTTTTGTTAAAAGCGTCCCTGTCCCCTTAATTATGGAATGTTAACGGGGAAGAGGTCAGATTCTTAACAAGCATCGGTCAGACGACCCAGGATGCCGGGTTTCAAGGCTACACCGGCCGCCTTCGCAGCGGCCCAGTAAAGCGCCGTATCGGAGCCGAAAACGGGCCGATCGATTTCGCGCTCAAGTGCTGGGATGAGCGCCAGGGTGCGTGATCCGGCGCCGCTGACGGCGATCGCCTCGATTTGCGGCGCAGTCTCTGCAAGGCGGCGCACGGATTCGCCTATCTGCTCCGCCGTCGGTGCCCAGTAGGCGCGGTCGGCGTCGTCGTGGGGCGGCATCAGGCCCTGTCCGGCAAGGTTCTGGGCGCTGACGACGTCGACGCCCGAGGCCGCCACCAAGCGCGCCCAGCGATCCCGCCAATCGTCGGAGTAATAAGTGCAGGCCAGCCCGATGCGCCGGGCGCCCAGCGCCGCGAAAGCCTCGATGATGGCGATGCCGGACATCACCACCGGTGCCCCGGCCGCCAGCGCCAGCCGTTCTTGCCGAGCTCGTGCCTCGGTCACGGACGCCAGTCCGGCCCATGCGAAAGGCGTGCCCACGTTGGCCACCAAGCTGCAGCCCATTTCGCCCAGCGTGCGGGCGGCGGCAATGAGCTCGGGTTCGGTCCTGGCAATGCTGTCGATGCGCCAGTCCAATTCGGGCAGCGAAAGCGGGCATTGCTGCACCTGCACGGCCTTGGCGCAGACGGTGGGAAATTCCGCCGGGCTCGGATCGAACCAGCTAGGCGGCGAGATGAAGCCGATGGTTTGCACGATCGCGGCCGGATTAGCGTCCCTTGAATTCCGCTGGCCGCTTCTCGATGAAGGCTTCGGGGGGCTTCCTTGGCGCCTTCCGCTTGGCCGGATGCAGCTCGCGTAGCTCAGTCCATGCCATGGCCTCGGCGGCCGGGTTCCAGAGTGCTTGATCCATGATCGCTGTGGTATCCCGCGCAGAACGTAACGGCGGCGCCCAGAACGGCGACGGCAGCTCTCTTGTAGGCCAGGCCACAACGCTTGGCCAGCCCAGCAGCGGCTATGCCTGGTTGCGTTGACGCGCCGGTTTGCCTGTGCAACGATCCCGGCAGTTCATTGGGTGGAAAGCTGGCGACAACAGCCGGCGCGCCCAGGAGGCAAGTCAACGGGAGGGTTGACGGCGTGGTAGCTTGTCATCACGATGGGGGACTGTCCGGAAAATCCAGTACCGCCGCGCTACGGCGGTCCGGTAACGGTGGCGGCGCATGAGCGACGCGTCGGCTGGTGCGCTGCTCGAGGTGGACGAGATTTCTCTCCGCTTTGGCGGCATCGTGGCGTTGGACGAGGTTTCCTTCAGCGTCGAGGAGGGACAGATCGTCGGTCTGATCGGGCCCAACGGGGCCGGCAAGACGACGTTGTTCAACTGCCTCAGCCGGCTCTACAAGTTCGACTCCGGTGATATCCGCTTTCGGGGCCATTCGGTGACTGAGACGCCGGTCCACGGTATCGCTGACATTGGCATCAGTCGCACCTTCCAGAACCTGGCGCTCTTTGGCACCATGTCGGTGCTCGACAATGTCATGGTGGGCGGTCATTCGAGGAGCCGAAGCGATTTCGTATCGAACGCCTTCAGGCTCCCGTGGGTCAGCCGCGAAGAGGAATGGCTGCGCGATATCGCCTGGGAATTGATCGAATATTTGGAGTTGGTGGATGTCGCCTACATGCCCGCGGGCGGCTTGCCTTTCGGCGTGCAAAAGCGTGTGGAACTGGCGCGCGCCTTGGCGAGCAGGCCGAAGCTGCTACTGCTCGATGAGCCGGCCGGTGGCCTGAACCACGACGAAGTCGAAGAACTGGTGAATACCATCCGGCAGATCGGGCGCGATCGCGAAACCACCATCCTGTTGGTGGAACACCACATGAGCTTGGTGATGAACGTCTCGGATTACGTGGTGGCGATCGACTTCGGGCGCAAAATCGGCGAGGGCACGCCAGCGGAAGTACAGCGAAATCCCGAGGTCATTCGGGCTTATTTGGGGACCAGCGACTGATGGCCTTCCTGGAGGTTTCCAATCTCGAGGCCTTTTATGGCCCGATCAAGGCGCTTCACGGTGTCAGCTTTTCCTTGGAGCAAGGCGAGATCACGACGATTCTAGGCGCTAATGGCGCGGGAAAGACGACGACGCTGCGGTCGATCTGCGGCATGGTCAAAACCGCCGGTCAGATACGCTACGACGGCCAGGACATCTTGGGAAAGGCCACGGAGTCCATCGTGCGACACGGCGTCGCCCATGTCCCGGAGGGCCGCGGCACCTTCGTCCGGGTGACCACCGAGGAGAATCTGGCACTCGGTGCCTTTTCGCGTCGCGGCTCCCAGGAGGTGGCCGAAGACATGGAGCGGGTCTACGGCTATTTTCCCCGCCTCAAGGAGCGTCGTCGGCAGCAGGCCGGGACGCTTTCCGGCGGTGAGCAGCAGATGCTTGCCGTGGGCCGGGCCCTGATGTTGAGACCCAGGCTAATGCTGCTCGACGAACCATCGTTCGGGCTGGCACCTTTGATTGTCGAGGAGCTCTTCGAAATCCTGCGCACCATCAACCAGGATCAAGGAGTCAGCATGCTGCTGGTGGAACAGAACGCCACGCTGGCGCTGGAACTCGCGAGCCATGCCTACCTGCTGGAGACCGGATCGGTGGTGATGTCGGGAACCTCGGCCGAGATCAGTGCCGATGAAAACGTTCGCCGTTCCTATCTCGGCTACTGACGACATTATGGGTTGAATGCATGGATCTTTTCCTTCAACAAACTTTGAGCGGCCTGGCAACAGGCGCGATTTATGCCAGCATCGCACTGGCTGTGGTAATGATATATCAGGCCATCGACCACTTCAATTTTGCCCAGGGCGAAATGGCCATGTTTTCTGCCTTCATCGCCTGGCAATTGATAGATTGGGGGGCAAATTATTGGGTGGCATTTTTCGTTTGCATTGTCGTGTCGTTTGTGGGTGGCGTGGTTATCGAGCGGTTGGTATTTGCGCCGATTCACAATGCGCCGATATTGAGTCATATCGTGGTGTTTATTGCGCTGTTCCAGATATTCAATGCTACAGCGGGATTCATCTGGGAATTCACGATCAAGGCGTTTCCCAGTCCATTTCCCGATAAGATGCCGTACGGTATCAAACTGATCGGTGCGCATGAGGTGGGCATTGTTGGCATAACCCTCGGGATGCTTATCCTCATATATCTGTTCTTCCGATTCACGCCGATCGGTTTGGCCATGCGGGCGGCCGCGGCTGCACCGGACTCGGCCCGACTCGTCGGCATCAGCGTGGGTTGGATGCTGGCACTTGGCTGGGGGCTGGCGGCGGCGATCGGCGCCGTGGCAGGAATGATGATTGCCCCGATCGTCTATCTGGAACCGAATATGATGCTCGGCATCCTGCTTTATGGTTTCGCCGGTGCGGTCGTGGGCGGACTGACCAGCCCATTGGGGGCGGTCTTGGGGGGATTTCTCCTCGGTGTCCTGGAAAATCTCGCTGGTACGTACATCATCGGCAGCGAGTTGAAATTGACGTTTGCGCTTGTCGTGATCGTCGGGATCCTGATCTTCAAGCCTTCGGGCCTGATGGGTCGGGTGGTGGTGCAGAGGGTCTAGGTCATGACAGCCGAAACGCTACCGGGCCAGCAGCCGGAATTGGCATCGGCAAATCGGGTCAATCCGGCAGAGAAACTGCAGATTCTCGGAATTCCCATGCCGTTTCTGCGGCGCTTCTCGATCATGGCGGCGGTGGCGATTGCCATCCTTTTGCCTGCGGTGATCGAAGATTTCGCGGTATTCCAGTTGACCCAGGTTCTGTACCTTGCGATGGCGGTACTGGGCTTGAACCTGCTTACCGGCTTCAACGGCCAGTTTTCGCTGGGGCATAGTGCCTTCATGGCGCTCGGCGCCTACACCGCGGCCATCATGCTTACGCGCTGGGAGATCGCTTACTACTGGACCATCGTCCCCGCCGGCTTGACCTGCTTCGTCGCGGGATTTCTGTTCGGCCTACCGGCACTCCGCCTCGAGGGGCTCTATCTGGCGCTGGCGACCTTTGCGCTGGCCGCCTCGACGCCGCAGCTGCTGCGCTACGAGCATCTCGAGGAATACACCGGTGGTGTGCAGGGTATCGATCTTTTGAAGCCCGAATCACCGGTGCCGTTTCTCAACAGCGATCAGTGGCTGTATTACTTTAGTTTGTTCTTTGGTCTGATCCTGATTTTCGGCGCTTGGAATTTGACAAGGGGCCGCGTGGGACGAGCCATGATCGCCATCCGCGACAATCCGATTGCGGCCAGCACCATGGGAATCAACAACGCCATTTACAAGTCTGTCACGTTTGGCGTCAGTGGTCTTTATTGCGGCGTTGCCGGCGCACTGTCAGCCATTGTGGTCGAGTTCATCGCGCCGGAAAGCTACACCTTCGTCCATGCTATTCTACTCATGATCGCCATGGTGATAGGTGGCTTGGCTTCGATTCCCGCGGTTATCATCGGCGGGATGTTCATCTTGTACGTACCGAATTTGTCTGAGGGCGTTGTCGATACTTTTTTTGGCGGCGATCCGAGTTCGAAGGCGTTGGTTTGGGTGGCGTTCGGCGTGTTTTTGATCGTCACTGTTTATGTCATGCCAAATGGGGTGGCCGGATTCGTCCGGCGGATCATCATGAAATTGGCTCGCTGAGCGCCAAACGAGCATTGGAGCGATCGAAACAAAGGTCTATGATCACGAAACTCGCTGGGTCAAAAAAAAGGCGAGACAACAGGGAGACAACGATGGAACCGATAACCAGACTTACGACTATCACCGCGGCGATTTTCTTGGCCGGTATCGGCGTCGCCGCCGCTCAGAACGCACCAGGTGTTACCGCTACGGAAATCAAGATCGGAAACACCAATCCGTATAGTGGGCCGGCCTCTTCCTACGGGACGATCGGCAAGGCCATTAACGCCTGCTTCAAGCAGATCAATGCGGGCGGTGGCATCAACGGCCGCAAGGTCAACTTCATCTCCTATGATGACGGCTACAGCCCGCCCAAGACAAAGGAACAGGTTCGCAAGCTCGTCGAGCGTGACAAGGTTGCCCTGACCTTCCAGACTCTCGGTACGCCGACCAATTCGGCGATCCACAAATACATGAATCAGAAGAAGGTCCCGCATCTGTTCGTTGCCACGGGCGCGACGAAATGGGGGCAGCCAGGCAAGTTCCCCTGGACCATGGGGTATCAGCCGAACTACCAGACCATCGGGAAGATCTTCGGCAATTACATTCTTAAGAACCATCCCAACGGCAAGGTCGCCGTGCTCTATCAGAACGATGACTACGGCAAGGACTATGTCATTGGCGTGAAGGCTGCGATGGGCGCCAAATACGACAAGATGGTCGTCAAGGAGGAGAGCTACGAGGTCACCGACCCGACGATAGCCAGTCAGGTCGTAAGTCTCGCCAACAGCGGTGCCGACGTTCTGGTCAACATCTCGATTCCCAAATTCGCCGCCCAGTCGATCAAGAAGATGGACGATATCGGCTGGAAGCCGGTTCACCTCTTGAACGATGTCGCCGCTTCCATCAAGGCGACGTTCGAGCCGGCTGGCGTCGCGCGCTCGAAGGGCATCATTTCGCTCACCTATCTGAAGGATCCCAATGATCCCGAGTGGGCGAAAGACAAAGAGATGAACCAATGGCGGGCCTTCATGGATAAGTTCTATCCCAAGGGAGACCGCAACAACGTATTCAACGTATATGGCTGGGCCGTGTGCCAGCTCATGGCCGATGTCTTGAAGCGTGCGGGTAACAATCTCAGTCGCGAAAACATCATGAAAACGGCGGCAAGCACCAAGGACTTCCGGGTGCCGGGGCTGTTGCCGGGCATCCTGGCCAATACCAGCGCGACCGATTTCTATCCCATCGAACAGATGCAGATGAACAAGTTCGATGGCGAACGCCTGGTACGCTTCGGGCCGTTGATCGGTGCCGGAGGTTCGTAGAACCCATATTTCCTGCCGCCGGCCCTAGGGCCGGCGGCATTTTTTTGTCCGGCTTGCGTCTGTCACTGTCAAAATCTATCATCCATTAGATTTTTCCTGCGCTACGCCCTCGGACCGGAAGGCGCGTGATGGCCGAAACCATGATTTCCAAGCCGATCCCCGACAGCAGGTATTTTTTCGACCGCTACATCAGCCCCAACAAGCGCTATGCCGCCGAGGCCATGCGCCCCCGCATCGTCGACTTCGAGCTGACCTCGAAGTGCGGCGGGGCCTGCACCTACTGCTATGCCTCCAGCCCCTACTTCAAGGGCGCCGACATGCCCACCGAACAGGCGCTGGCGGTGATCGACGATTTGGCCGAAATGGGGGTGAGCCAGGTGCAGTGGTGCGGTGGCGACCCCATCCTGCACCCCGACTGGCAAGAGATCATCGGCTATGCCGGCGAGAAGGGCCTGGCCAACAGCGTCTTCGTGGCCGGCATCGTGGCCCCCCGGGTGGCCCAGGCGCTGGCCGATACGCCCAACATCCACCTGGTGGGCATCAACTTCGACACCGTGGACGAGGAAGACTTCATGCTGACCCATACCCTGGAGCGGGTTCAGGGCATGAAGTACAAGGCTTTCGAAAACCTGCGTAATGCCGGTTTCCACCCCAGCCGCATCATGCCGTGTCTGACGCTGACCAAGCCGGCGGCGCGCTCGATCGAGCGTACGCTTGACTTTCTGGTCGACGAGATGGGGGCGGGCTACGTGCCCATGTTCGTCTACCACCCCATCGGCGAGGGCGGCGCCACCGAGCTCACGCCCAGCCTCGACGACATTCGCCGGGCCTATGCCTACCGGGCCGAGAAGCTGGGCCAACACTGGCTGCGCGTCGGTCCCACCGAATGCGGCCGCTTCTATTGCCGCTCCAAGTTCCACGTCACCTGGGACGGCCGCGTGCTGCCCTGCGCCGTGCTCTATGACTTCGAGGTCGGCAACGTCAACCGGAAGCCGCTACGTGAGATCCTGGAGAGCCAGTCGAAGCAGCTCTGCTACGACTTCGAGGTCACGGGCGAGTGCGCCACCTGCGACGACGCCGATGTCTGCTGGGGCTGTCGGGCGAATGCCTATTTCTACAAGGGCGA
>NZDS01000053.1 GCA_002690215.1 Rhodospirillaceae bacterium | reverse complement strand
CAGCTGCCAGACCCGTTGCCCCTGGCCGGGACCTGCGGCGACGTAAGTTCGCTGACGGCAGCGCTATTTTTGGTGTCATTCCCGCGAAGGCGGGAACCCAGGTTTTGTGTCTTTTTTGACTGTCTTATTGCTGCGGCCAGCATGAAAAACCTACCAAACCTGGGCTCCCGCTTTCGCGGGAGTGACATATGAGAGCTGTGACCGATTAGCATCAAACCGAAGGCGCTTTAGCTCTCGGCAATCGGATCGCCGCTGTCGCGCTCCTTCACCGCCTGCTGGAAACCGACCTCTTCGGCGCGTCGCTTCCAGGCCTGCCCCTCAGGTGTGTGGCGGGTGATACCGTCGAATAGGGTCGCCAGCATCTGGGTGCTGGCCAGGCCCATGTTGTCGAAAGCCGAGTTGATCATCAGCTTGTGCATCATGAGTTGGTTCCTGGGAACGCCGGCCATGCGTGCCGCCAGGCGCTCGACAGCAGCGTCAAGGTCGGCCTCGGGCACGGACTCGCTGACCAGGCCGATACGGGCGGCTTCACGGCCATCGATCAAGTCGCCGGTAAGCAGCATCCGCTTGGCCCGTTCGGCACCAACGCGATAGACCCACATGGCGGTGGTGGGACAGCCGAGGACACGGGCCGGCGGATAGCCGATGCGCGCCTCTTCGGCCATTACCACCAGATCGCAAGAAAGCGCCATATCGCTGCCGCCGCCGACAGCATAGCCCTGCACCCGGCAGACCACCGGCTTGTAGCTGCGCCACAGCGTCATGAAATCGGCAGTGTTCTGGCCCATGAAGCGGTAATCCTTCATGGGATCCCATGGCATCTCCTGGACCACCGGATTGGGTCCTGGAGTTTCGGCGTATTCGACCAGATCGTAGCCGGCGCAAAAGGCGCGGCCGGCACCGCCCAACACGATGACGTGGACACCGTCGTCGCGGTTGGCCTCGGCCACGGCCGCGGCCAACTCGCCGGGCATGTCGTCATTGATGGCGTTAAGGCGCTCGGGCCGATCAAGTGTGATGCGGGCGATACGGCCGTCGCGAGCATAGGAAACAGTGGTCGGATTCATGGCGGGTTCCCATTTGTTGGAAANCCCCGCCATTATGGCCCGGAATACCGATTAGTGGCTTTTGCGCTCGTTGATGCTGTCAATCTTGGCGTCGCTCAGGTCGGCGTCGCTGGTGTCGGCCTGGCGCAGATCGACGTGGATCAGATTGGCACCGCGCATGTCGGCGCCGCTGAGCTTGGTCGGCCACAATTCGCCGGTCGGTTGGCCCTTTTGATCTTTGAGCTCGACCGGCTTGAAGTTGGCGTGGCGCAGGTCGGCGAAGCTCAGGTTCGCCTGGCTCAGGTTGGCACCAGCCAAATCGGCATGGCGCAGGTCGGCATTCGAGAGATCGGCGCTTGAGAGATCGGCCAGCACGAAAAGCCCGTGCGAAAGCTTGGCCGCGGTGAACCGGGCGCGGTTCAGATCGGCGCCGGAAAGATAGGCGGCGCGCATATCCAGCCCAGCCAGGTCGATGGCCGGCAGGCTGGCCCGCTGGCCGCGGCCGGCGTTGCTTTCGACCCACAGGGCGTGGTCGCGAAGAGTTCTTTGTAGGTCGACGGGCAGTTGCCGGCTGCCGGGGCTGACGCGGGCGTCCATCAGGTCGGTCTCAGACAGTGAGGCCTCGGCCAGGATGGCGCCGCGCATGTTGGCGCTGCGCAGCTGCGCCCTGTCGAGCCGGGCGCCGCTGAGGTCGGCGCCGNAGAAANTNGCGCTTTCGGCGCGNGCGCNCTCNAGNTCGGCNCCCGAGAGNTNGGCCCCNTGCANGTTNGCCGCCGTCATGGTGGCCCGGCGCAGCACGGCTTCTTTCAACGAGGCATGCTGGAAACACGCCCGGGCGAGCTGGGCGCCCTCCAGATTGGCACGGTCGAGGCAAGCCTCGGATAGGTTGGTGATGGTTTCGCCGGCCGCCCCCATGATCAGGCCCGGACGCAGGTCGGCTTCACTGAAAGATGCGTCCTGCAGCTTGGCGCCCTGCAGCTTGGCACCCCTCAAGTCAGCCCGGTCGAACTTGGCACCGCTGGAGTTGGCGCCCTCTAAATTGGCCGTGAAGAGATCGGCAAAGCGAAAATCGCTGCCTTCCAGGGTGGCGCCCGAAAAGTCGATGTGGCTGAGGATGGCGTGCTGGAAATTGAGATTTGTGAGACGCAAGCCCTTCAGCTTGACGCCCTTGAGCACCGCCCGCTCGCCACCGACCAGCCCATGCACGAAGCGGTCGTGCTTCTTGATGATGTTAACGAGTTCCTCAGGTGTCACGCGTGCACTCCACGGGTGCTACTTTTGCGGTAGCCTTGGGCCCCCCCAAAGGACGTACCGAACGCGAGAATCCTCAATTGCACGCTACACCCGCGACTCTCCGGCAACAAGCGAAATCCGGGGATAACCCTGGGTTTACATATCCAAATTAGGAATTTCCCTTGGGTCTCAGCCGAGCACGCCTTCGTCTTTCATCATCTCCAAGGTCTGGCGGAAGGCCGCCACGGTAATCTGGCGATCCTCGTCGTCGTGGGCCGCCGAGACGATGCCGCCGGGCCAGCCGTTGATGTCGACGCCGAANGCCATCATGCCCANNCGCAGNTTGTTGACNACCTCGGGNTCNTTGAGGCGCANGCTNTTGGGATNCTGGGNGNANGNNTCGAAATTNCCGGGCCCTATGTCNNCNCCNTNNGGGTTNGTGAANATNTGNAAGCCGGANTAGGTGCCATANNCGGCCCAGGNCAGGCCNACNTCCTCGATGGCCTGGTTGAGGTCNTCNCGCAGCGCCGCNGNNNANGCNTTGGCNCGGGCNCAGGCGTCGGNNGACTTGATGATCTCCAGNGTCGCCACCNCNGCGGCNGCCGACACCGGATTGGCGTTNAANGTNCCGAANTGNAGNATCTTCTCCTTGCCNGCNGCNNNCGTGGCCTCGAAATCGAGCAGATCGAGCACGTCGCGCCGCCCGGCCACGGCGCCGCCGGGCAAGCCACCGGCGACGATCTTGGCCAGCGTCGTCAGGTCGGGCCTGACGCCGAGCTCGCCCTGGGCACCGCCCGGCGACACGCGAAAGCCGCAAATCACCTCGTCGAAGACCAGCATGACGCCGTGTTTGGCCGTAACCTCGCGCAGCTCATGCAGGAATTCCGGCCGTAGCGGGATACGCCCCCAACTGGCGCCGGTGGGCTCTAGGAACAAGGCCGCCACGTCGTTGTCGGCTTCCAGGGTGCGGCGCACCAAATCGATGTCGCCAGGCTGCAAGGCGATGACGTCGTCTCCCAACGAGGGTAGCAGGCCGGTCGGCGTCGAGCCGTCGAAGTGGGAGACGTAGTTGGCCGCGAAATGGTCATGCCAACCGTGAAAATGATAGCGAAAACGCGCCACCTTGCGGCGCCCGGTGAAGGCCCGGGCCAGGCGTAGTGCCAGCAAAGTCGCCTCGGTGCCCGAGGCCGTGAAACGCACCCGCTCGGCCGAGGGCATGAGCTCCTGGATCAACTCCGACCAGCGCAACTCGAGCTCGTGGCAACTGCCGAAATGGGTACCGATGTCCATTTGGCGTTTGACCGCCTCGGCCACCTCGACCCGGTTGTGGCCCAGCAGCAGCGCCCCGTGGCCGCCCATGTAGTCGACGTATTCGTTGCCGTCGACGTCCCACTTGCGAGAGCCTTTGGCGCGCTCGATGTAGACCGGGTAGGGATCGATGTGGCGCACGTCGTGGGCAATGCCGCTGGGCAGCGATTGCTGGGCCCGGTGAAAAAACTCGGCCGACTTTTTGGTGCGCGCGGTGAAAGCCGCGACGATCGGCGAATTGGACTGGATCTCGGCTGGATCAGACATTCGATTTCCTTATGGCGAGGGAGCCTATACGGCCAAGAGGGCCAACAAATCCGCGACGTCGTCATCGGCGTCGAGCTTCATGACGGCATGGTACAAAGCCCCGGCCGCCGGGCCAAGGTGCTGCGACACCAAACCCTCGAACTTACGGCGCACTTCGACAGCGTCGAGAAAATTCTCAGGCTCGCCACGCGGCAGGTCGACCTTGCGTTCGAGCCGCCGGTCGCCGAGGGTGAGGCGCACTCGGCCACTGAGCCGCTCCGGGTAGTCGGCCTCGACCTCGGTATCGGGCACCACAGTGATGCGTTGGCAAAGCGCCATGGTTTCGCCGTCGCCATAGTGGCGGCAGTAGTCGCGCCAGCTCAGCGATCCCTGGCGTAGCGCCACGGCGGCCAGGAAATGCATTGAGAACTGGCCCTCGACGAAGCTTGCCGGGTGGCGCTTGGCAGCCTCCGGCGCACCACAGATGTCGATGCCCAGGCGTGACATGCCGATCTCCAATGCTGTCACCTCGGTCGCCGCGAAACCTTGCTCGCGCTTGAGCTCGACCACGGCATCAATGGCGGCGTGGGCCAGGCGACAGGCTGGATAGGGTTTGAGGGCGACATCGAGGATCTTGAAGCCCCGGCCCAGGCCGGTCAGCGCCGCTGCCGGCTCCGGCGCCGGGGCATAGGCGGCAAGAAAACCGGCCGGCCCTTCGATAGCGGCGCTCGCTCCCTTGAAACCTTCACGTGCCAGACTGGCAGCCAGCAGACCGTTCATGGCTGCGGCGCCGACGTGGAAGCGCTTGTTCCAAGCCCCGTTGGCCATGAACTGCATGGACCCGGCGGCCTGGCTACCGGCGATGCCCAGCGCGTTCTCCAAACCCTCGGCGTCGAGCCCGAAAAGCTGACCGGCGGCGGTCGCGGCGGCAAAGACGCCGACCGTGGCGCTGGGATGGAAACCTCGCTGGTAATGTGTCTTTGCACCCACCGCCAAGCCTATGCGACAGGCTATCTCGTAGCCGGCAACGATGGCGCCCAGCAGCCGGCCGCCGTCCCCACCTACCATCTCGCAAGCCGCCAAGGCGGCCGGGATGACCGTGGCGCCGGGATGCAGCGAGGCCGCGGCGTGGGTGTCGTCGAAGTCGAGCGAATGGCCCAATGCGCCGTTGAGCAAAGCCGCCGCAGGCGGCGCATAGCCCCCGCCGACGCCGGCCACCGTTGCGCTGCCACGCCCTAGGCCCAGGGACTCGACGGCGGCGAACAAACTGGGCGACGATTCGGCCTCGTGGGCGGCGCAGACTATGTTGCCGAGCAGATCGAGCAGCAGCACGCGGGCACGCCCCCGCACTTCCGCCGGCAGCGCCGCGTAGTCCAAGTTCGCAGCGTGCCGGCAAAGCTGGCGCGTGACGTCACTCATGATTTCAGTTTGCCCTCGATCCAGCGCGCCACGGAAAGCAGGCGGCCGTCGCCGCGCAGCGGGCCGGCGACCTGAAGGCCCATGGGCAGTCCGGCCGGGCCGCTGAACACCGGCAGCGAGGCCGTGGGCACGTGCAGAAAGGTCCAGACGCCGTTGAAGACGGGGTCGCCGGTGGCCTCGAGGCCGGCCGGCGCCTCGCCCGGTGCGCTCGGCGTTAGCAGGGCGTCGTAGCGTCCAAAGGCTTCGGCCAGCAGGGCGCGGCCCCGGGCCGCCAAATCGAGCGCCGCCTGGTAGCGTCCGGTCTCCACGGTCATGCCCGTGGTCGTCATCTCGCGCATCTCGGGGCTCAGCAATTCGGCCCTCTGCTCGCGCTCCCAGCTCAGCCAGCGCGCCACCTCGAAGTGCATGACATCCCAGTGCGCCGCCCGCAGCTCGTCGAACGGCGCCGCCAAGGTGACGTCGTCGACGCTGGCGCCGGCCGCCCGTAGCGTTGCCGCAGCCTCATCCATCTTGCTCTCGACGCCAGCTTCGGCCTGGGACCAGGGGGCATTGCGCAAACGGCCGAGCCGCAGCGGCGGATCGTGGGGGTACTTGAACGCATCGGCGTTGCGACCACTGCTGATGGCGGTCAATAGCGCCACGTCATCAAGGCTGCGACCCAGCACACCGATGGTGTCGAGGGCGTCGGAAATGAGTTTGAGGCCAGCCCGTGGAATGGTGCCGTGGCTGGGTTTGAAGCCGACGACGCCGCAAAATGCAGCCGGCCGGCTGATCGAGCCACCGGTCTGGGTGCC
The DNA here is from genome assembly GCA_002690215.1 of Rhodospirillaceae bacterium. Taxonomy (GTDB): domain Bacteria; phylum Pseudomonadota; class Alphaproteobacteria; order UBA2966; family UBA2966. The sequence continues at coordinate 18,695 of NZDS01000053.1, read as the reverse complement.
GTAGGCCAGCGGCACCATGCCGTCGGCCACGGCCGCTGCGGAGCCCGAGGAGGAGCCGCCCGGCGTGTGCTCAGGATTGTGCGGATTGCGCGTCTTGCCCGGGTGCAGACCGGCGAATTCCGTGCTCACCGTTTTGCCCAGCACGACACAGCCGGCGGCCCGGGCCAGGGCGACGCAAGCGGCGTCACCGGCGGGACGATGGCCGGCGTAAATGGGCGAGCCCATGGCGGTCGGCATGTCGGCGGTATNGATGATGTCCTTGACGCCTATGGGCACGCCGTGTAGCGGACCGCGCGACGGCTCGCCATCGCGCTCGCGGGCTTCGGCCAGCGCAGCCTCGGGATCGAGGTATTCCCAGGCCTGGACCACGTCCTCGCGGGCCTCGATGCGGGCCAGACAGGCGGCNACCAGTTCTTCGCNAGCTGATCTTGCNTCTTGGCGATCATGGCGGCGACGCCGATGGCGCTGAGTTGATTGAGGTGACTGCTCATGTTCCCACTCGCTCGCAATACCGTCAGGCCGGAGGAGGCAGCAATTTGAGGGCGCCGTGGCGCAGTTGCCGCGGCAACTTGCCGGCCAGCAGCAAGGCCAGAAAGATCGCAGGCCGATTCACCATCGGCCCAAGACTAACCCTCCTACTTCTCGCTGAACACCTCTATGCCCTGCCAATCGGCTGGCGGGGGAGCCCTGCGAAAATCGGCTATGCGGCGGCGATAGAGGGCATAGAGCGGGCAGTGCGGCGCAGCCGAGGCCAGGCTGGCGAGAGCCTCGTCGGCGGGTTGCCACTCCCGGGCCCGGTAGTGAGCCAAGGCCTGGTGGTAGCGCTCCAGCTCGTCTGCGCCGGGAACACCTGGCTCTCCGGGCTCCATGGGCTCGAAGATGCGCACCGGCTCCTGCTTATCCTTGACCCGCACCTGGTCGAGTTCGCGGTAACAAAACCCGGGCGCGGCAGCGGCGGTGCTCTCGCTGATGATCAGGGGCACGCCGTAGAAGCGCGTCAGGCCCTCGATGCGCGAGGCCAGATTCACGTTGTCACCGATCACGGTGTAGTTGAGACGGCGGGCCGAACCCATATTGCCGGCCACCACCTGGCCGCTGTTGATGCCGATGCCGGTGGCGATCATGGGCAGCCCCTGGACCGCCAGCTCGCGATTCAGCTCGATCAGCTCGCGGCCCATGGCGAGGGCGGCGCGGATGGCTCGCGCAGCGTCGTCGCCGTGGGCCAGCGGCGCTCCGAACAGTGCCATGATGGCGTCGCCGATATACTTGTCGACCACGCCCCCCTCGGCCTCGATGGCGACGCTCATATGAGTCAGGTAGCGGTTCAGGAGGTCCAGGAGTTCAGCCGGCTGATGACGCTCGGAAAGTGCGGTAAAGCCGCGAATGTCGGAAAACAGGATCGACACCTCGCGCTCCTCGCCGCCCAACTCAAGATCCTTGCTGAGCAGCTCCTCGGCCACCGCTGGATCGACCACCTTGCCCAATAGGTCACGCACCCGGTCGCGCTCGGCCAGGCCCCGCGTCATGCTGTTGAAGGCGCCGGCCAGCTCGCCGATCTCGTCGACCCGATCGACCGCCACGTCGCTGCCATAGTCGCCCTGCTGGACCCGCCGCGTCGCCGCCACCAGGGTCTGTACCGGCCGGGTGACGCCGCGGGCGATGACGCTGGCACCAAAGAGCGAGATTACGAAGGCCACGGCAGTGAGCACCAGCAGCGCCAATCGAAGCCGCTGGTAGGGCGCCAGCGCAGCGGCCAGCGGGCGTTGTAACACCACCTGCACCCCCGCCCCGCCCAGCGGCTGCATCAGACTGACGTTGTCGCGACCGGCAAGGTCGAGTACGAAGCTGCGCCCCGGTTGACGACCCGCGCCGAGCGCCCCCGCCAGCGCGGCGGGAGCTGCCAGGGTCGAGGCCTCGACGTGCCAGCCCTCGCCAACGCGCCGCAACAGTGACACGTGGGCTCGTGTAAGCTCCTCCAGCGCCCGCACGAAACCCTCGTCGAGTACGAAACCAATGCCGATCCAGGCCACCGGCAAGGGCGCCAGCAACGGCACCAGGACGACTTGGTAGGGCCGCCCGTCGAGCAGCATGACTTGGGCCGCCTCGCCCTCGTCGCTGTCGTCGGCGGCCTCGATGATCTCGGCAAGATCGAGCTCGTCGGCGCCCGGCGGACGCTCCAGCGTGCTGGCAATTTCCTCCTCGTCGAGGGAATAGAGCATCATGACGTCGGCCGCGATACGGGCCTGGTGGTTGCGCAGCGCAGACAGCAGCGTGCCCTCATCGCCGCTGGCATAGGCCGTCTTGAAGGCGAAATCCCCGGACAGGAGGCGCGCTGCCTGGGTCGACTGGGCCGTGCGGCTGGCCAACAAACGGTCGAAGACGCGGGCGTCGACCTCGAGCTCGGCATTGATCTGGCGCCGGGCATTACGGCTGTTGGCAAGATCGACGGCAACGAAGGCGGCGCCCTGGACGAGCAACAAGAGGCCGACGAAAAAGACAGTGAGGCGCGTGCGAAAGCTGCGGAATCGAAACAAGGTTCAGTTGCCGCCCGCGAAACCCTCATCGCCGGAATACTTCTTGTCGGCGTCCTTGGGCTTTTTCCGCCACCACCTCTTTTTTGGCCTCAGACGAATCTCGAAAGCTACCTCGGCAGCAGCCGCGGCCACGGTGATTTTGCGGGGATTCCTGACCGCCTTCTTTTTGCCTTTCATACCGGGATGCCAGACCCGAACCTCGTAGTCACCGGCCGGCAGANCGGCGATGANGGCCCGGCCGGCCTNGTCNGTCACNGCCGCATNGGGNGTNTNCANCACCAGCACGTGGGCGATCATCCAGTCGTGAATGTTACATCCCAGCGTCACCTCGCCCGGTTTGTCGAAAACCACGGGCGACGCCTTGCGGCCCTTGTAGAGAGGGCGTTCGAACGACTTGGCCGGCGATACCGAATAGAGGTGATGCTTGATGTTGTCCTTGTTGGGGAAGGTAACCGTGGTGCCGGCGCGGAAGGCCGTTACGAAGGGCGAATAGAGCTTGTCGACCTGATCGATGACGGCACGGGTGACGATCGCCGCCGGCAGGCCGGCCAGGGGCGTGGCGTAGATCACGGCATCGGCAACCGGCTTGCCAGCATCATCGCGGACCGTTCCGGCCAAACCCCCTGCAAGCGCCCCCCCGGCTGACGCCAAGCCCGCCACCAACAGCGCCACGAAGAGCGTCCGGGAGCTGCTCATGACGGACTCAGTAAGTGTCCGACACCGGCAGATCGGCGTCGAACGGCTTGCTGCGCCACCACCGGGTTTTCGGCTTGAGACGGATTTTGAAGTCAACCTCGGCAGTCGATGCCAACGATATGTTGCGTGGGTTTTTCGTCACCTTCTTCTTGCCCTTCATGCCGGGATGCCAGACTCGCACCTCGTATTCGCCGGCCGGCAGACCGGCGATGAGGGCCCGGCCGGCCTTGTCGGTCACCGCCGCATAGGGCGTTTTCAACACCAGCACGTGGGCGATCATCCAGTCGTGGATGTTGCAGCCCAGCGTCACCTCGCCGTTCTTGTCGAAGACCACCGGCTCGGTTTGGCTGCCGCGGTAGAGCGGTCGCTCGAAGCGTTTGGCCGGCGACACCGAATAGAGGTGATGCTTGATGTTGTCTTTGTTGGGGAANGTAACCGTGGTGCCGACACGGAAGGCCGAGACGAAGGGCACATATAGTTTGCCGATCTGATCGATGACGGTTCGGGTGGTGGTTGCCACCGGCAGACCGGCCAGCGGCGTGGCGTAAACCACGGCATCGGCAACCGGCTTGCCCGCACCGTTACTGACGCTGCCGCGAAGTTCTGCCGCCTCGGCCGCCAGCGCCAAGACACCGGCCACTGCTACCAGGAGCACAGTGCGCCACATTTCGGACTTCCCCCATACATCCGTCCTGCAAGATTAGCATGATTATGGCTCGCAAGCAGAGTGGGGCCAGCTCCCAATGCTATCCAACCAGCACGTGCTCGGTGCCGATCCAGAGCGGCGATTTGGGCAGGTCGATGAATTTCTTTTCGTCGACCACCAGTTCCTTGCGGGCTTGGCGCGAGGCAGGATCTTCGGCGTTGGCGCCAAGTTCCTCTTCGCTCTCGAACCATCGCTCAGCGATGCCGTCGAATGGCTCGGCGCCGCCGCGCGATTGCCGCATGGCCTCGGAAACCGCATTTTCCATACCATGGACCTGGACGTAGCGGCGAATGCGCAGGATCTCGGCGTGTTCGCGCACCAGCGGGTCGTGATTGTCGAGCCAATAGGCCAGGAATTCGGCGTGGCTGAGGTGAGGCAGGCGGCGCAGGCAGAAACTGAGTTTGATCATCGGTAGGATTCTCCCTTGGCAGGGTTTCATCCTATCCCGCCGGGTGCCGAGTTCGCTATTGTTGGGCCAGTTTTTCTGCCAGGAGTGCTGTGTGAGCTCGATCGCTGAAATTACCGCCACGCTGACGGCCCCTGGGGCGCCCTTCGAGATGGGCGAGGTGGAGATCCGTGGCAGAAGCGTACGCATCTGGAAGAACTGCCCGTTGACCCTGCCGGCGGTGCTCGAGGTCATGCGTGGCCACGGCGAGCTGCCGTTTCTGGTCTATCAGGACGAACGCTTGAGCTATGCCGAGCATGATCGCCGCGTGACCGCCCTGGCAGCGGCACTGGTCGCGGATTTCGGCGTCAAAAAGGGCGACCGCGTCGCCATTGCCATGCGCAACTACCCCGACTGGGTGGTGGCTTTCTGGGCAACGGTCCAGATCGGCGCCGTGGCGGTGCCGCTGAACGCCTGGTGGACGGCAAACGAATTGCAATACGGTCTCAAGGATTCGGGCTCCCAAGTGCTGATCGCCGACGGCGAGAGGGCAGAGCGTTTGCGGCAGCACTTGGCCGGGTTCGGGCTGCGGGCCATGATCACCGCCCGCGGCGACACAAGCAACGCCGGCTCGATTGACTTCGATGCCCTGCTCGCGCGCTACCAGAGCGCCCCTCTGCCCCAAGTTCCCATCGCNCCCGAGGACGACGCCACCATCTTCTACACTTCCGGCACAACCGGTTCTCCCAAAGGTGCCGTCGGTTCGCACCGCAACATCGCCACCAACATCTTTAGCCTGTTGTTCTGCCGCGCCCGGGCCACCCTTCGCGACGGCGGCGAGCTGCCCGACCCAGATGCGCCCGGGCCCAAAAAAGCCACCTTGCTGGCGGTGCCCTTCTTCCACGTCACCGGCTGCCATTCGGCCATGCTTTCCGGCGCTTATGCCGGCAACAAGGTGGTGCTGATGCACAAGTGGGATGCCGACCGGGCCCTGGAGTTGATCGCCGACGAAGGAATCACCGGTTTCGGCGGCGTGCCGGCCATCGCCTGGCAGGTGCTGGAACACCCCAAGCGCCAGGCCTTTGATCTTTCCAGCGTCGAATACGTGGCCTACGGCGGCGCCCCGGCGGCGCCGGAGCTGGTCAGCCGCATCGGCGAGGTCTTCCCGGCGGCGCTTTCGGCCAACGGCTACGGCATGACTGAGACCTCCTCTCTGGCGGCCCAGAATATGGGCAGCGATTATCTCGCCAAACCCGACAGCATCGGCCCCCTGATTCCGGTGTGCGACGGCCGCGTGGTCGGCGAGGACGGAGCCGATGTCGACGGTGGCGTCGGCGAGCTGTGGATCCGTGGCCCCAACGTCGTGCGCGGTTACTGGAACAAGCCCGAGGAAACCGCCGAGACCTTCGTCGACGGCTGGTTGCGCACCGGCGATCTGGTGAGGTGTGACGATGAGGGATTCATCTACGTGCTCGATCGGGCCAAGGACATGCTCATCCGGGGCGGTGAAAACGTTTATTGCGTCGAGGTCGAAGATGCTCTCTACAGCCACCCGGCAGTGATGGACGCAGCCGTCATCGGCCTGCCGCACATGATCTTAGGCGAGGAAGTCGGCGCCATGGTGCAGGTAACGCCCGAGGCCGACGTCAAGACCGAGGACCTCATGGCACAGGTCGCCGGGCGGCTGGCCGCCTTCAAGGTGCCGGTGCGCATCGAGCTGCTAAGCGAGCCCCTGCCGCGCAACGCCAACGGCAAGATTCTCAAGTCGGAGATCCGCGACCGCATGATCGGCAACATCGACTCATAACACCGCCGTCATGCCGCCATCGACGGCCAAGGCGGCGCCGTTGACGTAGGACCCGGCCCCGGAGGCAAGAAAAATCACCGCCCCGGCCAGCTCGCCGGGATCGCCCCAGCGGCCGATGGGGGTGCGGCTGCAGACCATTTCGTTGAATTCCTCGTCCTGCATAAGCGGCTGGGCCATCTCGGTAGCGAAATAACCCGGGCAAATGGCGTTGACCGTGACGCCCCGGGGGCCGAGTTCGGCCGCCAGCGAACGGGTCATGCCGATCAGGCCGTGCTTGCTGGCGACGTAGGCAGGGATCGAGGGCCGGCCGATCAGACCCATCACCGAGGCGATGTTGACGATGCGGCCCCAACCGGCCGCGGCCATCGGCCGGGCGGCCTCACGGGCGAGGCGGAAGCAGGCCGTGAGGTTGACGTCGATGACGTGCTGCCAGGTGCCGCTGTCGTAGTCGGCAAGATCGGCGCGCTTGATGACGCCGGCATTGTTGATCAGCACGTCGAGCCGGCCGTGGTCGGCCAGCAGGGATTCGACGGCGGTCGCCGTGGCGGCCTCGTCGCGGACGTCGAAGCTGGCCACGGAAGCGGCCAGGCCGCGGTCGCTGAGCTTGGTCGCACCTTCCTCCAGGGCCTCGGCGTGACGGGCGTTCAGCACCACATGCGCGCCCGCCCCGGCCAGGGCCTCCGCGAAAGCCCAGCCCAGGCCGCGCGAGGCGCCGGTGACCAGCGCCACCCGGCCCGCCAGGGAGAAGAGGGATTCGATTTTCGACATGGTACTGCCTTTCGTCATCCGGCCCGGCGAGCCNCAATGGCTGCGCGCGGGGGAACGGCACGGACGAAAGATGACGCAAAATGACCAGACTGAGCAAACTTAGCCGGTCGATCGAAGGTAAAGTCGCCCTGGTTACCGGTGCCGCCAGCGGCATGGGTCGGGCCACGGCGCATCTCTTTGCCGACGAACAGGCAAAGGTCGCGGTGACCGACATCAACGGGCCCGGCGTTGAGACGGTGGTCGGGGAGATTGCGGCGGTCGGCGCCACGGCCCGGGGCTGGCAGCTCGATATCGCCGATCCGCAACGCATCCAGGACGTGGTGGCGGAAGTGGCGGAGCAGTTCGGCGGCCTCGATATCCTCATCAACAACGCCGGGATTTCGGCCGAAGTGCCGATCGATGCCGACGACTACGAGAGCCAATGGGCGCGCCACCTCGACATCCTGCTGACTGCCCAGATGCGCCTGATCCGGGCGGCGCTGCCGCACCTCAAGGCCTCGGGCGCCGGCCGCATCGTCAACGTCGCTTCGACCGAGGGCCTGGGCGCGACGCCACGCATCAGCCCCTACTCCACCGCCAAGCACGCCGTCATCGGCCTGACCCGGTCGCTGGCTACCGAGCTCGGTCGCGACGGCATCACCGTCAACTGCATCTGCCCTGGCGCTATCCACACCGCCATGACCGCCAACATCAAGGACGAGCACAAGGAGATCTTCGCCCGCCGCCGGGTACCGCTGGCGCGCTACGCTGAACCCGAGGAGGTGGCCCACGCCACCCTCAGCCTGGTGCTGCCGGCGTCGTCTTACATCAACGGCGTGGCGCTGCCGGTCGACGCCGGGCTGACCATCAAGAATGCCTGAAATGGCCGCCAGGGCGCTCGCCGGCCTGTTCGCCCTGGGGCTGTCGCTGCCGGCATGGGGGCAACAGAACGCGCTCTCTGTTATCGACACCCACAACCACCTGCACGGCCTGCGCGCCCCCTGGCAGGGCGGTACGGATTTCGAGGGCGCGGCAGAGGTGGCGCTTGATGCCATGGACCGGTTCGGCGTACGCATGCTGCTCATCATGCCGCCGCCACAGCCGGAGCATTTTGCCGCCGGCTACGACGCAACCAAACTGTTTCCCATCGCCCGCCGCCACCCCGGCCGCTTTGCCGTTGTGGCCGGTGGCGGCACCCTCAACGTCATGATCCAGCGCGCCGTGCGCAGCGGCGACGTGGGAGCCGAGGTGCGTCGCAACTTCCGGGCCAAGGCCGAGGAACTTGTGCGCCTGGGCGCCGTCGGCTTTGGCGAGTTGACGGCCGAGCACTTCTCCATGAATCCACGTCATCCCTACGTCAGCGCCCCGCCCGACCATGCGCTGTTCCGGCTGTTGGCCGACATCGCCGCCCGGCACGGGGTGCCCATCGACCTGCACATGGAGGCCATTCCGGAGGACATGGCAGTGCCACCGCACTTGGCCCGCCGCGGTCGCAATCCGGCCCGGCTGGGGCCCAACATGGCGGCCTTCGAGCGCCTGCTGGCTCACAACCGAGCGGCCGCCATCGTCTGGGTGCACCTGGGCTGGGACAACACCGGCAGACGCACCGCGACACTCACGCGGGCACTCCTTGAACGCCACGCCAACCTTTATCTGAGCTACCGCATACCACCCCACAGGCGCCGCGAACCCAGCGTCATGGCCAACCGGATCGCCGGACCCGACGGCCGCCTGCGAGCGGAATGGCACAAGCTGTTCAGCGACTTCCCCGACCGCGTCATGGTAGGCACGGACCGCTTTTTCGTTTCTCCCCGCAGCCAATCACCGCTCCGTCACACCGCCGATAGCGCTGCGACCCTGGCCATCCTCGAGCAGCTACCGGCCGCCGTGGCCCGCCGCATCGCGTTCGAGAACGCCGCGCGTTTGTTTCGCCTCGGGAAGAAATGACGCGCCGGGCCCGGCCGGGTTTAGGCTGTCCTCAAGCAGCAACCGGTTCGTTAATTCTTAGCTCCAAACTGACCGGCACCGGCTTGCTCACGATATCGAGCACCGGGCAGTGGGAGTTGACCATATCGCGCAACTGATTGAGTTGTTCTTCCCCCGCGCTCGAGGTCAGCTCCACCGTGGCGCGCATGGCGCCATAGCCCGGGCGCACGTCATCGGCGACCGCGAAGAAGCCGCGCAAGTCGATGTCGCCCTCGACCGTCACCGAGACGCCCTCGAGGGGGATGCCCATCGCCGCGGCGTAGGCCCGGTAGGTGATCTCCTGGCAGGTGCCCAGCGCGGCCAGCACCAGCTCGACCGGGTTGGGCCCTTTGTCGGTGCCACCGAGTTCCGCCGGCTCGTCGACTGTCAGGCGATGATCGCGCAGGCCGACCTCGGAGTGAAATCCCTCTTGCAACTCGGATTTTGATTCGAACGTGGCCAGGGCATTGGCCGGTTCGGCCCGGAAATTGGCTTGAGTTTCTTCAATAATCTTTCTCAACGCATCGCTCATGGTTCGTCTCCCCGTGCTTTTCTCATAAGCAAGAAAATGCCGGAGGCATTAGTGCATTACATGAAGGGAGAGACAGGTCTGCCCCCCCGTCAACCGCGGCCTGCTACTCCGCCGGAACTGTCCCTTCTCCTGGAGAGGTCTCGATCTCCCGGGAATTCATGAGATCCCAGGCAAAGACGACCAGGCCCGCGCCGATCATGATCCCGAAAATCAAGATAAGGTTGCCGTAAACCATCCAGCCTTCCTGATTCCAGGCCGCGAACCGCCGGGGCATGCCGGCCGCACCCGCCGCCATGAAGGCGTACATTGCCCCGGCGGCGCCGATGCTATAGAGCCCGACGAACCAATTCCCCATGGTGGGGTTGAGTTTGCGGCCCGTGATGACGGGATAATGATGGTAGAGAACGCCCATCCAAATCAGCGAGATGGCGACCAGGACGGCCATGGTATGGCCGGCCTGCCACATCGTTCCGTGGAGCTGGAAAGACCAAGCCACATTCGATGTAACGATGGCAGTGACGCCATCCAACACGTAGAGCGCAAACCCCATGAGCACGGCCATGATACCGGGATCCGCCCTCAGGCCGTGTTTCCAGATGGTCGCGAGAATGGTGAAAATCGATATCGCGGCACCTATGCCGGTGCCCCAGCTCATGATGTTGCCGTGATAGGCCAGCGCCGACGGCAGGCTGGGGAACATGGTGAAGAAGTGGTGGAAGAACGACGTCAGGGAGGTGACGAGCAATATCCAGAGAGCCAGGTTGGCCAGGCGGTCGCTATAGAGCTTGCGGGTCCCATCGGCGAGGAATAGCGGCAACGTGCCGTAAATCGCCGCGATCACCATGATCGCCATGGCTTCCATCAGATTGTGGGCAAAGATGAAGAAGGTAAACTGGAAGACCACCGGCGCGGTCGCCCAGGTGATGGCGGCCATGGGAACGATGCCATAAAGGCCGAGCAGAACCACGCTGGCAACGAGAAGGAAGGGCGTCCCCGTGATCAGAATCACCAATACCGCCATCGCCATTCCCAACAGACCGGGATCCCTGAGCGAGCGCAGCGACAGCAAGAGGTCCTCCCGCTGCTGGCCAAAGAACAGCATTCTCAGGACCTGCACGGGATACAGCAAGATAACCGTGATCAGGACGAGAGCGATGCCGGTGAAGCCGAGCACAACCACGCCCATGCTCCACTGGCCCGTCTGCACGCCGACTATGGGCAGCGGATACATGACGATATAACTGATCTTGAGCCCGCCCAGAATGGCCAGCGTGAGCAGCAGGGCACCGACGTTCATGAAAATATAGATCAAGGCGGGAATCGGCCCCGTGACCGGTTTCCCCACACAGCCGGCCGCCCGATGGAGGCTGACGCCGACCATCAGTTGGAACAGGAAGGGAAAGACCAGGGCCGCGCCGTGCGCGGTGAGGGCTGTATAGAACAACGCGCTGTCGAGTCCCAAAAGCTGGGTCAGCGGCATCGCCACGCCCAACAGGCCGGCGATGGCGAGCCAGACGAACGAAGTCATGACCATCAAACTTGGCCAGGCGCTGATTTCCTTCAACCCCGTACTTTCGTCGACACCGAACATTTTGCCCAAAAGAGGGGTGCGTTGAATGATGTTTGTCACGGCGACCATTTTTCGATCCTCTGTCTTAGGCTTGGCTATTGTTTGCTCTCTGTGACGACCAGCTCGTCCGACATCTCGTGGTGAGCTGCGCCGCAGTATTCCAAGCAACGGATCTTGTAGGTTCCGGGTTCGGTGAAGGTATGGATGAGCGAGGCGGGCGTCTCCAATCCCGGCATCAGCATCATCGTGAACAACAACCTGCCATCCGGATGGTAGAGGGCGAAGCTGTGCATCGTATCGGCGCTTTTGGCCGAGAACCGAACCGGACGGCCAACCTCGAATTTCTCAGCCGAGAGCTCATAGGACCATGATTCCGCCTTTACCTCGACGTCTTGAATGTTCTTGTGCGTCGCCGCCGATTGGGCGGACGATATCGGCGGCATGTAGTCTAGGCTGAGGAAATTGAAGCCAACGAAAAGGATGACGACAAGGGCGATCCAGAGCCCGTCCAGACGGGACAGCTTGCGCTGGTCCGTAGCGCTCGGTTCGGGCTCCACGAAGCTCTTGCGATAGACGATGTAGAGAAATACGACAAGGAAGGGAATTTGAAAGAAGAGCATTACCGAAAATGCTCCCCACGAGTCCTGATAAAGGAAATCAAGCATTACCAGCCTCCCCAGATTGGCAACGGTTGTTACGGGTGACAGTCAGTTTGTCTCGGTTCGTTTTCCGTCTGTATTAGCAGCGCCCTACTTTTTGCAAATCATACATTCATATTCTACTTTTTAGTCATTCCAACCAAATATTTCAGATTACTCCCCCCCGGAGTTATTGGTGATGGTAACACAAAGAACGTCCCAATACGAATCCGGCAGTAATTTGATTCAGCCGATTGCAAAGAGTTCGCCGTCGGCAAAACCGGAACAGCGGACAAACTCAATAGAGAAATGCGGGTCCTGGCGACAAATCGAGTTATTGTTAGCGGCGGATATCGCGTAAATCGAGGCGATCGATGGACGGTAAGCTCTGTAAGCTCTGTAAGCTCTGTGGACTACCCACGCCGGCACCGCCGATCCGGGCCAAAGATCAGGTATTCTGCTGCATCGGCTGCCGTGAGGTGTACCTCTGCTTTGGCGACGATGTCGTCGTCGGGGGGCGTGCGGACCAAGATCCTGGTTCCAGGGCGGATCCGCAGGGCGCGGAAGCATTTCTCAGAATTGATGGAATGCATTGCTCCTCATGCGAACTCTTGATAGAGCGCCTGGCGTCGCAGGTCGACGGGATCATTTCCGCGACGGCGAACTATGCCACCTCGACCGCCAGGATCATCTACGATCCCGACATTTTCGACGAAGCTGATTTGCCGGCGGCGCTCAGCGGCGGCGGCTACCACGCCCGGCTGCGGTCCGAAGATGCGCCGCCTTACGATGGGCGGGGGTCCCTGCTCCGACTTCTCGTCGGCGTCTGTCTTGCCGGGCTGGTAATGATGCTCTATCTCGCCTTTTACTACCCCATTCACCTGGGCCTCATCAGTGCCAGCGATTTGGAACCGGTCCGCTGGCTCGCCTTTGACGTCGTCCCCCGCGTCATGTTCATCGTTACCACAGGACTCATTTTCTACGTCGGGGCCCCGATCCTACGAGGAGCGTGGATCGGTCTCAGAGCCCGGGTCCTGAACATGGATAACCTTCTGGCGATCGCCATCCTGGCGGCCTATGGATACAGCGTCGGCCAGCTAATCACCGGTGCGCTCGATCTCTATTTTGACGTCGCCTCGATGATCGTGGCGGTGGTAACGATTGGCCGCTATCACGAGCAACTGGCCAAAGCCGGCGCCACACGTGAACTGACCAACATCATGGAGGCCTGGACCCCGCGGGCACGCGTCCGGCGCGAGACGGGATACCGCAGCGTGCCGGCCAATGAATTGCAGCCGGGCGAGATCATTTCGGTAGGGCAATGGGAAGCCATTGCCGTGGACGGAACCATTGTCGCCGGCGTCGGGGCAATCGATGAATCGCTTTTGACCGGAGAGCCCTTTCCGGTTACCCGCCGAGCGGGCGAAGTCGTTCTTGGCGGTTCCATCGTCATGGAGGGCGATTTGCAAATCGCCGTGGGCCCCGAGGTCCAAAGTCAGATGGACGTTCTCGCCCGCATACTTTGGAACGTCCAAAGTTCGAGCGCCGGCATACAGGGGTTGGCCGACCGCATCGCCCGGCTATTCGTTCCGCTGGTCCTGGGACTGGCCGTCGTCGTCACTTTTTGGTTTGCGCTGGACGGCGCGGCGCCGGCAGCGGCGTTGCTGGCCGGTCTGGCAACGCTCATTGTCTCTTGTCCCTGCACCTTTGGCTTGGCGATTCCGCTGACCACGGCGGTCGGTGTCAGTACGGCGTTGCGTCAGGGCATTTTGGCCACCAGTGCCGATGTCTTTGATAAGGCGCCTCGGCCCGACGTCATCGCGATCGACAAGACGGGGATCCTGTCGACAGGCGACATGGCGGTGACCGAGGTCGAGGGACCGCCGGAGATGGCCGAATACGCCGCGGCGGTCGAACGTCTGTCGCCCCACCCCATCGCCGAAGCGATTGCGCGGTTGGATTCCCAACGCAGCGCCTCGGATCTCGATATCCATCCGGGCAGGGGGGCGGTGGCCAACGTCGATGGCCGGCGGGTGGCGGTTGGCGGAGCGTCCCTGTTTGATACGCTGGGCTGGGAAATACCCGGCCATTTGACGTCGTTTGCGGCGCGAGTTGGGCCCGGCCACGGCGTGGTCTCATATGTCGGCTGGGACGGTCGGCTGCAAGGCGTCATCGTCACGACGGACCAATCCCGTCCGGAATGGGAACAAGTCGTCGACCGGCTCAGGCAACATTGCCGCGTGGTGCTGCTGACCGGTGCGGAGCATCCCAGCGGCTACGAAGAGCGGTTTGACCAGGTCTTTGCCGGTGTGCCGCCTGAGGGTAAGGCAGCCGTTATCCGAGGGCTCAAGTCGGAAGGCGCCGTGGTCATGATCGGCGACGGCAGCAACGACGCCCCTGCCCTGGCCGCTGCCGACCTGGGCATTGCCTTCGGTGCGCCCACCGCGTTGGCGGCGGACGCCGCGGACGTGGTCATCCCGGGCGACCGGCTGGAGCGGATATTCACCGCCTTCGAGTTGATCGGCACCACCCGGCGGCGGGTGCGGCAGAATCTTGGATGGGCGTTGCTCTACAATGCCGTGGCCATCCCGCTGGCCGTCAGCGGGCATCTCAATCCGCTGTTCGCCGCCGTGGCGATGTCGGCGAGCAGCCTATTGGTGGTGTGGAATTCCGCCCGTCCCATGGCAGGCGCCGGCTTGGCGAGCCCCGCGGCAGACTTGGATCTGGACAGGGCAAAAGTGTTGATGAGGCTGGGCTCGCCGAAATAACTACCTATGGCCTCGTGCTGGCCGGTGGCATGACGGTGGCTGTCGCTTTCGAATGCGGTCAGGCAGGAATAAACCCCGAACAGCATGATGCCGACGCCCGCGACCCGGCGTGTCACAGGGTGACGGGCGAGCGATCCAAAATGCCCGGCGGCATTTCCCAGGGCCAGCATCGCAGGCAAGGTACCGATACCAAAGCCCAGCATGGTCAGTGCGCCCTGAAGGGGTGAGGCCGATACCATCGCGAGCGTCAGCACCGAATATACCAGGCCGCAGGGCAACCAGCCCCAGACTAGTCCCAGGCCGAAGGCCTGCAGCGGCGTCTTGACGGGCAGAAACCGCCGCCCCAGGGGTTCGATAAACCGCCAAATATGGGCGCCCGCTTTCTCGAGCGAGCCAAGGGCCTGCCACCAACCGGCGAGATAGAGACCCAAGGCGACCATGAAGAGCCCGGCAATCAGATTACCGACCGAGATCGTCGCACTCAGGTGCAGCTTGCTCGCCTGGGCGCCGATCAAGCCGACTGCCGCGCCGGCGATGGCGTAGCTCGAGATGCGTCCGGCATTGTAGCCAAGATGATGCGAGGCCAGAGACAGGGCCGATCGCCGCCGGTTTTGTGCCAGACCGGCATTCAGCGCCCCCACGATACCGCCACACATGCCGACACAATGTGCCGAGCCCAGCAGGCCGATCGTCAGCGCGGCATAGAACGTATTCTCCACAAGCAGGCCCAACCCATTGCCGTGCAGTACCGAGGAGGAATCGCAAACGCCCCGATATTTGTCACCCGAACATGGTATTAGCGATTTCTGGATTTAGTCCAGCAACCCTGCCACCGATAAAGCTGACGGGAGCGGTTCGCTTCAATCCTTTTTACCGTGACCGCCCAGGTAGACCTCGACCACGCGAGGGTCTTCGAGCACTTCTTCAGGCGGGCCCTCGGTGACGAAGCGGCCGTAGTCGACGACATAGATGCGGTCGGCCAGGTCGGCCACCATCTGCATGTCGTGCTCCACCCACAGCATGGTGATGCCCATGTCGTGCTTGATGCGCAGGATGAAGCGCGCCAGGTCTTCTTTTTCCTCGCGGTTGAGGCCCGCAGAGGGTTCGTCGAGCAGCAGGAGTTTGGGCTCCATGGCTAAGGCGCGAGCAAAGCCCGCGACCTTCTGGATGCCGAATGGCAGTGCCGCCACAGGCTGCTTGCGGTAACGCTGCAACTCGACGAAATCAAGAATCTCCTCGACCCGCCGGCGGTGCTCTACCTCCTGGCGCCGCACCGGACCGAAGAAAATTCCTTCGCTGAGCAGGTTTGAGCGAAACCGCGTGTGACGGCCGATGAGCAGATTGTCGAGCAAACTGAGGTGGGGAAACAGCTCGGCGTGCTGGAAAGTGCGGGCGACGCCGCGGCGCGCCACGCTATGCGGCTTGAGGCCGGTGATCTCTTGGCCCTCGAAGACGATGCGGCCGCCGCCCGGACGATAGATGCCGCTGATGCAGTTGAGCACGCTGGTCTTGCCGGCACCGTTGGGGCCGATCAGGGCCAGAATCTCGCCGGGCCGGGTCTCCAGGCGCAGGCCGTCCAGTACGGTCAGGCCGCCGAAGTTGAGCGAGATGTCCTCGAGGACCAGAGTTCCCTCAGCCATACCACCTCCGGGATCGCCGGTATTGCTTGACGTCACGGTAGCTGCGCCGGTCCTCGCCCTCGGCTCGACCGAGATAGAACTCCTGCACGTCCTGGTGACCGAGCAGGCGCTGGGGATCGCCGTCGAGCACGATGCGGCCGTTTTCGATGACATAGCCATAGTCGGCCACTTCGAGCGCCACGGCGGCGTTCTGCTCGACAAGCAGGATGGTCAGGCCAAGGTCGCGGCGGATGGCCACCAAGCGCTCGATGAGCTCGTCGACGATGAGCGGCGCCAGGCCCAGCGATAGTTCGTCAACCAGCAGCAGCTCGGGCCCGCAGGCCAGAGCCGCGCCGATCGTCAGCATCTGGCGCTCACCGCCCGAAAGATAGCCGGCCAGCCGGTTGCGGGCCTCGGCCAAGCGGGGGAAGTATTCGAATACCACCTCGGTCTGCCGGGTGGCCCCTTGGCGCGGTGTCGCCACTTCAAGGTTCTCGGCCACCGTCAGGCTCTCGAAGACCTTGTCGCGCTCGGGCACCAGCACGATGCCCAGCCCGGTGATCAAGTGCGGCGGCTGATTGGCGATGTCCTGGCCGCGGTAGCGGATGGTGCCGTCGCTTACGCGGGCGTCGTCTAGGCCGATGAAGCCCGAGATGGCCCGCAGCGTGGTCGTCTTGCCGGCCCCGTTGGTGCCGAGAAGGGCCACGATCTGGCCCTCGCGCACCTCCAGCGAGACGCCCTGCACCGCCGTCACCACCTGGTGGTAGACGACCTCGACGGTGTCCAGCTTCAAGAGCTTCATGTCAGCTCCCCAGCGGCTTTTGACGGAAGGGCCATTCGAGGAAATAGTCCCTTAGGCGGTGCCAGATGCCGACCAGCCCCAAAGGTTCGAGCACCAGAAAGAGGATCATGATCAACCCGAACGAGGCAAAATTGACGGCAAAGATGAAATCGGCGAAGCGGGCCGGCACCGGCAGCACCTCCATGGCCCATTCGATGACGTAGGGGAACAGGACAACAAAGACGGCGCCCAGGATGGCGCCCAGGATCGAGCCCAGACCGCCGATGATGACCATGGCGACGTACTGGATAGTTAGAAACAACGAGAAGGCCTCGACCGAGACAAAGCTGTGGTAGTAGGCGAACAGGCAGCCGGCCACCGAAGTCAGCACCGAGGAGACCACGAAGGCCGAGAGCTTGTACCAGTGCACCGAAATGCCCAAAGCCTCAGCCGCCACCTCACGGCCGCGGATGGCGGCCCAGGCCCGGCCGGTGCGCGAGCGCACCAGGTTGAGAGCAAACAGCACCACAGCGAGATCGATTAGCAGGAGTCCGAAATACCAGGCCCGCGGGTCGGAAAACTCCCAGCCGAGGATGACCGGCGGATCGATCAAAATACCGGTTGAGAAGCCACGGATTGTCTCGTATTCACCGCCCAAGAAGATGACGATGAAATGCAGTGCCAGCGTGCTCATGGCGAGATAAAGTCCCTTGAGGCGCAGGCTGGGCAGACCGAAGATCACTCCCAACAGGCCGCCCACCAGCGCCGAAGCGGGCAGCGTGAGCCATATCGAAGCGCCGGTTTCCTTGACCAAGATGCCGGTGGTAAAGGCGCCGGCGGCCAGCAGACCGGCAGAGCCCAGCGAGATCTGGCCGGCGTGACCCGACAGCAGCATCAAGCCCACCGAACCGATGATGGCGAGAAAGACCTGGTTCGCCAGATCCAACCCGAAGGGCCCGAGGACAAAGGGAAAGACCAGCAGCACGAGCGCCAAAAGCCCCACCCAAAACCACTGAAAACGGGTCTCCACCAGCACCAGATCGGAGCGGTAGTTGGTCTTGAAATAACCGCTGGCCCGGGACATCAGACGCGCTCAAATTCCTCTTTGGTACCAAAAAGTCCCCAGGGCCGAATCATCAGCATGGCCAGCAGCACCAGGAAAGGCACCACGTCGCTGACCAGGGCGTCGATATAGTGAATAGCCAGGACCTCGGCCGTGGCCACGATGAAGGCTCCGATTAATGCCCCCAGGAGGCTGTCAAGACCGCCCACCAGCGCGGCAGGGAAAGCCTTGAGGCCAATGATCACCAGCGTCGTCTCGAGGCCGGAATCGGCGGCCAGCAGCATGCCCGTGGCACCGCCGGTGAACACCGCCATGCCCCAGGCCAGGGCGTAGATGACGGGAAGGCGGATGCCGCGCTGGGCCGCCAGCAGCGGGTTCTCGCCGGCCGCCCGCATGCGCACGCCCCAACGCGTGAAGCGGAAGAAGATGAACAGCCCGAGATAAACGGCGACGGCTATCAGCACAGTGAGGAGGTTGACCTCGGAAAGCGCCACACCCTCGGCCAACTGCAACGAACCGTTCTTCCAGCCCAGTTCCTCCAGCGGGTGGCGCATGCGATCGGTCCAGAACAACACCACCAGGCCTCGCAGCAGGATTCCCAGCGCAATCGTCACCAGCACTGCCGCCACCACCATCTCGCCGGTCATGCGCCGCATCAACAGGAGATAGACTGTGATGCCCATGCACAGGCTGAGCAGAAGCGCCGCCGCCAGCGCCAGCACGGGATGGCCGGCAAACAGCGAAGCCGTGGCCAGCAAAAAATACGCCCCAAGCATCATCAACTCGCCGTGCGCCAGGTTGAGCACCCGGCTGACCCGGTAGACCAGCACGTAGCCACAGCAGATCAGGGCGTAGATCGCCGTCAGCACGATGATGTTGGTAAA
>NZDS01000052.1 GCA_002690215.1 Rhodospirillaceae bacterium | reverse complement strand
GCCTGGTGCTGACACCCGGCAATCCCATGGGAATTCAGGGTCTGGCCGATTTGCCGGGCCGGCGCATGGCGCTACGCCAGCGCCAGGCCGGCAGCCATGTGCTGCTGGAATATCTGTTGGGCCGGGTGGGCCTCACGCTTGCCGATCTCGATATCGCTGCAGATCCCTGCCGCAGCGAGCTCGATTTGGCGCTGGCGGTGCGCGACGGCAGCGCCGATGCCGGCCTCGCCATCGAGTCCGTGGCGCGGCAAACCGGGCTCGACTTCGTACCGTTGCACGAAGAGCGTTGTGATCTGGTGATGCGCCGCCGGGCCTATTTCGAGCCGCCGCTGGCCGCCCTGGCGGCCTTCATGCGCGACCCCGCATTCGTCGAACGGGCAGCGGCGCTGGGCGGTTACGACATTTCCAACAGCGGTGAAGTGGTCTACAACAGTGCTTGATTCCGGGCCCATAGAGTATTGTGCATGAGCCAATCGACCCCACACCCAAGCGCCACTGCGGCGCCGCTGTCACCGGTGCTGATCGGCGGTATGCTGGCGCGTCCGCTGCCCGGCTTCTTGCTCAATCCCCTGCTGCGCCTGACCCTCAACACCGTTGTGGCGCGCCACCCGGCCATGTTCGACCGCCTCGAAGGGCTCGATTGCCCGCTGATGCTGATCGATCCCGTCGACCTGCCCTTCCGTCTGGCGCTGTGCCCAGATGCGGCCCGGCCCGAGTTGCGCCTGGCGCGTACGGGCGATGACGAAGTGGCGACGGCCAGCGTGCGCGGCCCGCTGATGACGCTCTTTGACCTGATGGAAGGGCGGCTCGACGGCGATGCGCTCTTTTTCTCTCGCGCCCTGGTCATCGACGGCGACACCGAGGTCGTGGTGGCGCTACGCAATGCGCTCGACGGCGAGGAGATCGACCTCTTGGACGACGTGCTGTCGCTGTTTGGCCCCTTCAACCCGCTGGCCCGGCTGCTGGCGGCCCGGGCCGAGGCTCTGCTGGGCCGGGCGGCCGCCGACTTGGCGGCGCTGCGGAATGCGCTGCTGGACGACGTCGAGAGACGCGGCCGCGGCCAGGCCGCCGAACTCTCACGGCTGGGCGAGCGGCTGGAACATCTAGAGCGTGCCGGACGGCAGCGCAAACGGGCGGCGCCATGAGCGGGCCGCTTGAGCTGGTCTGCCCGGCCGGCACCCCGGCTGCACTGCGAGCCGCCGTCGATGCCGGTGCCGACACGGTCTATTTGGGCTTTCGCGACGAGACCAACGCCCGCAACTTCCCTGGCCTCAACTTCAGCCGTGACGAGCTGCGGGCCGGCATCGCTTATGCCCACGCCGGCAACTGCCGCGTCTTCGTCGCCGTCAACACCTATCCCGAAGCCGGCAATGCCGGCCCTTGGCACCGCGCCGTCGACGACGCCGCGGCGTTGGGCGCCGATGCCCTGATCCTGGCCGACATCGGGCTTTTGGACTATTGCTGCCAGAACCAGCCCGATCTTAGGCGCCATCTTTCGGTCCAGGCCTCGGCCTCCAACCCCGAGGCCATCGGCTTCTATGCCCGCGAGTTCGGCGTGCGCCGGGTGGTGCTGCCGCGGGTGCTGACGCTGGCCGAGATCGCCGAGCTCAACCGGGCCATCGAGGTCGAAACCGAGGTCTTCGCCTTCGGCGGCCTCTGCGTCATGGCCGAGGGCCGCTGCACGCTGTCGTCCTACGTTACCGGCAAGTCGCCCAACAACTGCGGCGTCTGCTCGCCGGCCAGCCACGCCCACTACGAAGAACGGCCGGAAGGCCTGGTTTCCAAGCTCGGCGATTTCACGATCAACGTCTTTGCCGAGCACGAGGCCAGGGGCTACCCGACACTTTGCAAGGGCCGCTTCGTGGCCGAAGGTGAGGCTTCCTACCTCTTTGAGGAGCCCACCAGCCTGAGCGTCCAGGCCATGCTGCCCGAAATGCGTGCGGCCGGGGTCACGGGCCTCAAGATCGAAGGCCGCCAGCGCGGCAAAGCCTACGTCGCTCGCGTCGTCGCCGCCTTCCGCAAAGCCGTCGACGCCGTTGCCGCCGACCAGGACATCCCGGCGCTCGACCTGGAAGACCTGAGCGAGGGCCAGCAAGGCACCACCGGCGTCTACGAAAAGGCCTGGCGATGAGCAAGCCGGCGCTGACGCTGGGGCCGCTGCTGTTCAACTGGCCGGCTGAGCAGAAGCGCGATTTCTATTTCCAAATGGCCGACGAGGCTGACCTCGATACCGTCTATCTCGGCGAAGTCGTGTGCTCCAAGCGCGAGAGTTTTTTCGAGCCCTATCTGGCTTCCGTCATCGAGCGCCTGGAGGCGGCGGGCAAGGAAGTCGTGATCTCGACGCTGGCACTGATCATGAGCCCGCGCGAGATGGAGGCCTTGCGCGGCCTGGCCGCCGACGAGGAACGCCTGGTCGAAGCCAACGACCTTTCGGGCACGGCCTTGCTGGCCGGCCGGCCGCACTGCATCGGCCCTTTCGTCAACGTCTACAACGAGGGCACGGTCGATTACCTGGGCCGCCGTGGCGCCAAACGCATCTGCCTGCCGCACGAATTGCCGGGCGCCTCGATCGCCGCGCTGGCCGGCCGCGGCGTCGAACTCGAAGCGGCCGTCTTCGGCCGCCTGCCGCTGGCCATCTCGGCGCGCTGCTACCACGCCCGGGCCCACGGCTTGCACAAGGACGGCTGCCAGTACGTCTGCGACCGCGACCCCGACGGCATGACCGTCGAGACCCTCGACGGCGATGCCTTTTTGGCGGTCAACGGGACCCAGACCCTGAGTTACCGCTACGGTTCGCTGCTCGGCGAATTGACCGAGCTGCAGGGCTCGGGGGTAGAGCACTTCCGGCTCTCCCCACACGACACCGACATGGTGGCCGTGGCCGGCCTCTTCCGCGCCGTGCTCGACGGCAAGCGCGAGGCCGAGGGCGCCCGGCAGGAGCTCGAGGCGCTGCTCGACGCCCCGCTCTCCAACGGCTTCTATTACGGCGACGAAGGTTGGCGCTACCTGGACGGAACGCCTCGCTCGGTGGCCTGAATCCGGGCAAACCCAGTGACGATGACTGGTCCAAAACCGTAGAACAGGTATTCGGGAACCTCCGCCAACTGGCGGACCGCTAGCTTCACACGTAGCTCTTCAGCACGTCGTTGATGACGTCTTCCAGGTGCTGGATGGTGTTGCAGGTGCGGGCGACGTGGCAGAAGCGGCGGTAGCGGTGCATTTCAGAATCGCCGAGCCCCCAAAAACCCTCGGGCTCGGGGTTGAGCCAGATTACCGCCTTGGTACGGTCGTGCAGCGTGCGCATCAGGTCGAGGCGGGGGTCAGTGAAGTTGGAGCGCCCGTCGCCCAACACAATTACGGTGGTGCGCCGATCCAGGCGCTCCAGGTGGAGATCGCAGAAATCGACCAGGGCCTGGCCGTAGTCGGTGGAGCGATAGCCGATCTCTTCCAGCACCGCCGGGATGGCCGTCTCCACGTCCTCCGTCTCCATGATGTCGCTGACGTCGATCAGGCGGTCGGAAAAGGCGAAAGCGTGCAACTGGGCGATAACTTCGTTGAGGCTGTAGAGGAAAAGCAGCAGGAACCGCGCCGCCGCCGCCACCGAGCGCGAGACGTCGCAGAGCACGACGATGCGGGGTCGCTCGATCTTGATCTGCTTCCACACCGTTTCGAAGGGTATGCCGTCGTGCGCCATGGAGCGGCGTAGCGTCCGCCGCACGTCGAGGTGACCGCGCCGGGAGCGGTGGCGGCGCCGGCTGTAGCGCGTGGCCAGCCGCTTGGCGAGGCGCTTTACCAAGCGGTGCATGACGTCGAAGTCGCGTTGCTCGACCGCCGAAAGGCGAGTCTCGGCGAGAAATTCCTGGCGCAGGTTCTGGCCGGCGTTGCGGGCGTAGAGCTCGAACTGGCGCTCGACGTATTGCCGTGCCTCGTCAAGCAGCATGCGCCGGCCGGCCTCCAGGCGCTCCGCCATATCGTCCGCCGCCGCGTCGTCCTGGCGGTTGAGATCGGCGATCAGTCGCTCCAGGTCGCGCAATCCCATCTGGTCGAGGATGCGCCGCGCGAAGTTGCCGCGTTGGATAAAGGATTGGATATTGGTCACACCGACTTCGCTGGCGGCCCGGTCCATTTCGCGCGCCAGACCCTCGCCATCACCTTCCATGACCATCTGCGCCAGCGCCTGCTCGGTCAGCATCTGGGCTTCGGATTCACTCAGTCCCTCGCCGCCGGCCGCGGTTTCGCCATCATCGCCGGCGCGGAACTCCTCGCGGCTGAAGAAGAGCTCGAAGCACTCCTCATAGCGCCCGACCTCGTCTGGCGTCTTGGCCAGAGTCACACAAAGCGCGTCCTTGAGAAGCTGGCGGTGACCATAGCCGACCACGTCGACGGTGCGGTGGGCGTCGATAGCCTCGGCCGGCGAAACACGGATGTCGGCTGCCCTCAGCGCCCGCAGGAAGTTCTCCAGAGTCTGTTGCACGGCCCTGTCCGGTTCAGCTCTGTGGGCGGCCCTGTGGCAATTGCCCGGCCGTCTTACGCACCATCTCCGGCACCTTGGGCGTCATGGCAGCGATGTCCTGTTCGAACTTCAGCAGCACGTTCATGGTGTCCCGCACCAGGCCGACCTCCAGGGTCTCGGCATGCAGCAACAGCAAGACCCGGGCCCAGTCGATGGTTTCGGAGATCGAAGGCAGCTTTTTCAACTCCTCGTCCCTGAGCATCTGCACGAAATCGACCAATTGGCGGCTCAGACGTTCCTCGATGCCGGGCACCCGCGAGGCCACGATGCGCTGCTCCAGCCGGGCATCGGGCAACGGAATGTGCAGGTGCAAACAGCGCCGCTTCAGGGCATCGCCCATCTCGCGCACGTTGTTGGAGGTGAGGAAGACCAGCGGCGGCACAATAGCTGTAACGGTGCCGATCTCGGGAATCGAGACCTGGAAATCTGACAGCACCTCGAGCAGGAAGGCCTCGAATTCCTCGTCGGACTTGTCCACCTCGTCAATCAGCAGTACCGCGCCGCCTTCCTGGCGTAACGCCTTGAGCAGCGGCCGGGGCTCGAGAAACTGCTCCGAAAAGAAGAGGTCGCCAAAGCCTTGCAGCCGCTCCATGGCGGTGTCGAGATCGGCGGCATCGGAAAGCGTGCTGCCCACCTTGTCCTTGAGGATCTGGGTGTACAGAAGCTGCTTGCCGTACTTCCATTCATAAAGCGCCTTGGATTCGTCCAGCCCTTCGTAGCACTGCATGCGGATCAGCGGCAGATCCAGCCAGGCCGCCGCCGACAGCGCCAGTTCGGTCTTGCCGACGCCGGCCGAGCCTTCGACCAGGATCGGTTTCTGCAAGTGCTCGGCAACGAATAGCGCCGTGGCGATCTGCTGCGAGGCGATGTAGCCGACGCTGCCCAGACCATCGACGATGGCCTCGACGGAAGCGATCTTGTCGGTCGGACCGCTAGGGGAAGGTGCGGCCGCGGCCACTGATTCTGACATATTTCGCCTCATTGGAATTGGGGGGGCACTCTAGCCCGCATTTCTTGTCTGGTCACGACCCTCAGCGCCCAGTGAAATTGCGGGGTCGTTTTTCTACGAAAGCCTTTACCGCCTCGCGAAAATCATCAGAAACCATGCACGAAGTGACGGCATCGCCTTCGGCCTCGAGCTGTTCGTCGTAGGACGACGCCAGCGAGCGGTAGTAGAGCATCTTTGTCTTGCCATAGGCGAAGGTGGCACCAACGGCCAGCCGGTTCGCCAGGGCAGCGGTCTCGGTGGCCAGTTCCGCATCCGCTACGACGCGGTTGATGATGCCCAGCTCCAGCGCCTCGCGGGCGCCGATAGGATCGCCCAGGAAGGCCAACTCGACCGCCTTGCGCACCCCCACCAGGCGCGGTAGCGAATAGGTTCCGGAGGCATCGGGGCAAAGGCCAAGATTGTTGTAAGCCATTGTAAATTTTGCATTTTCTGCGGCGACTACCATGTCGCAACCCATGGCGATGCTGAACCCGCCACCGGCCGCCGCGCCCTCGACGCTGGCGATCACGGGCTTGGGCATGGCGCGTATCGTGCGGGTCGTCAGGTGCAACTCGTTGAGGATCTGTCGCGTGCGGAAGTGGCGTTCCGCATCGCTGAGATCGAGATTCTCCAGCATCGACTTGACGTTGGCGCCGGCGCAGAAATTGCCACCCGCACCCTGCAGCACGACGCAGCGCACTTCGGTATCCTGGCCTGCCAAAGTCACGGCCCGGGCCAGATCGCGCGAGCGTTCGATCGACAGCACGTTCATCTCATCGGGGCCATTGAGGGTGATGGTAGCGATAGCGTCAGCGAATTCGCTAGTCACTGTAGCGCTCATGATGTGATCCCTCGTTCTTGGGACAGGCGGGTCCTGAGGTCATTGGTGGCGTCGTTATCGATCTCATGGCAGGCATCGTCGAGCACGACGCCGTAAGTATCGCGCGCCGCCACAAAGCTGACGAGCCCGTCGCGGACATCGCGCAGCACGCTCCCGGGCTGGCGCTCGAGCGCCTCGCCCCAGCCGCCACCACCGGGCGAGGCGGCGGTGATGCGAGCCGGCGGCAGATTGCGCTTGCCGTACTTGGGTGCCTCGAAATCGGGCTGACCTTCCGGGTAAACGGTAATCACGCCGCCCTTACCCTCCTCGCCGCCGGCAATGCCGAAGCCCGACGGTGCACCGACGCCCTCGCCGCGGAAGGTATGTTCGCCGGCCGTCAGGACCCGGGCCTCGTAGTCGATGCCGCTGCCGCCGCGGAACTCGCCGGGCCCACCACCATCGCAACGGAACTCCTGGCGCTCGATACGGATGGGATAGACCTGCTCGTAAGTTTCGGCGTTGGGCAGGTGCAATCCCCCCAGCGCAATCAGGTGGCCGATGGTATTGAATCCGTCACGGTTTCCCGTGGCGCCGCCGCCCGGCATGGCGTGCCAGTGGTAAAGCACGAAGGGCCGGTCCGAGCCTATGCCGCCGGCCGTAACGCTGTGAATAGACTTGGCCCAGCCGGCGCAACTGCGGGCCGGATCGGCCTCGGCCAGCGCCTTCCATACCGCGTGTACGATCTCGTGGGCGACGAAGACGGTACACATGGTGACCGGTGCCGGCGGACGGGGGTTGATGATCGAGCCCTCGGGCGCCGTGATCTCGACGCCGCGAAAGGTGCCCTCGTTGCGCGGCAGGTCGGGCTCGAAATAGGACGCCAGCGCCATGTAGACCGCCGAATAGGTGTTGGCCAGCGAGGAATTCTTGAAACCCAGGATCTGACCATCCGTGCCCGTGAAATCGACCCGGGCTGTGTCCGCAGAGATCTCGAGCGCCAATCGTATCGTGATATCGCGAAACTCGAAGCAATCATTGTCGATGACTTCGGTGGCCTCGTAGCGGCCGTCGGGGAGCTCCGAGAGCGCCGTGCGGAAGCGCCGGTCGGCGTGATCGAGAATGGCTTCGAAGTAAGCCAGCCCCGACGCTACGCCAAGCTCGGCGATCAGGCCGGCCACGCGTTCGCCGCCGATGCGCGTCGAACCCACCATGGCCCGCAGGTCGCCGTCCTGCAGGTCGGGCGTGCGGCTGTTGAGGAGAAGCAGGTTCCAGAGGTCCTGGCGAGTGCCCCCGGCCTCGATCAACTTGAGCGGCGGCAAGCGCACGCCTTCATGAAAGATCTCGGTGGCTTCGGCATTGTAGGTGCCGGCGGCACCGCCGCCGATATCGGACTGGTGCGCCCGGTTGCAGCAAAACGCCACCAAGGTGGCGTCGACGAAGATGGGCCGGGCGATGACCCAGTCCGGCAGATGGTTGCCGCCAGCCACGTAGGGGTCATTGAGCAAAAAAACGTCGCCCTCGGCAATATCGTCTGCGAAGGCTGCCAACAGGGCCCTGACCGCAAAACCGCCACCGCCGGTATGGATGGGAATGCCGTCGGCCTGGCTGACCAGGGTGCCGGCCGGATCGGTGATGAAGCAGGAGAAATCGTGGGACTGGTTGAAGATGGGGCTGCGCGCGGTGCGCGTCATCACCCAGCCCATCTGCCGCGAAACGTGGTCGAGGCGGTTCTGCACCAGGGCCAGCTGAATGGGATCGAGGTTCATGAGCCGGCTCCCAGGTCGATGGCGAAGTTGCCGAATTCGTCCACCTCGAGGCTGTCGCCAGGCCCGGCCAGCACCGTCGTGGTCGGCTCTTCGATCAGCAGCGGCCCGGTCAGGCAGTGGCCGGGGCCGAGGTTGCTGCCGTTGTAGACCGGCGTCTCCGACCAGCCGGTCTGGCTGTCCTGATAGACCATGCGGCTCTCGGGATCGGGCAGCGCGCCGGCTGGGGCCAGGGCTTCGGGCTGCGAGAGCTCGATCAGGCCCCGCGCCACCAGCCTCAGCGCGGTTATGTCGATACCGCCTTCGGGCTGGATGTGGCCGAACTGGCGTTGGTGCTCGACCTCGAAGGCGCGGCGCACGGCTTGGGGATCGAAACCAGCGGCCATGTCGACGTCGACCCGGATAGACCACTGTTGACTGCGGTAACGCAGATCGAGCTGGCGTTGCATGTGACGGTTCTCGGGCCCGAAGGACTCGGATTCCAACACCGGTATGGCGGCGGATTCGAGATCGCCATAGACCGCTTCCAAGCGTTCGCCGGTCACCGCGTCCAAGTCATCCATCAGCACCTGCAAATGGTCATGACGCACGTCGGAATGCAGCATGCCGAAAGCGCAAAAGGCACCGGCCTGGCGCGGCACGTAAAGGCGCTTGCAGCCCAGCGCCCGGGCCACCGCGGCGCCGTGCATGGGCCCCGCGCCGCCGGCCGCCACCAGCACGAATCGGGCCGGGTTGTGGCCACGTTCGATGGAGATCTTCTCGACCACGTGCAGCAGATTTTGTTCCAAGAGCCGGATTACCCCGATGGCCGCCTCCTCGACGCCGATGCCCAAGGGCTCGGCCACCGTTTCCATGGCCTGACGGGCCAGGTCTTCGTTCAGGCTGACGGCGCCGCCGGCATAGTTGCCCGAGCGCAGACGGCCAAGCAGCAACTGGGCATCGGTCACCGTCGGCCGGTCACCGCCGAAGCCGTAGCAGGCCGGCCCCGGCCGCGCCCCGGCTCCTTGCGGCCCCACCGTCAGCATGCCCGCCCCGTCGACGCCGGCAATGGTGCCACCGCCGGCACCGGCTGTCTGAATGTCGATGGCCGGCGTCGCCAAGTCATAACCTTCGATGCGCAACTGGTCGGTAACGGCAATGCTGCCTTCACCCATCAGCGTGACGTCGCAACTGGTTCCGCCTATCTCCATGCAGATGAGGTTCTTGGATCCGGCCGTGCGGGTGTAGTGGTTGAGCGCGCCGACACCGGCGGCCGGGCCCGACAGCACCAGGTTGACCGGCCGCGCCGCCACCTGGTCGACCGACACAGCGCCGCCGTTCGATTGCACCAACAGGATGGGATGCCCCAGCCCCAAGTCCAGCAGCCGCTCGTTGAGGCGGCGCAAATAGCCCACCACACGCGGTGCCAGGTAGGCGTTCATCACCGTCGTCGAGGTGCGCTCGTATTCGCCCATCACGGGCACGATCTGATGCGAAAGCGACACCCAGTCGCCGGCCCAGGCGCCCTCGAGCAGTTCGCCGCAGCGCCGCTCGTGGCTGGCGTCGAGGCAGCTATTGATCAGGCTGACGGCTATCGCTTCGACGCCCTCTTCAGCAAATACTGCAACTGCATCCCCCACGTCCGCCTCGATCAACGGCCGCAACTCGGCGCCGTCGCGGTCCAGCCGTCCCCCAACCGGCAGACGCAGATACCTGGGCACCAGCACCTCGGGAAAGGGCCGCCGGTGGTCCCACTGGTCCTCGCGCATGCCGCGCCGGATCTCCAGCGAATCGCGAAAGCCCCGGCTGGTCAAAAGCCCCACCCGGGCGCCCTTGCGCTCGATGATGGTGTTGGTGGCCATGGTCGAGCCGTGGACGAAAAGCTCGCAGCCGCCCAGCAGCCGGCCCAGTCCCAGGTCGAAGGCCTCAGCCGCCAGCTTGAGGTCATCGTGTACGCCCTGCGCCGGATCCTCCGGCACTGTCGGCACCTTGAAGACAAAGAAGCGACCGGAGGCATCGCGCAATACCATATCGGTAAAGGTGCCGCCGACGTCGACGCCGATGCGCCAGGGTGCTTGCGGCGCGGACATAAGAGATCTTTCGGAAGGGTTCATAGGCGAATTAGGGGGGGAGAAAACCGCGGGCGCCGAGAATGGTCCGATCATACCTGCGGCGTCAAGCGTGCTGCTGCTATTGGACCTAGATCGATCCACCGTCGATTCTGAGGATAGCCCCGGTAGTGTAGCTGGCGTGATCGGATGCCAGATAAAGCGCTGCGCCGACGATCTCGTCGGCCTCGCCGCCGCGGCCCAAAGCAATCGAGGTGCGGGCACGTTCTGCAAAAAGCTCCATGTCCCAGGCCTTGGAGATATCGGTGAGAAATGGCCCGGGCATGATGGCGTTGACCCGCACCTTGGGCCCATAGGCGTCGGCGAAGGCCTCCGTCATGGCGTTGAGACCGGCCTTGGCGGCGGCATAGGTGATGATGTCCTTGCGCGGCCGGATGGCGGCGACGCTGGAGATGTTGATGATGGCACCGCCGTCGCCTTCCAGCATGCGCTGGCCGACGTTGGCGGTGGCCCGGAAGGCGCCTTTGAGATTAACTTCCAGCACCTTGTCGTAAAGCGCCTCGCTGATATCAACCGGCCGGTCGTAGTGGGGCGACATGCCAGCGTTATTGATCAGCACGTCGATCTTGCCGTAGCGGCCGTAAACGGCCTCGATCAGGGCATCCACTTGCTCCCAGTGACCGACGTGGCAAGCCTGGACGAAGGCATGGCGGCCCAGGGCCACGATCTCCTTGGCCGTGGCTTGGCAGGATTCGAGTTTACGGCTGGCAATGGCCAGGTCGGCACCGGCCTCGGCAAAACCCAGCGCCATGGCCCGGCCCAGGCCCCGGCTGCCGCCGGTGATCAGCACCACTTTGCCGCTCATGTCGATCAAATTGGCAGCCACGGACTATTCCTCCCGCACCACGGTGCTGAAGGTCTTGGAAATGATGCGCCAACGCCCGCCGTCACGCAGCAAGGTGAGGTAGTCGGTGAAATAGCGCGGCGGCATCTGGCATTCGACCTTGGCATACGCCGTGCCGTCATCGGAGACGTCGATGAAAACGATGCGGTCGCGCCGCGCCAAGTCCTGGCTGGCCGGCGAGGCCCGGTTGGCGATGCGCTCGAAATAGTCTTTGCGCGGCCAGTCGCTGACGGCGCCATCGGCATGGAAGTAAAGGTGAGCGTTTTCGTGGAAGATACGCTCGAACTTCTCCAGATCGCCCTCGTAAAGCCCATCGAAGTAAAGTTGTAGTGCGGTAGCAATTTCCTCGTGTTCCGTCATCATCCAGCTCCGGTTACGTTCCAGCC
The DNA here is from genome assembly GCA_002690215.1 of Rhodospirillaceae bacterium. GTDB lineage: Bacteria > Pseudomonadota > Alphaproteobacteria > UBA2966 > UBA2966. The sequence goes on along the minus strand of NZDS01000052.1, from coordinate 21,147 downwards.
CCCAGCACCGCCAAGCATAAGCGGTCCTTCGGCCAACTCAAGCCATGCACAGAGGGCGAACATGCTCTAACATTGCGGGCAGGCCGGCAATTTGGCGTCGGCGGGACAATTCGGATCATGATGCCAGTAAGGTTTCCTGGGTGGCGGCGATGACGGACAGGGCCGTTATGACCATGCGCTTTGCCGGTCTGGCGTTTTGCTGGGCCGACATGCTGTTCGAGCTCGACCGCGAGCACAAGATCGTCTTCTCGGTGGGCGCCACCGAAAAGCTTTTGGGCGTCGGTCAGGCGGAATTGATGGGCAAGCCCTTCCTGCCTTTCGTCGACGACCGCGACCGCGACCTCATCACCGAGCTTCTCAACGTCACCGTATCGGGCGGCCGCATCGACGAGCCCTCGGCCCGCATGGCGTTGAGCAACAACACGGTTTCCGAGGTCTCCATCTCGGGCTACCGCACGCCCGATTTCGACGACCACTTCTTCCTCGCCGTGAAGGTGGCGCCGAGGCGTATGCCGGTACCGCAGCGCCGGGCCGAAGATCGCGACGAAACGGCCGACGTACTGAGCGAGGAATCCTTCGCCAACGTCGCCGCCGACCGTATCAAGTCCTACCAGCAGGCCGGTGGCAAGCCCAAGGTGTCGATGATCAAAATCGACAACATGGAGGAGTTGAAGGGGAAACTGACCAGCGAAAACCAGGAAACCATGATGGCCACGATCGGCTCCATCATCAAAGAACATTCGCTGGGCAAGGATACCGCCGGCCGCATCGACGAGGAAAACTTCAGCCTGGTCCATGGCGACGACGTGACTCCGGAAATGATCAGCGAACAGATCGCCGCCAGCACGGCCGAGCTCGACCCCGACGGCGTCGGTGTCAGCACCCAATCCACCACCGTGGATGCCGACGTCTCGGCGCTTAGCGAGGCCGAGATGACCAAGGCGCTGATCTACACCATGCGCGAGTTCAGCAAGGACCCCGCCAATGTCGGCGGCGGCGCCAGCCTGGACGGTATGCTGCAAAAACGCGTGGCCGAGACGGCGCAGGCCATCGCTTCGTTCAAGCGGGTTTGCGACACCGGGCATTTCGACTTGGTCTACATGCCCATCTGCGACCTCAAGACCGGTGAGATACATCATTTCGAGGCCCTCACCCGCTTTCGCGGCGGCGGCGCAGGGGCCTCTCCTTATGAGCTCATCACGCTCGCCGAAGAGGTCGGCATCATCCCCGAGTTCGACATTGCCGTGGCCAAGAAGGCCATCCAGTTCATCATCGAGCAGAACCGCAACATCCCGTCCATCGCCGTCAACGTCTCGGGCAACTCCATCGTCGATGCCGGTTTCGTCGAGAATCTTCATGCGCTCCTCGACAAGGTCGGTGACTTGACCGCCAATCTGATGTTCGAAATCACCGAATCCGCCGGCATCGAGGACCTCGAAGGCACCAACATCACCATCCAAGGCTTCCGGGCCAAAGGCTACAAGGTGTCACTCGACGATTTCGGCGCTGGCGCCGCCAGTTTCGACTACCTCAACAGCTTTGACATCGACACCGTGAAATTTGACGGCCCCGTGGTCAAGCGGGCCTACGCCACGGACAAGGGCAAGGCCTTTCTGGCCTCGATGGCGACGCTCTGTAAGCAGACCGGCATCGAGACCATCGCCGAAATGGTCGAAGACGAGCCACTGGCTCAGTTCCTCGCCGAATGCGGAGTCGACCTGGGCCAGGGCTGGTACTTCGGCAAGCCCGACGGCGACATCCATTCGTTCGACCTGCCGGGCAAATAGGCGGCGGTCAGGCCCCTGATTGAATCTCAGTTGATGAACGGTACCGAACGAAGATCCGGACGTTACGGCGCCGCATCATCGGCGCCGGTGCCCACCGGCGATCGTTGCCGGGGCCAGCCCTCCTTCAGATAGTCCGCAAGCCGGGCAACATCTTGCGGCGCCGGCAGCTGGCAGCGGTCCAGGCGCAAGGTTTTCCAAAGGAACTTTCGGTAGAATAACTGTTGGTTTTTGCAGCGCGCGAAACTACTGCCGCCTTTACATTCACCCTTGTCGTCAAGACGGCTATGGTGAATGACCGAAATAGCGCTGTCGCCGTTGCGTACCAATTCGATCGTATTTAGGCCCGCCTTGATGGTGACCTGTGCAAAGCCGTCTATCAGCATATCCGAGACTGTCCATTCGTCTATGTCGCTGTGGCCGTCCTGGAACCCAACCTTGTTGGGGCCAATAATCAGCCGGCGGCCGTACTCGCTGTCGCATCTGTCCGACCAGACGCCCAGGAGATCGGTGGGCTTCAAGCGAGCCAGCGGAATCGCTTTGGGTTGCGGCACCGGTGCCGGTTTTGCGATCGCCGGGGTCAGTGCCGCCAGTTTCGGTGCCTTCGGTGGTTTGGCGGTCTCTTTGGCGGCGGCGATTGCCCGACGTCGCGCGTCCTCGGCCGCGGCGGCACGATCCTCGGCCTCCTTTTGGGCGCGCTCGGCCTCCCGCTTGGCTTTCTTCTCCGCCACCGCCTGCGCCCGGGCCTCGGCAACGCGCCGCCGTTCGGCCTCGAGCGCCGCCGCTGCGCGCGCGGCGGCCGCCGTCTCGCGCTGGGCAGCCACTGACTCCCGCTGCCGCGCTTCGGCAGCATGGCGGCCCTCGGGGTATGTGGCCAGATAGGTCTGGAAGGATGCCGACGTGTGGCCGGCCACGACCGAGCGCCATAGCGCCTCCTCGGCCTCCGCCTCGGCGCTCGCCCGGGCCGCCTCCTGGGCTCGTGCGGCGGCCTCCTCCTGGATCTTTTGTGCAGCTTGGCGCTGGTTCTCGGCGGCGACGCTGTCGGCTTCCAGCTCGTTGATCTTCAAAAGCGCCACTGCGGCAAAAGTGCCTTTTGGAAATTGCGCCAGGTAGGCCTTGAAGGCGGCTGGGTCACGGCTTTGGCTGATCGAAGTCCAGAACGCCAGATCCATTGCGCGGGCGTCGAAGGCAGGTTTCGTAGCCGCGGGTTTTGCCATCGACTCCGGGCGTACGAACAGGAAATCGCCGCCGTCGTGGCCAGCCCGGCGAATGTCGGCGTAGCGCGGAGTTTGCTCGGCCTCCAAGGCAACCGGGCGCCTGATGGCCGTGAATAGCGAATGGCCGTCCAAGACATCCCGATTATCGCGCAGGGCAGCGAGGAAAGCCTTGGCAAATACAGAATGGCCGCCACCGCCGGCGTCGGTCACGGGCTCCAACCCTCCCGAGACCAGCGCCGTACGCGAGCGCTTGGCAGCCAGACGCTTGAACCAAACGCTTCGTTCCTCGGCCGTCTTGATTTTCACGGGTGCGGCTCGAACCAGGGTGCCCGAGTAGCAGCTGTCGGCGACCACCAAAACGTGCCGGGCCCGAATGGCACGCAGCATATTGGTGACGTCGCCGTTGGATACCCAGTTGGCCGGCGTGTCTTCATCGGCATCCACGGGCAACCAGTAACCCTCGTCGGAATAGCTGTCGAGCACGCCATGCCCGGCGAAATAGATGAGTAGGTTATCGTTCGGAGTCAGCTTGGCACGCAGCCGGGCCAGCGTATTGATGACCTGGTTGCGGGTGGCATCGATCAACAGCTTGATCTCGAAACTGTATTCCTGCCGCAGTATCTTGGCCACCGCCCGCGCGTCACCGATAGCGGTGGTTAGATCCGGTAGGTTGGCATAATCGTTGTTGCCGATAATTACGGCATGGTAGCGGCCAAACGATACCTCGCCGGCTGCCTGCGCCAGTTGAGGTGCGAGGCACAGAATGAAGGCCACCAACCGTACCCACCCCATGCCTCACCTCTCGAACGCAACAGTGAAACACTCGCCGCCACAATACGCGCGCTATGGAAGACAAACAATGTTTGCCGCGGTTCATGTCGAGTGGGCAACCTCCTGAGACTCCACTCCTAGCCCAGAGCCTGAACCCGGGCTTTGGCCGCCTCGTACTGGCTGGCCAGTTCGGCCACGCGCTGGCCGGCCGGGGGGATGTCCTTTACCGCACCAATGCCCTGGCCGCCGCTCCAGATATCCCGCCAGGCTTTGGATTTGGAGCCGCCGCCGGAGCCGAAGCTCATCTTCGAGGGATCACTTTCCGGCAAGGCGTCGGGATCGAGGCCATTGGCCCGGATCGAAGGTTTGAGGTAATTGGCGTGAACGCCGCTGAAGAGATTGGTATAGACGATGTCGTCCATGTTGCTGTCGACGATCATCTGCTTGTATTCCTGGGCCGCGCGGGCCTCGGCCGTGGCGACGAAGGGCGAACCGATGTAAGCGAGATCGGCGCCTATGACCTGTGCCGCCAGAACGGCCGAGCCGGTGGCGATGGAACCGGCCAGCAGCAACGGCCCATCGAACCATTCGCGGATCTCCTGCACCAGCGCGAAGGGCGACAGCGTGCCGGCGTGGCCGCCGGCCCCGGCGGCCACGGTGATCAGGCCGTCGGCGCCCTTCTCGATGGCTTTGCGGGCGAATCTCTGGTTGATGACGTCGTGCAGCACGATGCCGCCGTAAGAATGGACGGCGTCGTTGAGCTCGGGCCGGGCGCCCAGCGAGGTAATGACGATCGGCACCTTGTGCTTAACGCAAAGATCCAGGTCCTGCATCAGGCGGTCGTTGGATTTGTGCACGATCTGGTTGACCGCAAATGGCGCCGCCGGCTGTTCGGGATTTTCCTGGTTGTAGCGGTCGAGTTCCTCGCCAATCTGCGTCAACCATTCGTCGAGCATCTCGATGGGCCGCGCGTTGAGGGCGGGAAAAGAGCCGACGATGCCGGCCTGGCACTGGGCGATCACCAGATCGGGATTGGAAATGATGAAAAGCGGCGCAGCGACGACAGGTATGCGCAGGGGATCGAAAACAGGCGGCAAACTCATGAAAGGGTTCCTTTTCGTGTTGAGGGATACTGCGGATCAGGGGCTACCATTTCTCGATGTATGGGCGGACGTCGAGCTCGTGAGTCCAACAATCGCGCGGCTGCTGGTAGAGCTGCCAGTAGGCCTCGCCAATCGAGGCAGGGTCGATGAGTTGGCCGGGCACGAGGTTCGAAAGGGCGTCTTCGCCATCACTTTCGGCAATGCGCTGGCGCACCCATTCGGTGTCGACCCCGGCATCGATCACCAGGTGTGCCACATGGATGTTGTCTGGCCCCAACTCCCGCGCCATCGACTGGGCCAGGGCGCGTAGGCCGAACTTGCCGGCAGCGAAAGCGGCGAAACCCACCCCGCCCCGCAGGCTGGCCGTGGCGCCGGTGAAAAATATCGCGCCCCGGCGCCTGGGCACCATGTACTTGGCGGCCTCGCGGCCCGAGAGGAAACCGGCGAAGGTGGCCATCTCCCAAACCTTGCGAAAGACCCGCGAGGTCGTCTCGAGGATGGGAAAATAGACGTTGCCGCCGACGTTGAAGATAACCACCTCGAGGGCTCCAATGTCGCTCTCGATCTTGGCGAACAACGCCTCGGTCTCCGCCTCCTGGCGGGCGTCGAAGCCGAAGGGATGGGCGGTGCCGCCAGCCGCCTCGATCGCTTCGACCAGAGGCGCTAGTTTGTCTCCGTTGCGTCGGCCCAAACACACCTGAAAGCCGCCCGCGGCAAAGCGCTTGGCTATGGCGGCGCCGATGTAATCGCCGGCGCCCACAATCAGCGCTACGGGTTTGGGTTTGCCTTGCGGCACGGCACGAAACCTCTAAGTTGCGTCATGAAACTGATTCGACTATAACAATCCCAATTGGGTGACGCAATTCAAGCGCGGGGGACACCGTGAAACTCAAGCCCTTCGACAATATGAATTGCGCTCTGGCTAAAACTCTCGACATCATCGGTGAGCGCTGGACGCTGCTGATCCTACGCGACGCCTTTTTCGGCACCCGGCGCTTCGACGAGTTCCGACACAACCTGGGCATCGCACGTAACATCCTGACGGTGCGGCTGAAGCGTCTGGTCAGCGAGGGCATTATGGAAAGACGCCCGCTGGACTCCGGCCGGTACGAATACGTGCTGACGAACAAGGGCCTCGATCTGCAGCCGGTGTTGCTCTCGATGACGCACTGGGGCGACCACTACAAACCCAGCCCAAAGGGCCGCCGGATGATCTTTATCGAACGCGCCAGCGGTCAGCCCATCGCCGACATGAGCGTCCGCAGCGCCGATGGCAGGGCCCTCGCGCCCCGCGACATCAAGGGTGTGCCGGGTCCCGGCCTGGATGACACATGAGCTGGGGCCCGGAGCCCCCTCCGTCACTCCAGCGAAAGCGGGAGCCCAGGTTGGTTTGAGTTTTTCAAAGTGGCTGCAGTATCACGACAACCAAAAACGGCACAAAACCTGGGTTCCCGCTTTCGCGGGAATGACAAATAGGACGGCCGTCGTCAGCGAATCGGAGCCTCCGCTCTAGTTCAGCGCCCCGAGTGAATCCTTGCTAAAGCCGGCAATCTCGTTCTGACGGCCTTCGCGCACTTTGTTGGCCCATTCGGCATCCGAAAGAAGCGCCCGGCCCACCGCTACCAAGTCGAACTCGTCGCGGTCCAGGCGTTCGACCAGTTCCGTGATGTCGCTCGGGTTGGCGGCCTCGCGCGAGATGTCGTCGAGGCCGACGCTGCCCACCGTGATGGTCGGCTTGCCGCTCAGCTTCTTGGTCCAGCCGGCCAGGTTGAGGTCGGAGCCCTCGAATTCCGGCACCCAGTAGCGCCGGGTGCTAGCGTGGAAGACGTCGACGCCGGCCTCGGCCAGGGGCACCACCAGGCGCTCCAGCTCGTCGGGTGTCTCGGCAAGCCGGGCTTCGTAATCCGTCGACTTCCACTGCGAGAAGCGGAAGTCGATGGGGAAATCCGGCGACGTGGCCTGACGCACTGCAGCCACCACCTCGAGGGCGAAGCGCAGGCGATTTTCCAACGAACCGCCGTAGCCGTCGTTGCGCTGGTTGCTGCCCTGCCAGAGGAATTGGTCGATGAGGTAGCCATGGGCGCCGTGGATTTCGACGCCGTCGAAGCCGATGCGCTGGGCGTCGGCGGCCGAGCTGGCGAAGGCGGCAACCACTTCATCTATGTCGGTCTGGCTCATCTCGACGCCTTCGCCGAAGTCGCCCAGCACTTGGCCCGAGGGGCTGTGGCCGGCAATGTCGATCTTCATCCAGGGCTGGCGCGCCGCGCCGATATGCCAGAGCTGGGGAATGATGCAGCCGCCCGCCTCGTGCACGGCGTCGACCACCAGCTTCCAACCGACCAGGGCGGCTTCGCCGTGGATGGCCGGCACCGCCGGGTTGCCGCTGGCACTGACGTGGCCGATCGAGGTGCCTTCTGTGATGATCAGGCCGATGCCGCCTTCGGTGCGGCGGCGATAGTAGGCGGCAACTTCCGCTGTGGCGACGCCACCGGGCGACTGGCAGCGCGTCATGGGCGCCATCGCCAGACGGTTGGGCAGCGTCAAGTTGTTGATCTTGATGGGATCGAACAAGATCTGCGCGGAAGGCGACATACCGGTCTCCGAATTCAAGGGGGTGAGGGGCGGGACAAGCTATCCAGTGTGGGCGGACGGGGTCAATCCCTGATCGTCCACCGCGCGATAACCCGCCGCCGCCCTCGGATACCTTAGTGTTCGAGGCAGACCTTGCCGAAGTGGGCGCCGCTGGTCATGTGGTCGAGCGCCTGACGCAGGTCGTCGAAAGGAAAGACCGTGTCGACCACAGGCCTCAGGCCGTGCTGGCCGATGGCCCTGATCATGGCCTCCATGCCGTTGCGCGAACCCACGGAGATGCCCTCGAAGCGGATACTCCTGGCAATCGCTGCGCCCAGCCTGAGATCAACCCGGTCGCCCGATAGCACACCGATGATGTTGATGCGGCCACCACGCAGGATGCAACGGGTCGATTGCGACATGGTGTCCGTGCCGCCGAGCTCGAGGATGTGGTCGATACCGGCGCCGCCGGAAAATTCGAGCCCCGGCTTCCACCAATCCGGAGTGGTCTTGTAGTTGACGCCAAGATCGGCGCCCAGTTCCTTGGCGCGCTCGAGCTTCTCGTCACTCGACGAGATGATCATGACGCGTGCTCCGGCCAGCTTGGCAAACTGCAAGGCAAACAACGCCACGCCGCCGGTGCCCTGGACCAACACGCTTTGGCCCGACTTGATGCCACCGCGGGTAACCAGGCTGCTCCAGGCGGTCAGCGCGGCACAGGGCAACGTCGCCGCCTCGGCATCGCTGAGGTGGTCGGGCAAAGCCACCACGCCTTCCTCGGAAAGCACCATTTTCTCAGCCATGACACCGTCCAGCGGGCCGCCCAACGCCGGGCCGCGCGCACCCGACGGCGGGCCCGAGATCCAGACCTGGATAAAGGTCGGGCAGACCCGGTCGCCGACCCCCACCCGCGTCACTCCCTCTCCTACCGCCAGCACCGTTCCGACGCCGTCGGAGAGGGGTATCAGCGGCAGCTCACCGGTCATCGAGCCGTAGCCCCGCTGTACCACCAGGCTGTCGCGGAAATTGAGCGAAGCCGCCTTCATCTGCAACAACACCTGGCCCGGCCCGGGCGCGGGGTCGGGCCGCTCCGTCAATGTCAGATGATCGATGGTCCATTCGTCCTGGAGCTGGAAAACTTTCATGTCTCGAATTCCTCCTACGCTGTGGCCGCATCGAGGGCGGCCTTCGCGCTCTTGTAGCCGGCGCCCAGAATCTCGGCGTCGACCGAATAAGTGATGTACTTGATGCCGTAGCTCAGCACCTCGGCAATCTGTTCCTCACGCGTGACGATGGTTCCAGGGTACTTGCCGGCGGCGGCTATTTTGGCGCTCAGCTCGCGCAGCCTGCCGACCACGCGCTCGTCGGTCACCTGGCCCGGGATGCCCAGCGCCTTGGAGAGGTCGTAGACGCCAACGAAGATGATGTCGAGGCCAGCGATAGCCAGGATCTCGTCGATGCCGGCAATGGCCTCCTCACCCTCGATGTGAATGGCGATGAGGGTGTTGGTATCGGCCACACCGGTGTGCTCGGTGGCAAAGTCGAAGGTGTAGTCGCCGGCTCGGGTTACAGGCGAAAAGCCGCGCCGGCCGAGCGGCGGGTACTTGGCCCAGCTCACCGCCTCCGCCGCCGCCGCCGCGGTATGCACGTTGGGCACCTGGACGCAGTGGACGCCGATATCCAGGGCGCGCAGGATCATGGCCTCGTCGACGCCGCCGACGCGCATCACCGGCGACACGCCATGGCTGTCGCAGGCCATGGCCATGGTCGTCGCGGTCTCGTAGCCGATCGAGCCGTGTTCCGAATCGATGATGATGAAATCAAGGCCGGCGAGGCTGAGGATGTCGGCCGTGACGGCCGACGGAATCATCGCCCAGGTACCGAGGACGGCTTTGCCTGCCTCCAGTTTTGTTTTGAGATGGTTTTGTTTTCTCATGATATTTCAATAGGTTAGCTAAAGGGTGGGAAATCGGCGGCGTAGCGCTCAAGGGACGCCAGGCCAAATTCCGTCGGCATCATGCCGGGCTCGCGATCGTGAACGTCGAGGCCCAACCGCCGCGCCGCTGCCCGTTTGCCATAGCAAATCATTTGATCGATCGATTGCATAGTGAAGGTGATCAGCGGTAGCACGCAAGCATAGAGCCGTTCGGCCTCGGCCTCGTTGGCCTCGCCTCCCTGGCTCATGAGCTCATAGATCTTCACCAGGCTCTCGATGCACTCGGCGGCCGGGATCACGCCGGCACAGCCGGCCCGCAGGTTGTCGGGTAGCTCAAGTCCGGCGCGGCCGTTGAAGACGGCGAGATCCTCGGTCTGTTCGATGATCCGGCGGATCAAGAGCGCCGGCCCTTCGCCCTTGAGCAACACGAAATTGGCGTGCTCGCGCCGAAGCCGGGTGATGCCGTCAGGCGTCAAGCCGATGCCGATGTACTCCGGCGCATTCTGGATAGCTGCCGGTAGTGGCGATTGGTCGATGACGCCGCCGAAGAAGCGGATCAGGTCATCCTCGCTCATGCTCATATCCCGGGGCGGCTGTAGTACCACCCAGCCCGCCCCGGCATTAGCCGCGGCGGCGATCAGCGAAAGCTGATCCTCAGCCGTATTGCCGAAGATGGTGACCGACAGCGGCACCCGTCCGGCGATGTCCTCGGCGGTCCAGTCGATGAGCTGGCGCCGCTCATGATCGCTAAGCTTGCCCACCTCGGTAGCCAGGCCAAGCACGGCGATGCCGTGGGTGCCGGCCGCCAAACAGGCTTCGACCTGGCGCCGCATGGCGGCCCGGTCGAGGCCGCCGTCAGCGCCAAAAAAGGCATACATCATGGGATAGATACCGTGGAATGGGGGGGATCCCTTGTTCACTCCATTACTCCTTTTAGCGCCCACCTGAGACATCGAGTACGATACCATGGACGTAGGAGGCTTGTGGCGAGAGCAGCCAGAGCGCCGCCTCGGCGACCTCCTCGACGGTGCCCATGCGGCCCAGCGAAGTGGTCTGACGGGCGGCGGCGGGGAAATCGACGTCGGTGGCCGCATTCTGGATATCGGTGGGGATGACGCCCGGCCGGATGGCGTTGACGCGAATGCCCTGGGGCCCGACCTCCCTGGCCAGGCTGATGGTGAAGCTGTCGATGGCGCCGTTGGAAGCGGCGTAGTGGCTCCAGCCGGGTAGTCCCCCCAGCACTGCCGCCTTCGAGGAGATGTTGACGATGGCGCCGCCTTTGCCGCCATGTGCCGTCGACATGCGCTTGATGGCCTGGCCGGCGCAATAGAAGCAGCTGAAGGTGTTGACGGCGAAGATGCGGCCCAGGAACTCGGGCTCCATGTCCTCCAGGGACTGCCGGGTTTCCAAGATACCGGCATTGTTGACCAGCGCCGTCAGCGGGCCCAATTCGGCGTCCATCGTGGCGAAGAGATGCGCCACCTGATCGGCATCGCCGACGTCGGCCTGCACCGCCAGAGCACGGCCGCCGGCCGCCTCGATGTCATTGGCAAGCGTCTCGGCCTCGATCTGCGAACGGCCGTAGTTGACGCAGACCGCGTAGCCCCGGCTTGCGCCCATGCGGGCGATGCCGGCACCGATGCCACGGCCGGCACCGGTCACCAACAGCACGCCGGAGGGGGAACCGCTGTTCACTCCGCCTCGCTGAAGCGCACCATGGCGTCGGGGCGCCGGGGCAGGTCGGGCAACAGCTCGGTGCCCAGGCCGGGGCCCGTTAGGGATCGGATGTGACCGTTTTCGATGGGTGGCACCTCTGTCACCAGTTCCCGATACCAGCCGGAGTGGAAAGCTCGAACCGTCTCCTGAATCAGGGCGTTGGGGGCGTTGATGGTGAGGTGCACCGAGGCCGTCAGCAGAATCGGACCGGTGCAGTCGTGTGGTGCGACGGGCAGGTGATAGGCCTCGGCCATGACGGCGATCTTCTTGGCCTCGGTAATTCCACCGCACCAGCCGATGTCGGGCATTATGAAGTCGGCGCACTGGCGCTCCAGCAGCTCGCGGTAACCCCAATGGGTGGCGATGGTCTCGCTGGCCGTGACGGGCACGCCGGTGCGCCGTTTGTATTCCTGCAACGAACCCAGGCTATCCATCTTGATGGGATCCTCGATCCAATAGGGATCGAAGGGCTTCAGCGCCTCGGCGATGCGTACCGCGGTGGGCAGGTTCCAAAGAAGATGCATCTCGGCCATGACGTCGATGCGGTCGCCGACGGCGCGACGGATTTTCTCGAAGGGCTGCAGCGCCGTTTTCATCTCGGCGACCGAGATATCGTTGCCGCCCCGGGCCATGGCGGCGGCATCGAAGGGCCAGATTTTCATGCCGGTGATGCCCTGTTCGAGCAGGCTTTCGGCCAGTTCGTCGGCGCGTTCGAGGAAGGCTTGGAGGTCCTCGTAGGGTCCCACCGGTTCTGCCTCAGGCAGACCCCAGTTGCCGATGGCATGGGCCGGCGCGCGCACGTAGTTGTATCCGGCGCAGGTGTTGTAGATACGAATGCTGTCGCGGCTGGCGCCACCCAGGAGCTGATAGATAGGCTGCCCCGTGACCTTTCCGAAAAGGTCCCAGAGCGCCACGTCGACGGCCGAGTTACCGCGCATCTCGACGCCGGTCCCGGTATAACCGACGTAGCCATAAAGCTTGCGTCCCAGCGCCTCGATAGAGAGCGGGTCCTGGCCCAGCAGGTGGTGCGCCGCGGTCTCGTGCAGGTAGGCCTCGATGGCGGCCGCACCGTAGAAGCTCTCGCCCAAGCCGATCAGACCCTCATCGGTATGGAGTCTCAGCCAGATGAGGTTGGGAAACTCACCCAGGCGAATGGTCTCCAGGGCCGTAATTTTCATGCTTTTCTCCACCACGACGCTACAGGTGCTTGCCGACTCCTGCGAATTCACCTTACAAGTGATGGCAGCGCAAACACCCCATGGGAGTATGAGGAATCATGGCCAAAGGCAAGAAGTACCGCTCCTCGGAATGGTTCGGCGGCGCCGACAAGGACGGCTTCGCCCATCGCAGTTGGATGAAGAACCAGGGCCGGCCCGACGACCAGTTCGACGGCCGTCCGGTTATCGGCATCTGCAACACCTGGTCGGAACTGACGCCTTGCAACGGTCACTTCCGCGACCTGGCCGAGCGCGTCAAACGCGGCATCTACGAAGCCGGCGGCTTTCCCCTCGAATTCCCCGTGATGTCGCTGGGCGAAACCAATCTCAGGCCCACGGCCATGCTCTATCGCAACCTGGCCAGCATGGACGTCGAGGAATCGATTCGCGCCAACCCGCTGGACGGCGTGGTGCTGCTGGTGGGCTGCGACAAGACCACGCCGGCTCTGCTGATGGGTGCGGCGAGCTGCGACGTGCCGGCCATCGCCGTCTCGGGCGGCCCCATGCTCAACGGCCGCTACCGCGGGGAACAGATCGGCTCCGGCACCCACGTCTGGAAATTCAGCGAGGACGTCAAGGCCGGCAACATGACCATGGACGAGTTCATGGATGCCGAATCCGGCATGAGCCGCTCGATCGGCCACTGCATGACCATGGGCACGGCTTCGACCATGGCCAACATGGTCGAGGCGCTGGGCATGGGGCTGCCCAGCAACGCCGCCATTCCGGCCGCCGACGCGCGACGCTTCACACTGGCCCACATCGCCGGCCGCCGCATCGTCGAGATGGTGCGCGACGACGTGCGCATGTCGAATATTCTGACCCGTGAGGCTTTCGAAAACGCCGTCCGCGTCAACGGCGCCATTGGCGGCTCGACCAACGCCGTGATCCATTTGATTGCGCTGGCCGGCCGCGTCGGCATCGATCTCAACCTCGACGACTGGGACCGTTTGGGCAAGGACGTACCGACCATCGTCGACCTGATGCCGTCGGGCCGCTTTCTCATGGAGGATTACTACTATGCCGGCGGCCAACCCGCGGTGATCCGGGCGTTGGGCGAGGCCGGCCTCTTGAACAAGGACGCCATTACGGTCAGCGGCCAGACCATCTGGGAGAATTGCAAGGAAGCAGCCAACTTCGACGGTGAGGTTATCCGCGACTTCAAGAAACCGCTCACCGAAAGCGGCGGCATCGCCGTGCTGCGCGGCAACCTCTGTCCCGACGGCGCCGTGCTCAAGCCCTCGGCGGCAACACTGGAGCTGATGCAGCACCGCGGCCGGGCCGTAGTCTTCGAGAACATCGAGCACTACAAGGAGCGTATCGACGACCCCGACCTGGACATCGACGAGACCTGCGTCATGGTGCTTAAGAACTGCGGACCGCGCGGCTATCCGGGCATGGCCGAGGTTGGCAACATGGGCTTGCCGTCGAAGATCCTGGCCAAGGGCATCACCGACATGGTGCGCATTTCCGACGCCCGTATGAGCGGCACCGCCTACGGCACCGTGGTGCTGCACGTGGCCCCCGAAGCCGCGGCCGGAGGCGCCCTGGCGTTGGTCCAGGACGGCGACATGATCGAGCTAGACGTGGCCGGCCGGCGCCTCAATTTGGAGGTCTCGGAAGACGAGTTGGAACGCCGCCGCCAGGCCTGGTCGGCACCAGAGCCTTCGATGCGCGGCGGCTATCAACAGCTCTATGTCGACCATGTGCTGCAAGCCGACAAGGGCTGCGACATGGACTTCCTGGTGGGCAACCGCGGCGCCGCGGTGCCGCGCGAATCGCACTAGACGTTAGCTAAGCAGTTGTAGTGACTGGGGGGCGCCGGCGGACATCGAAAAGTTCGATCTCTTGCTGGCGGCCACGCAGTTGAAAGTTGCCCAACGAGCTGGCCTCAAACTCATCGGGCAGGCTCGCGCGCTCGATGTAGTCCGCCGACGCCAGCAAACGGCAGCCCAACTCGCGGCTTCTTTTTTCCAGCCGCGCTGTGGTGTTGACGGTATCGCCAAACAGCGCCACCTGGCGGCGTGAATCGCCGCTCTGGCCGACGATAACGGGCCCGCAATGGAGTCCTGCCCGAAACTTCGGCACGACACCGAAAGCGGCTTGATAGCGGCTGGCGCGGCGTTCGATGATTTCCTCGATGGCGAAGAAGCAGCGTAGTGCGTTGACATTCCTGAGACCCTGCGCCAGTGGCCAGCTAATCACGACCTCGTCGCCGACGTAACGGTGCGCCCGGCCCTCGAAATCGAGGATGGCTTCATCGATGTCGAAGAAGAACATCGAGATCAAGCGATAGGCGCCCAGGTCGCCCAACCTTTCCGTCTGGCGGGTCGAATCTTCTAAATCGACGAACATGAACACGCGTTGCTCGGCTATGCCACGCCGGTAGCGGCCGAGCAGAATGTTCGCCATCTCGTGCCCACCGACTGCGCGCCGCATGGCAATGACGAACAGCAACAGCGAAAAGATGGCGATACCGGAGACCACGTCGAGCACCACGGCAAGATCGTGATCGATAGCGAAACCCATGTAGGTGTTGGGATCGTCGTTGCCGTAGGCCCAGGCCTCGTAAAGCAGAATGGTGCCGGGAATGACAACCAGATAGACGACGGCGCTGAGGCCCAGCGACAGCGCAAAGTGGGCGCGCCGAATCCACCCGCCATAACGCCCCTCGACCAGCAGCAGCTCATAAGCCGCCAGCAGGCCGCCGATCAGGCCACCAAGAACCACGGCTTCGATCAGGTTGCGGTCTGAGACCGGCTGATCGAGTACGGCGCTGGAGAGAAAGACCGTGCCCAGGACAAGCAACGCCATAACCAGCGCCAGCACGAAAACCGTGCGCAGACGCCGGATTGTTCGTTTAGAAACAGCCATTGACATTCGGCCGCCAGGGCCGGAAGCGGGAGGGAGCCCCTATTTGGCGGCGACGACGATGATTTCGACGCGGAACTCGGGACGCGCCAGGCGCACCTCGCCGGTGGCCCGAGCCGGCGCTTGGCCCTCGGGTACCCAAGCATCCCAGGCCTCGTTCATGGCCGCGAAGTCGCGGATGTCGGTGAGCCAGATCTGCGCTGACAGCAACTTCGACTTGTCGCTGCCGACCTCGGCCAGCAGGCCGTCTATCTTTTCCAGGACCTGCCGCGTTTGATCGCCGGCCCCGGTCTCGGGATCGTTCGCCACCTGTCCCGCCAGGTAGACCGTGTCGCCATGCACGACGCACTGGCTCATACGGCCGGTGGTGTGGTTACGTGTGATCGCCATATTGCCTCCCCGGCCTCCAGCAGCCTGTTTCCTAGTTGATCGGCTGCCAGTCGCGACGCAGGCGCCGGGCCTCGGCAACCTGATCGGGACGCATCTCGGTGACCAGTGCCGCCAACATGCTTTCGGCTTTGCCGTGACCTTTGTGGGCGGCCAGGGCCCACCAGAAATAGGCCGCCACCGGGTCGGCCATGACGCCGGCACCATCGTGGTAGAGACCGCCGACGAGGAATTGGGCGTTGGCGTCGTCGGCCCGGGCCTGGGGCAGCCAATAATCCATGGCCACGCGATAGTCCCGGGCCATGTAAGCATCCAGTCCGGCCTCCAGGGCCTCATCCTGGGGCACCTTGGAGAAAGCCCGTTTGGGCGTCGCGGCGGCAATCTCACTCTGCTTGGCGCGGGCCTGGGCAGCGGCCGCCTTCTTCATGGCGGCGGCAGCCTCGGCTGCCTTTTTGTTTCGCGCCTGGGCGGCAGCAGCGGCGGCAGCGGCGGCCTGGCGCTCCGCCTCGGCGGCAGCGGCAGCCTTGCGCTCGGCCTCCGCGGCCTTCCGTTCGGCTTCAGCCACCTTGCGTTTCGCCTCGGCCTTGCGTTCGACTTCGGCGGCCTTGGCGGCTTGGCGTTCGGCCTCGGCTTTCTGGTCGGCCTCCCGTTCCACGGCCAAACGCAACTCCTCCTCGCGCTTGGCCGTCTCAGCCGCCTCGCGCGCCAGCAGCTCCGGCGGCGGCACGATGCGCGCTTCGGCGGATTTGGTCTCGGCGGGCTCGGCTTCGGCTGCCTTTGCTTGGGCGGCCTCTTGCTCAGCGGCCTCCTTGGCAGCCTTCACCTCGGCCGCTTTCTCTTCGGCGACTTTGGCAGCCGCCTCTTCGGCCGCTTTTGCCTCGGCCTCCTTGGCAGCCTTCACCTCGGCCGCTTTCGCCTTGGCGACTTTGGCAGCTGCCTCTTCGGCCGCTTTTGCCTCAGCCTCCTTGGCCGCCTTCACCTCGGCCGCCTTCGCCTCGGCGATTTTGGCAGCTTCCTCTTCGACCGCCTTGGCTTCAGCGGCTTTCTCAGCAGCGGCTTCCTTCGCCGCGGCTACCTTCTCGGTCTCCCTCTCTGTGGCCGTCGCTGGCGACGCGTCAGCAACCAGCGTGGCGGCATCGGTGCCACCCACGGCTGCGCTCTCGATGCCCATGCTCTGGCGCAACTCGCCCATGGTCGCCAAGACCCGGT
Organism: Rhodospirillaceae bacterium; assembly: GCA_002690215.1. Taxonomy (GTDB): domain Bacteria; phylum Pseudomonadota; class Alphaproteobacteria; order UBA2966; family UBA2966. The sequence continues at coordinate 4,365 of NZDS01000052.1, read as the reverse complement.
AGTGGGCCACCATCAACGCCACTTCGCCGTTGACCAACGCGCCCTTGGCTTGGAACAGCTCGCCTTCGACATCGAGCAGATCGAGCAGCGAACGCTTGCCAAGTTTGAATTGTTCGGTGAAAGCCTTCACCACCTTGTCGCTGGCCGAGACATGGTCGCGCAGTGTCGGCAGCCGGTCACGGGCGGTGATCAGGGCGTGGTAGCTGAAACGCGTGGTGGCTTCGACCGTCCGGCGCGCTTCCAGCTCACGCAGCGTCGCCTCGCGCAGCAGCGCGCTGGTCGAACGGATACGCGCTGCATCGCCACCGCCCCGGAAGAGGTTGTAGGTCAACACGAGCTGGGCGGTGAAGTCGTTGTTGGGGCCTTTGACGCCACCGGCGTTCTCGTTGCGCACGCCGCCCAGGTCCAAGCTCAGGCGCGGCATCAGCGCGGCCCGGACGCTGGCCAATTCTTTTTTCATAGCCCCGACGTTGGCCACCGCGGTGTTGACCGTGGGGCTGTTCACCATCGCCACTTTGACGGCGCTGTCGACATCGGCAGGCAGCGCCTCGGGGGCCGGCACCGGCGGCCTGACGGTGTCGCCCGGCCGCTCGCCGATGGCCTCGAGATAGGCCGCCTCGGCATCCCTGAGCGTGCCCTTGAACTGGTCGACCGTGGCCCCGGCCAGCGCCAGCCTCGCTTCGGCCTGGTTGACGTCGGCCTCGTTGCCACCCCCGGACTCGGCCTTGAGCTTGACGTCCTTGACCAACTTTTCGTGGATCGTGACGTTTTCCCCGGCCAGCCGCACCAATTCGCGATTGCGATCGAGATCGAGATAGGAACTCACGGCCCGCAGGCCGATCTGCTCGCCGGCATTGAGAACCTGGTGACGCGAGACATCGACGCGCGCCTCGGCTGCTTCGACCCCGTTGCTGGTGCCCCAGCCGTCCCACAACAATTGGCTAAAGGTCAGGCTGCTCTCGCCGCGCCACATGAAGGCGCTGGCCTGGCTGTGCCCTCCCGTACCCCGGGTGGTGGAGTTGTTGGTGCGGGCATAGCCGCTGGTGCCGCGGAAATCGACGGTCGGGAAAAATCCGGCCCTGGCCTGGCCGACATTCTCTCCGGCCGAGTCCTTGAAGGCCCGCGCCGCCATCACGGTGGGATGCGTGCGCACTGCCTTTTCGGTGGCATCTTCGAGCGAATCGGCAAGCGCCGGCCGAACGCCGGCCGCAAAAACCGCGAATGCTGCCAGAGAAATTGCCGTCGGAGCTGCCATGCGCCTGGCTGAAGCGAGAAATTTCACTGAATTCATAACAGAATCCGCCCCAAAATATGCCATTTTCATGGTCATACTATAACTCAATCGGTGGCAAAAAAAACCTTTTCCATCAGTGACTAAGGGGTTGGTCGAAGGTCAGGACACCAACGGAGAATTAAGCCCTGCCGGGGTGGGCGGGGCGGACGAAGGTTCCACCTCCGGCCCCTCACCTACGGTGATCACCCGCCGCACCTCGTCGGTCCTGAAACCGATCGCCATGGGACGACGCACACCGGGCATGGCGATGACGTCGTAAAGTTCCTCGACGATGCCGTCGATGCGCAACCAGTGCACGGCATCGCCGGTCCGAAGATCGATAACATGCAAAGCACAGCGCGGCTCGACGTTCTTGGCCGCCATGTTTTCCTCCAGCGCCAGGCCCTCGAAGGTTCGTGTGCCGCGCGGCAGCGACAGCCCGACGACGGCAAAGTCGCCGTGAAAGGCCAAACCGCGGCCGTAACCGGGCAGGAAGGTGACGGCCTCGAATTTGGCCGTATCGAGATCGAGAAAGCCGAAGTTGCCATTGCCGGAATCGAGCATCCAGAGCTTCCCCTGGTAGATGCGCGGCGAATGCGGCATCGAGAGGCCGCCGGCAATGACGGTGCTGCTGGGCACGTCGATGACGCAGCCGCCGTCACGGCGAAAATCGCGCCAGCCGTCGGCCACGTCGGATTGCGACACCGCGGTGACGAAGCGCGGCTGGCCTTCGTGCAGCGCCAGGCCGTTGAGATGGCAACGGTCCTCGGCCGCCAGCTTGCTGATGAAGGGCGGCTGCCAAAGCGGCGTGAAGCTGTGGCGATCGTCGGTAGTCGCCAGGCAACTGAACAAGGTATTGACGAAGATCGGTTGGTCGTTTGGGTCGAGCGCCACGTCGTGGATATCGAGATCACCCGTGACGTAGCCCACCTGGGGCACGTAGGCACGGTCGTAACCATCGTGCATCTCACCCGCCGGCAGGGCGTTCTCGAAGCGCCAAAGCTGGTAGAGCGACGACATCACCAAACCGCTCTGGCTGGCGAAGAGCCCCATGCAGCGCTCGAAGGTGCGCTCGAAAATGGAAAGCTTCCCGTCAGCATTGAGGCCGATGAGGAAGAGCTTGCCGGCACGATAGGTAGTGAAGGCAAGGCTGAGGTTCTGCTCCGCCAGCCAGGCCGTGAACTGGCGTGAGCCGGAAATCTCGACTGTCGGAGTTTCGGCGCTATCGCTGCCGGGCGTGTATTCGCGGGTGCTCATGGCCGCCATTGTCGCCCAAGCGGCCCGTTGGGGCTAGTTGATCGTCTGGGTACCGATGTCGGTGTCTACGAGCAACTGGGCGTTGCCCGAGACGAAGACGTTGTAGGTGTTGCCGCTCACAGAGGTGGTACCGCTGGCCGACCAGCTCTGGCCGGTGGACGTCACGGTGTCGTCGGCACCGCCGTCGATGAGCAATTGCGTGCGGTTGCTGCTTACCGTATCGGACATATCAAGTACGTCGCCCAGATTGAGGGTGATCGTATTGGCACCAGATCCGTTAATGTCGATCTGCTCGATACTGGTGATTTTGGTGTTCGGTGTGGTGGTCAGGTTGAGGCTGTGGCCTGAGCCGGCAAGCACCAGCTTGTCGCTGCCGCTGCCGCCATCAATGCGCAGGAAAGTGAGGTCGCTGGCGGTCAAAGAGTCGTCGCCCGCACCGCCGCGCATAACGTCGGCACCGCCATTGCCGACGATGGCGTCGCCGGAACCACCGCCCACCATGACGTTGGCGCCACTCGTACCGGTTAGCGAATCGGCACTGCTGGTCCCTTGATGGGTCACGGCTCCAGTGAAATTTCCGCCGTAGAACACGAACGCCTGGCCTGAGTTGGAATTGCTGCTGGGATCGGCGTGGGGGGCCCCGACCAGCACGTCGTCGAAACCGTCACCGTTCAAATCGCCCGCACCCGATACAGCACGGCCGGCATAGTCACCCGAAGCGGCGCCGTCCAGCCGGAAACCCTGGCTGGTAGTCAAGGTGCTCAGTTCGAGGGACCCGGTCGAGCCTACAGTACTGTTGCCAAATATGATGTAGGTCTCGCCGCCGGTGCCACCCTTGTAGGCGCCGACCACGAAGTCGTCGTATCCATCGCCGTTGACGTCGCCGATCCCGCTGACGGCCTGGCCCGCATTGTCGCCGGCGCTGGCCCCGTCGATACGGAAGCCGTTGGTGCCGTCGAGGTCAGTGAGATTGATGGTCGCAGAGAAGCCGCTGGCCTTGCCGAACACCACATAGGCCTCGCCGCTGGCGTCGCCACCGCCATCAGCCAGGTTGGCACCGACCAGCAGATCGGCATATCCGTCGCCGTTGATGTCGCCGGCCTGACTGACCGAAATGCCGCTCTGGTCACTGGCGTCAATGCCGTTCAGGCGAAAGCCGGTGCTGCCATTGAGCTCGGAGATCTGGAACGAGGAACTGAAGCTGGCGGCCCCGAAGACAACGAAGCTCGAGCCGGCAGAACTGTTGGCCCCGCAGGCCCCGATGATGAAGTCATCGTAGCCGTCGCCGTTTACGTCGCCGGCCCTGCTGACATGGAAGCCGGCCAAGTCGCTGCTAGAGAAGCCGTCCACGCGGAATCCGGTGGTGCCATTGAGGTCGGAATGCTCGATCAACCCGTCGGATCCGATCGAGGTATCGCCGAAGACAACATAGGCGGCACCAGCGCTGGAACGGTAATTCGGGGCGCCGACGAGCATATCCTCGATGCCGTCGCCGTTGACGTCGCCGGCCGAGCTCACCGAATAACCGGTCTTGCCACTCCCACCATCGAACCGGAAGCCGTTGGTGCCGTTGAGGTCGGAGAGATTGAAATTGGCGGGGATTCCGGTAGCGCCGAAAATCACATAGACGTCGCCGGCGCTGGAGCTGCCGAACGGCGCGCCGATGATCAGGTCGTCCTTGCCGTCACCGTTGATGTCGGCCGAAGCGACGGAGAAACCCGACTGTTCAGAGCCGGCGGCACCGTTTATTTGGAAGCCGTTGGTGCCGTCGAGATTGGAAAGATCCAGCGCCCCCGGCGGCGTGGTGGTGCCATATACCACATAGGTCTGACCGG
>NZDS01000051.1 GCA_002690215.1 Rhodospirillaceae bacterium | reverse complement strand
TGATTCATTATTGTTTCCTATTGTTTGACTCTCTTTAGTAGTAACATTGGAACATCTGGTATCCGATAATCGACCCGATCCAAAACCCATCGGGTGTGCCATGCCAACTACTCCATCAACTCCTCAACATATTGATTCTTATAGCATAATCTCNATCTCAGGGCATCGATTAACGAGTTCATCTGGGAAATGGGGGATGAAAGCACCGAGATGTGGATCCAGCCGTTCGATGCGCTCCAAGTAGATCGTCGCGACCTCGACCGGCGAAACCTCACGAGTGCTGATCAGCCCGGCCAGCGCTGCGATATCGAGGTGAACCAGATCGGCTTCGGTCATGTTGGTACCAACCTGATGACCCTAACCTGTAATTCGTGACCAGCCAATTTGACAGGTTACCGGCGGCTCTCCAGAATTCTAAAGACAGTTTCCCACATCCGGTCAGGGAGGGCCCCGTCATGAGCCGTGAATCCGTTGCCGTCGGCGGTAACCGCTATCGCGAATCGTTCGGTCGCTGCTTCGAGGACTTCAACNAAGGAGACGTCTACGAACACCGTCCTGGGCGCACCATAAGCGAGGCCGACAATACCTGGTTCACGCTGCTGACCATGAACCAGCACCCGCTGCACTTCGACGCCGAATATTGCCGCCACACGGAATTCGGCCAGATCGTCGTCAACAGCGCGCTCACCGTCTCCATCGTCGCCGGCATGAGCGTCTCCGACATCAGCCAGAAGGCCATCGCCAATCTGGGCTGGACCGACATCCGCATGCCGGCTCCGGTCTTCAATGGCGACACCTTGACGGCCGAATCCGAGGTTTTGGAAAAGCGCGAATCAAGCTCTCGACCAACCCAAGGCATCGTCACCGTCGAGACCCGTGCCCACAAACAGGATGGCACGCTGGTGATGAGCTACAAGCGCACCGTACTGGTGCCCAAGCGGGGCCACAGCGTCGACGACAAGATGGCGGCGGCTGCGGCAGCAGAAGGGACCTGATCATGGCAGACGAAATCCTCAACCGGACCGGTGAGGCCTTTTCGCCCGAGGATGAGACCCAGATCCTCGATGTCATCGGGCGCTGGCTTGAGCGCGATGTGGTGGACAAGGTGATGGCCTTGGAGGCGGCCGACGAATACCCCCACGAGATGGTCGAGCGCATGAAGGAATTCGGCCTTTTCGGCGCCACCATCGCCCAGGAATACGGCGGCCTGGGCCTGCCCGCCGCCACCTACGCCAAGATCGTCACCACCATCTCCGAGGTCTGGATGTCGTTGACCGGCATTTTCAATTCGCACCTGATCATGGCGGCGGCGGTGGAACGCTTCGGCACCGAGGAGCAAAAACGCCGCTTCCTGCCGCGCTTCGCCACCGGCGAGCTGCGTGGGGCTTTGGCGTTGACCGAGCCCAACTGCGGCACCGACCTACAGGCAATTCGCACCAAGGCGGTGCGCGATGGCGACGACTACGTCATCAACGGCACCAAGACCTGGATCTCCAACGGCATCGAAGGCGGCTGCGTGGCGCTTTTGACCAAGACAGACGCGGACGCCGAACCCCGGCACCGTGGCATGACCATGTTCGTGGCGGAAAAAGGCCCGGGCTTCACGGTCAGCCGCAAGCTCAAGAAGCTTGGCTACAAGGGCATCGATTCGGCCGAGCTGGTGTTCGGGGATTACCGCGTGCCGGCCGATAATCTTATTGGTGGCGCCGAAGGTCACGGCTTCCATCATGCCGTCGGCGGGCTGGAGCTCGGCCGCATCAACGTCGCCGCCCGCGGCGTTGGACTGGCCAATGCGGCGCTGAAGGAGGCCACAGCCTATTCCCAGGTGCGCGAGACCATGGGCAAGCCGATTTGCCAGCACCAGGCGATCCAACTCAAACTCGGCGACATGGCCACGCGCTGCCACGCCGCCAAGCTGCTCACGGAATTCGCGGCCAAGGCCTACGACAGCGGCGAGCGCTGCGATATGGAGGCCGGCATGGCCAAACTCTATGCCTCGGAAGCGGCGCTGGAAAACGCCACCGAGTGCATGCGCGTCTTCGGTGGCTACGGCTATTCGACCGAGTTTCCCGTCGAACGCCTCTATCGCGACGCGCCCTTGATGTGCATCGGCGAGGGCACCAACGAGATGCAGCGCATCATCATCGCCCGCCAACTGATTGCCAGGAACCCGGTATGAGCCTGCCGCTGGAGGGCATCAGGCTGCTGGCGCTGGAGCGTTTCGGCGCCGGGCCCTATGGCTCGGGAAGCTTCGCCGACCTGGGTGCCGACGTCATCAAGATCGAGCACCTCGAGGGCGGCTTCGACACGGCACGCGAGGGCGGGCCCTACTTCCTGGGCGATCACGATTCGCAATACTTCCAAAGCTTCAACCGCAACAAGCGCTCGTTCTCGCTCGACCTCAAACACGACCGCGGCCGCGAGGTGCTGGGCCGCCTGGTGGCCAGCGCCGACGGCCTGATCGACAACCTGCGCGGCGACCAGCCCGGCAAGCTGGGAATTACCTATGAGCACTTGAAGGAACACAATCCGCGCCTGGTTTGCGCCCACATCTCGGCCTACGGCCGCGAGGGCGAGCGCCGCGACTGGCCTGGCTACGATTACCTCATGCAGGCCGAGGCCGGCTTTCTCTCGGTTACCGGCGAGCCCGACAGCCCGCCCGCCCGCTTCGGCCTTTCCATGGTCGACTTCATGACCGGCATGACGGCGGCCTTCGCGCTGCTGGCCGGCATCATGGCGGCGCGCCAGTCCGGTCAGGGCCGCGATATGGATGTCTCGCTCTACGACGTCGCCATGCACCAGCTCACCTATCCCGGGGTCTGGTACCTCAACGAGGGCCTGGTCACCGAGCGGGTGGCGCGATCGGGCCATCCCTACGTGGCGCCGTCGCAGCTTTGCCGCACCGGCGACGGCTGGATCTTCGTCATGGCCCAGACCCAGAAATTCTGGGAGATCCTCTGCCAGCGCATCGAACGGCCCGAGCTGGTCGAAGATGCGCGATTCCGCACCTACGCCGATCGCCACGAAAATCGCGAAGAGCTGACCGAGGTGCTGGACGAGATATTGTCGGCCAAGGCGACCGCCGATTGGATCGATGTATTCGCAGGTGCGCTCCCCTGCGCGCCCGTCAACGACATCGCCCAAGCGCTCGACAATCCCTTTTTCCGTCAGCGCGGCGGCGTACAAAGCGTCGACCACCCCGACCATCCCGACCTCAAGCTGATCGCCAGCCCAATCCGCCTCGACGAGGAGCTTCCGGCCCGCCCCGGTCCCAAGCTGGGGGCCGACAGCGACGATATCCTGCGCGAGCTGGGTTACAGCGACGACGAGATCACGGCGCTCAGGGATTGCGGCGCGGTCTGAGTCTCTGGTCCAGGAACAATCATCATGAAACTCGAAGGAATTCGCGTCCTCGACCTTTCGCTCTTCCTGCCCGGTCCGTTGCTGACCCAGATGATGGCCGATCACGGCGCCGAGGTAATCAAGATCGAACCGGCCGGGGCCGGCGAGCCCAACCGCGAGATCGATCTCAAGCGCGACGGCGTTTCCGTCTTCTTCGCCAATACCCACCGCGGCAAGAAGTCGCTGCAGCTCAATCTCAAGACCGATGAGGGCCGCGAGATCCTGCTGCGTCTGGCCGAGAGCTGCGACGTCTTCGTCGAGGCCTTCCGCCCCGGTGTCGTCGAGCGCCTGGGAGTGGGCTACCGAGAGGTCACGGCCCGCGCCCCCCACATAGTCTATTGCTCGATCTCGGCTTTCGGTCAGGACGGACCCTACGTGCGCCGGCCGGCCCACGACCTGGCCACCGAGGCCCTGGCCGGCATCATCAGCGTGACGCTGGGCGCCGACGGAAAGCCAGCCGTTCCCGGCACCGCCACGGCCGATATCCTGTCTTCCATGATGGCGCTTTCGGGCGTGCTGATGGCGCTGTTGCGGCGCCAGGAGACGGGGCGCGGCGATTATCTCGATATGGCCATGATGGACGCCATGATGGCGGCCGTTCCCAACAACCTGGGCGAGGTACTGGCCAACAAACGCCAGCCCGTGGTCAAGGACCAGCGCCCCTGGGGCGGCTACGCCATGTACGGCATCTACGAAACCCAGGACGACCGCTTCGTCGTGATGGGCGCATCGGAGCTCCACTTCGCCAAGAACGTATTGGAAAAACTCGGCCGGCCGGACCTTTATGATCTCTGCAAGCCACCGCCCGGGCCCAACCAGGACCCGGTGCGCGAATTCCTGACCGAAACCTTCCGCAGCAAAAGCCAGGCTGAATGGGTCGAGTTCTTCGCCGACGTCNNCTGCGCCTTCGCCCCGGTGCAGACGCTGCGCGAGGCGGCCGACGACCCCCAGGCCCGACACCGCGGCATGGTCGTCGAGGACCACCGCGGCTGGGAGCACATCGGGATCCCGATAAAATTCCTGGACGAGCCGGGACAGTTGAGCTTCGATCTTCCCGAGATGGGCCAGCACAACGACGAGATTGTGCGCAGCCTGGGCTACGACGACGACGAAATCGCCACCATGCGCGAGAATGGGGTGTTTTGATGGCAGCGCGCTGCTCCTTTTGCTGGCTTCTGGTGGCGCTCCTGCTGCTACCGTCCGCGCCGGCCCTGGCTACCTGGTCCATCGTCGCTGTCGACACGGCCTCGGGCGAGGTCGGCAGCGCCGGTGCCTCTTGCACCAATTCGGTCGGTGGCATCGTTGGCATCGTGCCGGGCAAGGGCGTGATCGTGGCCCAGGCCGCCTCCAACCCGGTGGCCCGCAGGAAGGGCGTCGAGTTGCTCAGGCAGGGGCACAGCCCGAAGGAGATCGTCGCCACAATCTCCGACATCTGGTTCGATGGCAGCGCTGCCCGGCAGCAATACGGCGTGGTCTCGCTGGCTCATGCCGGTCAACCGGCCGGTTTCACTGGCGGCGAGACAGCGGAAGCACACGCCGATTTGCAAGCCTATGGCGTCTCGGTACAGGGCAACATCATGGCTGATGCCAATTTCGCCAAGATCATGCTGGCGGCCTACCGCAAGGCCCATCGCAATCCGGCCTTCAGTCTCGCCGACCGCCTGCTGGCAGCCCTCGAGGCCGGTGCCAAGGCGGGCGGCGGCGACCGCCGCTGCGGCCGCCGCCAGACGGCGCTGTCGGCCTATCTGGTGGTGGCCCAACCCGGCGATTTTGCGGAGGCGCCCAGCCTGCACATCGTCATCCCCGGTCAGCTGCTAGGAGAGAACAACGCAGTCGAGCTGTTGCGATTTCGTTACGGGAAGTAAGCGGCGCCCCGTCATTCCCGCGAAAGCGGGAACCCAGGTTTGGTTGGGTTTTTCAGGATAATGGCCAGAGAAAGGCAGTGAAAAAAGGTACAAAATCTGGGTTCCCGCTTCCGCGGGAATGACAACAAAACAAACCTGAAACGCCCTTCCCCCTACTCCGCAGGAAACTCCAACCGACCCTTGATGACCTTGCGGGTCGGCGTCATGGGCATGGAATCGACGACCACCAGACGTTCGGGCCAGAACATCTTGGCGACCTTGGCGCCGGCCAGGTAATCCGTCACGTCTTCGAGTGTCATATCCTGATCCGGCGCCAGCACCACGAATAAGCAGGCCCGTTCGCCCAAGACCTCGTCGGGCACGGGGACCACAGCGGCCTGCAACACGGCGGCGTGGGCTTCCATCAGTTCCTCGACGTCGAGGGGGTTGATCTTGATGCCGCCGCGCACGATGACGTCCTTGAGCCGCCCGGTGACGGTGATGTTGCCGTCGCCATCGATACGCGCCAGGTCGCCGGTGCGGTACCAGCCGCCGGGGCGAAAGGATTGCGCATTGGCTGCTTCGTTGTCGAGGTAGCCGTAGAACTGGTAGGGGCTGCGGATCTCGAGCTCGCCCTCCTCACCGCTCTCGAGCTCGACGCCGTCCGGGTCGCAGATGCGAGCATTGCAGTCGTCGAACACCGGTCCAATGCTGTTCGCCCGCACTTCTTGGGCCGCGTCTTCATGGCCGATGATGATGTCCAGCACCTCGGTCATGCCCCAGGTCTGGCAGACGCGGACGCCCGGGCAGGCCTCTTCCAGGCCGATCAGCACCTCGGGCAAACAGACGGCGCCGCCGATGAAGACACGGCGCAAGTTCTCACAGACGGCAGGAGCGAAGAACCCCGCCTTGCGGCCTGCCTTCACGTGGGCCGGGCCGCAGAAGAGGATCGTCACCTTGTCGCGCAGCAGGGTTTCTTCCAGAACCGGCGGTGCGTAGGCCGGCATCATGGCGTTGCTGGCGCCGGCCTGGAGCATGGCCATCAGCACGATCAGCCCAAAGGCGTGGGTGAAGGCCGGCGCACAAAGCACCGTTTGTTCGGCGTCGATATGGAAGCCGCGACCACAACTGATGCCGTCCAGCACCAGCGTGCGATAGGGATGCACCACCGCCTTGGGCGCCGATGTGGTGCCGGAAGTGAACATCACCACCGCCGGATCGTCGGGCTCGGGCGGATCGGGGATGTCGCCGGGCTCATGGGCCTTGAGGTCGTCGAAGGCCAACATGCCGGCCGGAGCCGCAGCGCCGACCACGATGACGTGTTCGAGGCTGGGCACGGCTATTTGCATCTCGGCCATCAGGGCCGGCGCGTCATAGCCTTCGAGGCCGGCCAGGCAAACCACACCCCGGGCGTCGACGTGACGCAGCAAGGGTTCCAACTCGCCGCCCCGGTAGGGCATGTGCAGAAGCGCCGGTACGCCGCCCATGGCCTGGATGCCACAGATGGCGATCACGATGGCCGGTACGTTGGGAAGCTGGACACCGATGACGTCGCCCCTCTTGAAGCCCTGGGCCAGCAGTCCGGCAGCAAAACGGCGCACGCCATCGTCGAGTTCGGCGAAACCGAGGCCGCCGCCCGGTGCCAGCGCAGCCGGCCGATCGGGCGCCTTGCGGGCCCATTCCGCCAGCCACTGCGAGGGCATGGTGTCGCTCCAGTCGCCGTTTTCCAGGAACCGCCGCGTGCGCTCGGGCGGGTAGGCCAGCGCCGACTTGAGATCTGCCATCAGCTTCCTTTCCGTCTTTCGCGTTCCTGTGCCGCCAGCACCCTATCGGGTGTAATCGGCAGTTCACCAAATCTTATGCCCACGGCGTCCTTCACGGCGTTGGCCAGCGCCGCGATGATGCCGGCCAACGGTCCCTCGCTGCCTTCCTTGGCGCCGAAAGGTCCCAGGGGATCCAGGCTCTCGACGATGTGGCTGTGGATGGGCGGCGAATCCATGATCGTCGGGATGCGATAATCGAGCAGATTGGCCCGGGTCGGCAGGCCCAAGTGGTAACCGGTTTCCTCGTAAAGTGCCTGGGCCAAGCCCATCCATACGGCACCGTGGATCTGGCCCTCGACGGCCAGGCGGTTGATGGCGCGGCCGCAATCGAGCGCCACCCAGACGTCGTCGACGGTGATCACGCCGGAAGCCTCGTCCACCGTCACCTCGGCCGCTACGGCGGCATACGAGAATCCCATGGTGGCACCGACGGCGGCACCTCGATATTTCTTGCCGCCGTGGGATTCCGGCGGCGTGTCGTAGTTGCCGGTGACGGTGACGGTGCCGCCGCCGGCCAGCGCCGCCTCGGCGACTTCGTGAAAGCGAAGCCCCCGGTCCTGGCTGGCGGCGCGGTAGCTTTCGTCGACCACCACGATATCCTCGGGCGCCGCTTCGAGCTTGCGCGCCGCCGCCTCGACCAGTTTTCCCCGCAACTTGTCGGCCGCCTCCAGCGTGGCGTTCCCCAGCATGAAAGTCATGCGCGAGGAATAGGCGCCGTTGTCCTTGGGCACGAGATCGCTGTCGCTGGATATCACCCGCACCCGGTCGAGGCCGACGCCGACAACCTCGGCGGCGATCTGAGCCATCACCGTCGACGAGCCTTGACCGATTTCGGGACCGCCGGTGAGCACCGTCAGGCGGCCGTCGAAGTCGAGTTTGAGTTTGACCGTAGCGTGGGGCTCGCCGGTCCAGTTGACCGGCTTGGCGGCGCCCGTGACCATGTGCGAACAGGCGAATCCGATGCCGCGCCGGTGGCCCTCGGGGCCACCAGGACCAGATTCCAGGCCGCCGTTTCGTTTCTGCTGCCAGCCGCTGGCGGCCTCCACCCAGTCGATGCATTCAGGCAAACCATACGAGTTCACCATCAGGTCGTTGGCCGTAAAGGTGGGGGCGGAAAGGAAATTTTGCCGGCGCAACGCCAGGGGATCGAGGCCCAGCTCCGCCGCCATGTCGTCGAGCAGGGATTCGAACCCGAACCGCACGTTGATGGTGCCGTGGCCGCGCATGGCGCCGCAGGCCGGCGTATTGGTCACCACGCGGCGCCCGAAATAGCGGGCGTTGTCGAGCCGGTAGATGCCGTGCAGGAGGGCGCCGGCGTAGAGCAGCGTGATGACGCCGTAGCCGCTATAGGCGCCGCCGCGCTGGTCGTTCTCCAGCTCGACGCCGGTGATGGTACCGTCGCGAAGCAGTCCGATCTTCAAGCGCAGATGAGTGTCCGGCCGACCGCGGTGGCTGATGAAGGTTTCCTCGCGGCTCAGCACCAGACGCACCTTGGCGCCGGCCTCGCGGGCCAGGAGGGCCGCGATGATCTCGACGTTGAGGGCCTCGGCCCGGCTGCCGAAACCGCCGCCGATGAAAGGTTTGACGACACGGATGTGGGCCATGTCCATCTTCAGCACCTTGGCCAGCATGAGGTGCACGTAGTAGGGCACCTGGGTGGTGCAGTGCACCGTCAAGTGGCCGCGGTCGGGATCGTATTCGGCCAGCGCCGCGTGGGTCTCGATTTGGGCGTGATTGACCTCGCTGCAGTGGAACGTGGCCTCGCGTACCAGGTCGGCGGCGGCAAAGGCAGCATCGACGTCGCCCAGCTCGTATTCGGCCAGGCGGTCGAGGTTGCCTTTGCGCTCGACGTTGATCTGCTCGGCGCCTTCGGCCAGGGCGGCCGTGGAGTCGTAGGCCGGCAACTCACGCAGCTCGAGTTTGATGAGGCCCAGCGCCTGGACCGCGATCTCCGGCGTCTCAGCCGCCACCGCCGCCACCGGCTCGCCGCAATAGCGCACCTTGTGACGCGCCAGCGGCAGCTCGAAGCGCGCGATGGGCAGGATGCCGAAGCCCTCGTCCGTGACCTCGCCTGTTATCACCGCGGCCACGCCAACGAGCGCTCGGGCCGCCGTGACATCGAGCTCGACGATTTCGGCGTGCGCACTGGGGCTGCGCAGCACGGCTGCGTGCAGGGCTTCGGGTTCATGGAAGTCGGCCGTGTAGCGCGCCTTGCCCAGCACCTTGTCGGGTCCGTCGACCAGGGGTACGGCGGCACCGACCGGGCCCCGCGGGGTTCTGGCCCCAGCTTTCATGACTTCTCCTTCCTCAAGCCACGCCACGCGTGCGATCGTGCGACCGGCAGTGTAGTCGATAACGTGCCGCGCCTGTATGCTGCGCCGGCGCCAAAACGTGAAAGGCAGGAGAGCATACGTGGCTGATTCGGATAGACGGGGGTCGGACCTTAGGGCTTGGCGGCAGGACATGCGGCTGCCGGTGATCGCGGCACCGATGTTCCTGGTATCAGGACCTGAATTGGTTATTGCCTGCTGCAAGGCCGGCGTCATCGGCTCGTTCCCCACCGTCAACGCCCGCACGCCGGAAGACTTGGATGCCTGGCTGACGCGCATCGATGGCGAACTGGCAGCGGCGCCCAATGCGGCGCCACCGGCCGCCAACCTAGTCGTCCACCGCACCAACCCGCGACGCGATGACGACTTGGCGATAGTAGTGGAGCACAAGATTCCGCTTGTCATCGCCAGCGTCGGCAGCCCGGCCGCGGTGGTCGAGCCCATCCACGCCTACGGCGGTCTGGTACTGGCCGACGTAGCCAGCCTCAAGCACGCCCGCCAGGCCATCGAGGTGGGCGTCGACGGCCTGATCCTGCTTTGCGCCGGAGCCGGCGGCAACACCGGCTGGCTCAACCCCTTCGCCTTCGTGCCCGAGGTGCGCGAGTTCTACGATGGTCCCCTGGTGGTTGCCGGCTGCATCGGCGATGGCCGCGCCATTCGGGCCATCGAGACAATCGGCGCGGATTTCGCCTACATCGGCACCCGCTTCATCGCCGCCAGCGAAAGCCAGGCCTCGGCGGAAAACCGCCAGATGCTGGTCGAGAGCAGCGCAGATGACATTCAGCTTACCGATGCCGTCACCGGTATCGACGCCAATTTCCTGCGCCCCAGCCTGGAGGCCTCGGGCTACACCAAGAGCCATGACGGCGAGGGCTTCAACGTCATCAAGGAAACCACAGCCATGAAGGCCTGGAAGGACGTCTGGAGCGCCGGCCAGGGCGTCGGATTCACCAAATCCGTGGCGCCGGTGGCCGACATCGTGGCCGAGTTGGAGAGCGGCTACCGCGCGGGGTAGGGCCGGCTCCCCACAGTCATTCCCGCGAAAGAGCGTGTGAAGAAATTGAACAGCTGGCGTCGATTGCCGCCATCCCCCCCCCCCCCCCCCTCCCCCACAAGGGGGGAGGGAGCCGAAACTGGCTGTGACCCTTACTTTTTCCCTCCCCCTTGACGGGGGAGGGTCAGGGAGGG
>NZDS01000050.1 GCA_002690215.1 Rhodospirillaceae bacterium | reverse complement strand
CGCTCATGGCAGATCGCGGAGATTCGAGTCTTCGGGACCCAAAACGTCAATGATGATCCCGCTAAAAGGGGGAGATCCCCGGCGGAAATGCACCTGCCTTCATCCAGTATGCGTTGGAGGCGTTTTTCCTCCGCCATGGGCCGTCAAGCGCGGCCAAATTTGTCGATGGCGGCGCGCATGGAGCCGACCTTGGCAATGTACTTCAGGGCCTTGCTGGCCAGGACCTTCTTGACCACGTTCTTGGTGTAGTAGCTGCGCAGGATCTTGAATTGCTTGACGGTGTTCTGGGCGTTCGCCACGGCATCAATCTTCACGCCTCGTTCCAGGTACATCGGAATGCCGAACCAGGCTCCAGCGCTGCAAGCCAGCACACCAGCGACCAACAGGGGAAATAATTTCCAGGAAATACTCTTACCCATCAATTCATTGAGTACCATGATGCATTCCTTCTCCCAGTCGTTTTCCGCCGGGGATCTCCCCCTTTTAGCGGGATCATCATTGACGTTTTGGGTCCCGAAGACTCGAATCTCCGCGATCTGCCATGAGCGTCTCCTGCTCACTCGCCTCCCATAAAAGCACGACGATATGTCCGGAGTATTTCGCTTTTGATTTTTTTTATTTTGAAAAGTTACAAATTGTTGCGCTTGGGAAATCGCCTCCCGATCGCAGCGAAAACGACGTTACCGATCTACAAGACGAGGGAAAATTCGTGATCCGGGGCTATGTCTGGAAGGGATCACGAGGGTCGCTTCGAGCCCCTCCCCACCGTTGCCTGATTTCAGGTGCACCGCGCACGCACGGATGCCGAAAGCAAACGCCAATTGCTCCCGGTACCCTTACGAACTCCAGCGCGGCGGACGCTTTTCGTTGAAGGCGGCTATGCCCTCGTCGAAGTCGGGGTCGTTGAACATGCCAATCACTTCCGTCTGGGCGAAGGCGAAGGATTCGCCAAGCCCCATGTCGCGCATGGCGCGCATGGCCAGGCGGCCGCGGCGCACCGCCTGGGGGGCGTTGGCAACGATGCTTGCGAGCAACTCGTCGACCCGGGCGTCGAGCTCGGCCCGCGGTACGACGTGGTTGATCAGGCCGATCTCGGCCGCCCGCTGGGCCGAGATCGCCTCGCCCGTCAGGCAGAGCTCCATCAGCGTGCGGTAAGGCAGCAGGCGTTGCAAATAGGTATTGATGAGCAGCGGAAACAATCCGATGCGCGCTTCGGGCAGGGCGAACTTGGCGTCATCCACCGCCACAGCCAAATCGCACATGGCCAACAGCCCCATGCCACCGGCCATGGCGTGGCCGTTGACCCGGGCGACCAACGGCTTGCTCAGCCCCTCGACGACGTGAAAGAGGTCGACGATGGGATGGTTGAGGCGTTGGGTGCCGCGCTCCAGGGGGCTGTATTCGGTATCGGGCTTGAGATCGGCACCGGCCGAGAAGGCTTTGTCGCCAGCGCCGGTGAGGACGATGGCGCGAATTTCGGGGTCCTCCTCGGCTTCCGTGAGCGCCCCACGCAAGGCGGAAAATACCGGCACCGTTAGCGCGTTGCGCCGCTCGGGCCGGTTGACCGTCAGGCGCAGGACCTGAGGGTCGCGCTGGATGAGCAGGACATCGTCGGGGTTGTTCATGTGCCAATTTCCTCGCAAGCCGGAACGCGGTAAGAAATGCTCTCGTCCGTCAGGCGGTGCCTTCGACTTCCACGTCGAGTTCTTCGATCATCGAATCGCGCATTTTGAACTTCTGAGCCTTGCCGGTAACCGTCATAGGTAGTTCGCTGCGAAACCGCACGTGGCGGGGAATCTTGTAGTGGGCGATCTGATCCCGGCAGAAAGCCTTGATGTCCTCCTCGCTGGCGGTCTCACCGGCTTTTAGCACGATCCAGGCGCAAACCTCCTCGCCGAACTTGGGGTCGGGAATGCCGAAGACCTGTACTTCCTGCACGGCGGGATGGCGATAGAGATACTCCTCGACCTCTCTCGGATAGACGTTCTCACCGCCGCGGATCAGCATGTCTTTTACCCGTCCGGTGATGTTGCAGTAGCCCTCGTCGTCAATTGTCGCGAGATCGCCCGTATGCATCCAGCCGTCCTGGTCGATCGCCTCCGCCGTGCGCTCAGGATCGCCCCAGTAACCCTTCATGACCGTTGGCCCGCGGGTACAAAGCTCGCCTTGCTGTCCGGGCGCGACGGTGAGGCCGGTCTCGTCGATCACCTTGCATTCCACATGCGGCAGGATGCGGCCGACGGTGGAGACCCGGCGCTCCAGTGGGTCGTCTGCGGCGGTTTGGAAGGAGACCGGACTGGTCTCCGTCATGCCATAGGCAATGGTCATTTCCGACAGGTTCATTTCGTTCACACAACGCTTCATGACCTCGATCGGACAAGGCGCGCCAGCCATCACTCCGGTACGCAGCGCTGAAAAGTCGAACTGGGCCAGATCCGAATGCTGCAGCATGCCGACAAACATGGTTGGCACGCCGTAGACAGCGCTGCATTTCTCCTCGGCCAGAGCCTTCAGTACCGAATCGGCGTCGAATGCTTCTGCCGGAAACACCATGGTGGCGCCTGTCGTCACGCAGCCTAGCGAGCCCATCACCATGCCGAAACAATGATAAAGCGGCACCGGAATGCACAGACGGTCGTGCTCGGTGAACTTCTGGGCGCTCACCACGAAGCGGCCGTTGTTGACAATATTCGTATGGGTCAGCGTAGCCCCCTTGGGTGCACCCGTGGTTCCGGAGGTGAACTGGATGTTGATCGGGTCATCGGGGTCGAGAGCGGCAGAAATGGCGTCGAGATCGACATCGACATCATGACCGCTGGCCACCACCTGTTCGAAGCCGAGCATGCCGGGCACCGGATCGTCGCCCATCTGAATGACGGTTTTCAGATCGGGCAACTTTGCTGCCGTGAGCGCACCGGGCGAGCAGTTCGCGAGCTCGGGAGCCAATGTCTGAAGCATGCCGACATAGTCGCTGGTCTTGTGGCTGGCCGCTGTTACCAAAGCGGCACAGCCGACTTTGTTGAGGACGTATTCTACTTCCGTCAGACGGTAGGCGGGATTGATTGTCACCAGCACGACACCCAGGCGCGCCGTGGCGAACTGGGTTAACAGCCATTCGTAGCGATTCGGAGACCAGATGCCGACCCGGTCTCCGGTGCGCAGGCTAAGCCCGTAAAGACCGGCTGCCANGGCATCGACCTTTGTATCGAACTCCGACCAACTCCACCTGATGCCTTGCTCGACGAAGACTACTGCCTCCTGCTCCGCGTAGGCAGCGACGGTTTGCTTGAACACATCCGGAATCGTTCGTCGCCACAATTCCGGCTCCGTTTTGCCCTTTACATGGGCCCACCCTTGGCGCGGGCGTTGGTCGTATTCGTTCAGTTCTGCAGACATGGATCCTTGCCTTCCAAATAGGGTATCGACTGCATCAACCAATATATTCTCTCCGGGAATACTGCTGTTTCCCGGCCCGAGGCCTTGCTCATCAGCGGCCGCCCAAATCCTGCGCCAGCTCCGTCGCCAGCTTGCTTGCCAGGGCATAGATCGTGAGCTGCGGGTTGACGCCCAAGCTGGTGGGAAAAAGGGAGCCGTCGATTACCGAAAGCCCCTGCACCTGATGGTGGCGGCCGCTGCTGTCGACCACCGCTGTCTTGGGATCCTGGCCCATGGCACAGCCGCCCATGACGTGAGCCGAAAAGAGCCCGGCGTGGTGAGGCGCCATCGTCAGCCCGGCGATGGCCCGGCGGGCCTCGGTCCAGGAGCTGTAGGGTTGGGCCTCGGTGTGATGCGGCAGCACGCTTTCGGCACCGGCGGCGAACTGCAGCTCGGCCATCGAGAGGTAGGCGCGCTTGAGCCCGTCCGCGAGGCGCCCGTTGAGCCGGTAGTCGAGCTCGGGGCTGCCGTCATCTCGCAACCGCACCGTACCGCCGGGCTCGTCCGCATGGAAGCCGTCGCGCATCAAGGCGATCACGGCCTGGGTGTCGGCGAAGCGAGCCATCTTCTCGGCGTGCAGCAGCCCATGCAGGCGAAACACCGTGGCCCCCAAAAGCGGATGCATCGGCGGCACCTCTAGCTTGTAGCCGACCTTGCCGTCAGCGCCGTCAGGCCACAGGAACTGATCGCTGTAGATCGATTGCGGCGCGCCCTCAAAAGCGCGCACCGGCTCCGGCATCAGCGCCGAGGAAACGTTGACCAGATGCAGAAAGGTGCGCTTGCCCAGGCGGTGATGGGGATCGGGCAGCGCCGAGCGCAGCAGCAATCCCGGACTGCCGATGGCACCGCCGGCCGCCACCACGTGCCGCGCGGTGATGATGGCACGATGGCCGTTGGGGAGAATGCCGCGAGGCTCCAGAGCCCGGCATTCAAGACCGTGGACGCGGCCGCGGCGCTGCAGCACGCGCTCGGCCCTGACCCGGGTGAGCAACGTCGCCCCGGCCGCGAGCGCACCGGGCACCGCCGTCAGCAGCATCGATTGCTTGGCATCAACCGGGCAGCCCAAACCGCAATAGCCGAGATCCCTGCAACCGCGCACGTTGCGGCTGATGATGCCGTGCCGCCAGCCCAGACGCTGGGCGCCGCGGGCCAAGACGGCGTTGTTGGTGTTGGGCGCGAAGTCCCAGGGCTCGATGCCCAGGCGCTGCTCGACGGCCGCGAACCAGGGCGCCAAATCGCCGGGGTCCAGGCCCGCTACGTTCCAGACTTCGGCCCAATGGCCCAGGGTCTGCGCCGGCGTGCGAAAACTGGTTGTCCAGTTCACTGTGGTCGAGCCGCCGACAGTGCGGCCCTGGAGCACACTGATGGCCTTGTCGGCCGTCTTGCGGCTGGCCGATTCCTGGTAAAGCTCTTGGTAGGCATCGGCCTCCAGCAGAGTGAAGTCGGCGGACCGGTTGTAGCCCCCCTCCTCCACCATCACGACCTCGAGCCCGGCCCGGGCCAGCACCTCGGCCGCCATGGCACCGCCGGCACCGCTGCCGACCACGACGACATCGGCCGCAAGCCGCAGGTCGTCGGCGAAGGCGCTGCCGTCGAAAACGTTGTGGGGACCCGGGAGCAATCCGGTCATGACAACTCCGGCGGCCCGGGATAGCCGATGCGCGACCAGGATTGCGGATTGCCGTACCAGGCTGCGAAGACCAGCTCATGCAGCGCGAAGTAGGCCACGCGCAGAAGCCCTATCGAGCTTTGCCGCCAGTCGACGAGAAAAGCGTCCAACCGCTCGGGCGAAATTTCGGGCCAGTCGCCCCACAGTCCCGTCAACAGCAACCGTGTGGGGGCAAAGCCGAGGAGGTCGAAAAGCTGCCGAAGTTCGGCCTGAGTGGACGGCGGCAGACCGGCAACGGCGCGCTCGACGCCAGCTACCACCACCTCGATAGCTGCTGCCCGATCCTTGCCGATGGGCAATGCACCGGCCAGCAAAACCGGCGCCAAGGCGCCAAAGAGGGCACGATCCCCGACCATCAAAAAGCCGCCCGTGGCGGCGGTGGCGGAGCCTGGCAGCAACGATGCCAGCAGCCCGAGCCGGAGCGCCTCGCGGCGCGAAAACAACGCGCCTGTTCCGCTCACCGGCCGATAAGCGCCTTCAGCATGGTGCGGGCCAACTTGCCGTATGGCGGGTGCAGCAGCGCCGTTCCGTTGAGACGGCTTTGCAGGAACACGCCCTTCTTGTGCGAGAAGGTTTCGAAACCGTCGAAGCCGTGGTAACGGCCCATGCCGCTGGCCCCTATGCCGCCGAACGGCAGGTTCTCCTGGGCCACGTGCAGCAGCGTCTCGTTGATCGAAACACCGCCCGAGATGGTTTCCCGGAGCACTCGTTCGATGCGCCGCGAATCGGTGTCGAAATAATAAAGAGCCAGCGGCCGCGGCCGGGCCTCGACCTGGGCGATGGCATCGTCGAGCACGCGGTAGGTGCGGATGGGCAGGATGGGTCCGAAGATCTCGTCTTGCATGACCATCATCTGGTCGCTGGGCTCGATGACCAGTTTGGGTGCCAGCTTGAGCCCCGGGCCCGAACCGCCGGCCGACAGGTCCTCGCCGGCCGGATTGATCTCGATGACGTGGGCACCGTTGTCGACGGCGTCCTCGATGGTGCTCTTGAGGCGGGCGAAGTGGCCTTCGTTGATGATGGCACTGTAGTCGGGGTTGTCGCCCAGCCGCGGATACATGCGGGCCACCGCCAGCTTGATCTGGGCCACCAGGGCGTCGAGCGTTCCCTCGGGCGTCAGCACATAGTCGGGCGCGATGCAGGTCTGGCCGGCGTTGAGCAGCTTGCCGGCGACGATGCTACGGGCAGCGCGCTCGAGATCGAAGCCGGGCGCCACGATGACCGGCGACTTGCCGCCGAGCTCCAGCGTCACCGGCGTCAGGTTCTCGGCTGCTGCCCGCATCACCAGGCGGCCGACGCGTGTCGAGCCGGTGAACAGCAAATGGTCGAAGGGCAGCCGGGCCATGACCTCACCCAGGGTGACACCGCCGGTGACCACTGCCACCTGTTCCTCGGCGAAGGTATCGGCGATCAGGCTCTGGATCAGATCAGCCGTGCGGGGCACCAATTCGGAAGGCTTGATCATCGCCCGGTTGCCCGCCGCCAGGGCGCCGACCAACGGGCTCAGTGCCAAGTAGAAGGGGTAGTTCCAAGGCGAGATGATGCCGACCACGCCAAGCGGCTGATAGACCACCCGCGCCCGGGCCGGCATGAAGGGCAGACTTACCGGGCGCCGCCGGGGCCGCATCCAGCGCCTCAAATGACGCCGCGCATGGCGGATCGTGTCGACCGTGGTGTAGACCTCGGCCAGCGCCGTCTCGACCGGCGAGCGATGGCCGAAATCGGCGGCAATGGCTTCGGCGATGGCGACTTGATTGGCCAGCACCGCCTTGAGCAGCTTGTCGAGATCGGCCCGGCGCTGAGCGGCGCCTGACGCGCCCTCGCGAGCCGCCGCGGCGCGTTGGTTTTCGAGCACGTCGGCCAGGCGTTCTTCAGTGATGGGAGAGCGCTTGGGCCCGCGCCCACCCGGCGGATGCAACACGGCTACAGTCATCGCCCCCTCCCGCAAAACCGCCGTCTGCCTTGCTATATATCACGAAATCCCACCGCAAATCGGGAAACTTGCCGCCCGCCCGGCAGTTATTTTATACTTAAAACAATTGTCCCTAATTGGATTCCCGCCATGACCTCCAACAATCCCGAGCTGCCACCGGGCGACGGCCCGCTAGCCGGCCGCCATGCCGTGGTCACCGGCGGCAGCCGCGGTATCGGCGCCGCCATCGCCGCCGAACTGGCGGGGCTGGGCGCGGACCTGACGCTGATGGGCCGCAACAGCGAAGCCCTGGGACGGCAACGCGATACCCTGACCGCCAACTATGGCACCAAGGTCTTCGACTATCAGGTCGACGTCGGCGATGCCGACCAGGTGGCCAAC
The DNA here is from genome assembly GCA_002690215.1 of Rhodospirillaceae bacterium. Taxonomy (GTDB): domain Bacteria; phylum Pseudomonadota; class Alphaproteobacteria; order UBA2966; family UBA2966. The sequence goes on along the minus strand of NZDS01000050.1, from coordinate 6,065 downwards.
GGATTCCAATGGGCTGCCAATACACTGGGCCCGGTCGATATCCTGATCAACAACGCCGGAATTTCGCCCAGCGCGCCCTTTCACCGTGTCGACGAGGCACTTTGGGCGAACGTGATGGAAACCAACCTCTCGGGCGCCTATCGCTGCACCCAGGCAGTGCTGCCGGCGATGCTCGAGGCCGGCTGGGGGCGGGTCATCAACATTGCCTCGACGGCCGGCAAGATCGGCTACCGCTACGTCACCGCCTACTGCGCCGCCAAACACGGCCTGATCGGCCTGACCCGCTCGCTGGCGCTGGAGGTGGCGCAAAAGGGCGTCACCGTGAACGCCGTCTGCCCGGGCTTCACAGATACCGCCATCGTCTCCGATTCGGTCGACGAGATCGTCGCCAAAACGGGCCGCAGCGAAGCCGAGGCGCTGGCCGAGATCACCAAGTACAACCCTCAGGGCCGGCTGGTCGAACCGACCGAGGTGGCCCAGGCCGTGGCCTGGCTCTGCCTGCCGACCTCGGGCGCCGTGACCGGCCAGTCGATCATGGTTGATGGCGGCGAGGCCATGCCATGAGCGATCTCGAATCGGCGCTTCAGGATGGCGACCAGCCGGAGCTCAGAACCTGGCTCAGGCTGTTGACCTGTTCGACCTTGATCGAGCAGCAGGTGCGCTCCCACCTGCGCCGTCGTTTCAACACCACGTTGCCGCGATTCGACATGCTGGCGCAGCTCGACCGCGGCCAGAACCTGACCATGAGCGAGCTTTCCAACCGGCTCATGGTGTCCAACGGCAACGTCACTGGACTGATCGAACGCCTGGTCAAGGAAGGGTTGGTCTCGCGCTCGCCCGCACCTGACGACCGGCGCAGCCAAATGGTGCGCCTGACGAGCAAAGGCCAACGCGCCTTCGACGCCATGCTGCCCGTCCACAACGGTTGGATCGAAGACATGATCGGCGGCCTCAGCGGCGCCGAAATGAAGCAATTGCTGGCCTTGCTGGCAAAACTCAAGAATTCCCTCATTGACGCCAAACAAACAGGAGATCTGACATGAAAGTCGTCGACCCCGCCGCCATCAAGCCCGAACATTTCCTCTGGTCGGTGGACGGCTACGTCGCCACCGTGACCCTCAACAATCCCGATCGCAAGAACCCGCTGACTTTCGACAGCTACGGCGAAATCCGCGACGTCTTCCGCGAGCTGCAGTTCGCCGACGACATCCGCGCCGTGGTCATCACCGGTGCCGGCGGCAACTTCTGCTCGGGCGGCGACGTGCACGACATCATCGGTCCCCTGGTCGCCATGGACATGCCGGACCTTATGAAGTTCACCCATATGACCGGCGAGGCCATCAAGGCCATCCGGGCCTGTCCCCAGCCCATCGTCGCCGCCATCGACGGCGTCTGCGCCGGGGCCGGTGCCATCCTGGCCATGGCCGCCGACCTCCGTTACGGCACTGCGGAGACCAACGTGGCATTCCTCTTCAATCGCGTCGGCCTGGCCGGCTGCGACATGGGCGCCTGCGCCATCCTGCCGCGCATCATCGGACAGGGCCGGGCCAGCGAACTCCTCTACACCGGACGCGCCATGAGCGGAGAGGAAGGCGAGCGCTGGGGCTTCTTCAACAAGCTTTGCGAGTCCGACAGTGTGCTGGCCGAAGCCCAGAAGACCGCGGCGCGGCTCGCCAACGGCCCCTCCTTCGCCAATGCCATGACCAAGCGGCAGCTGCAACAGGAGTGGACCATGAGCATCGACGAAGCCATCGAGGCCGAGGCACAGTCCCAGGCCATCTGCATGGCGACCAACGATTTCCGGCGCGCCTACGAGGCTTTCGTGGCCAAGGAGAGACCCGCTTTCGAAGGCAACTAGAAGGGATCTGGATGTTGGGCGGCATTGCGCCAACCCGATTGCAATACAGAAAAAACACCCCCACCCTGCCCTCCCCCATCAAGGGGGAGGGTAAAATTTTTGAAATAACAACAGATTACCCCCTCCCCCCTTGTGGCGGAGGGTCGGGGTGGGGGGAGCCGTGACGAACTTGGTGCGCTGCTGAAATTGCACTTGAATCCTTAACGGCCGAAATTCTCACAAACCTATTCATCAACATCGGGATGTTGGACGGGCTGGCATAGCGATACAATGCGCGCCCGTCCCACCCATACTTGAGCTTCGCCATGCTTGACCCCAGCGCCCACCTCGACAGCTTCGCCCGCGACAACCTGCCGCCCGGAGAAGAATGGGCCGAGATGGACTGGAGCTCGCTGCCCGAGCTGGCGGAATATTCAAAGACCATCAACTGCGCCAGCGAGCTCCTCGACCGCCATATTGACGAGGGCAACGGTGCCCGCTCGGTGCTGCATTTCGGCGACCTCACTTGGAGCTACGCCGAGCTGCTCGATCGCGCCAACCGCATCGCCCACGTGCTGGTCGACGAGCTCGGCATCAAGCCCGGCAATAGGGTGCTGCTGAGGGCGCCCAACAATCCCATGTACGTGGCGGTTTGGTTTGCTGTCATGAAGGTGGGTGCCGTGGCCGTCGCCACCATGCCGCTGTTGCGCGCCCGAGAGCTTACCTTCATGGCCGACAAGGCCCGGGTGGCGGTGGCGCTTTGCGACCGGCGCCTGGATGACGAACTCAAGCAAACGCTGAAGGATTCCGCCTGCCTCGAACGGGCGCTCTACTTCAGCCCGACCGGCGAGCAAACCGAGGCCGGTAGCCTCGAAGAGCTGATGGCCGAAAAATCCGGCGACTTCGCCAACGTTATGACCTCGGCCGATGACGTGGCCCTGATTGCCTTCACCTCGGGCACCACCGGCCAGCCCAAGGGCTGCATGCACTTCCACCGCGACATCATGGCGATATGCGATACCTTTTCGCGCTACGTGCTACGACCCGGTCCCGACGACGTCTTCTGCGGCACGCCGCCGGTGGCATTTACCTTCGGCCTGGGTGCGCTGGTCACCTTTCCCATGCATGCCGGTGCTTCGACCGCGCTGATCGAGACGCCGGGGCCTGACGTCTTATTGCAATGCATCCAGCAGCACAGCGCCACGGTCTGCTTTACCGCCCCCACCATGTTCCGCGCTATGACCGGCTTGGTGGCAGATCACGACATCTCCTCGCTGGCCAAGTGCGTGTCGGCCGGCGAGACGCTGCCGCTGCCGACCTTCGAAGCCTGGCGCCAGGCCACGGGGATAAGCACCATCGACGGCATCGGCTCGACCGAAATGCTGCACATCTTCATCGCCGCCGCCGGTGACGACATCAAACCCGGCGCCACGGGCAAGGCGATCCCCGGCTTCGAAGCCCGCGTAACCGACGACGACGGCAACCCGGTACCGGCCGGAACTGTCGGTCGCTTGGCCGTGCGCGGCCCTACGGGGTGCCGCTATCTCGACAACCCGGAGCGTCAGGCGGCATACGTTCAAGACGGCTGGAACTACACCGGCGACGCCTACCTTTGCGACGAGGACGGCTATTTTTGGTTCCAGGCCCGGGCCGACGACATGATCATCTCGTCCGGCTACAACATCTCGGGCCCCGAGGTCGAAGAGGCGATCTTGGACCACGACGCGGTTCAGGAATGCGCCGTGGTCGCCAGTCCCGACCCCGAACGCAGCTTCATCGTCAAGGCGTTCGTCATCCTGCGTGAGGGCGCCGCCGCCGCCGATTCAACGGTCAAGGTGCTCCAGGACCACGTCAAAGCCACCATCGCGCCCTACAAATACCCCCGCGCCATCGAATTCGTCGCCGAGCTGCCACGCACCGAAACCGGCAAGGTGCAACGCTTCAAACTCAGGCAGCAGGAACTGGAAAAAGCGGGCCAAGCATCATGAACGACGACAACCGTGTCGCCCTGGTAGCGGGCGTGGGCCGGGGCACCGGCGGCGCCATTGCCCGGCGCCTGGCGGCCGGTGGCTACCGGGTGGCGCTGCTGGCCCGCTCGGAAAGCCGCATGAAGGAGTTCGAGGCCGAGCTTCCGGGCAGCCTGGCGCTACCTTGCGACATCACCGACCCGGCGGCGCTGGACGCCACCATGGCGCGCTGCCGGGCCGAACTGGGCGAGCCCGAGATCGTCGTGCACAACGCCGCTCGCGGCGTCTGGGGCAGCTTTCTCGACATCGATCCGGCCGAGATGGAGGCCAATTTTCAGGTCAATACCATGAGTCTGCTGCACCTCGGCCGCGCCGTGGCGCCGGCCATGGTGGCGGCTGGCCGCGGAGCCATCATCGTCACCGGCAACACCTCGGCCTGGCGCGGCAAACCCGACTTTTCCGGATTCGCGCCCACCAAGGCGGCCCAGCGCATCCTGGCCGAGGCCATGGCCCGCGAGTTGGGCCCCCAGGGCGTCCACGTGGCCTACGTGGTGATCGACGCCGTGATCGATCTCAGATGGACGCGCAAGCGCTTCCCGGATCTCCCCGACGAACGCTTCGCCAAGACCGAAGCCATCGCCGAGACGATCTACCAGGTGGCCCACCAAGACCCGGGCGCCTGGTCCTTCAACGTCGAACTGCGCCCGGCCGGCGAGATCTGGTAGCGGATTTCGCGTCGGTCATTTTCTCGACTATAATGTCGGTAACTGTTTCCAATCTTTTTACTGTGATCCTGAACAAATATTTCAGCATCCATGAGATATGAGGGAAGCTATGAAACTTCGCAGCCCGGACGACATACATTCATTTTTCAATCATTTTGGACTTTCCACCGACGAATCATTGCGAGTGACCTACGCAACGACATCTGGTAACTTTGATTCCCTTCGATTCACCGGGAATTCGAATAATAGGATTGTAATTGCGTCAGCACCCCGAACCGGCTCGACATTCTTGTTGGAGTTACTCATACGATATTCGGGATTTGTCGAAAATAACTACGCATTGAAGGGTGGGAGGTGTTTTCACAACTTGACACCCACCAAAATGTGGGTAGGGCGAAAAGTCAACGCTTTCGCGCGTCATCCAATAACGGCGACGGTCGACAATTTGGAGCTGCTGCAGAAATTTGAGTGCAAAGTAATTGTAATCACACGGAATATCTATGACATCTTGATCAGCCTCGCAGAGCACTTGCCCCGGGAAAGCCTTGGCTGGCCCTTTCTCAACACAGATATTTTTTGGCTCGCACCTTAGTTCAACAATGAGCAAAAAAACTGCTATCGAGTTTGCAGCAAACGTCGCACTTCCGTGGTATTTTTCTCACTACGTTTCTTGGTATCGAGAGCACAAGAATGGGATCGTACCAATACTTTTTACCAATTACCGTGAGATCGAAAATGACTCTATTGAAGTTGTCGAGAAGGTTTGCAAATTCTTGGACATAGAATTTGATGCAAGGCGCGCAAATAGTATTTTGGGAAACCTCTTCGAGGAGAGAAGAAAATACAACTTTCATCGAGGGATTTCTGGCAGAGGAATGAGCAAAATAGGTGAAAGACAGAAAAAAATTATCAAAGAATATATTGAACTAATCGACGATTGTGATTTTCAAGAATTTGGGTTTATCGACTGAGCTTGACGCTCTGGCCGAGCTAGCCAACAGTCTCCTGAATCAGTGCAATAGCGTCCTCGGCCGTCGCCCCGGGGCCGAATATAGCGGCCACGCCCCACTCCTTGAGCAGTTTTTCGTCGTCATCGGGGATGACGCCGCCGCCGAGCACCATGACGTCGTCGAGGCCGCTCTCCTTGAGGCCGGCGATGAGTTGCTCGAAGATCGGCATGTGGCCACCGGATGAGCTCGAGACGCCGACCGCGCTCACGTCCTCCTCCAACACCGTGGCCACGACTTCCGAGGCCCGCAGGAAGTTGGTGAAGATGACCTCGAAGCCGGCGTCGCGGAATTTCCTGGCGACATAACGGATGCCGCGGTCGTGGCCGTCCATGGCGGGTTTGGCCAGCAGTACGCGTACTGGATCGCTCATTGTTCTAGCCCCTACTCAATATTCGTGCGGCCCGCTCCAGCCCAGCACATCCTTCATGACCCCCATTAATCCCCCATTTCCCAGATGAACTCGTTAATCGATGCCCTGAGATGGAGATTATGCTATAAGAATCAATATGTTGAGGAGTTGATGGAG
>NZDS01000049.1 GCA_002690215.1 Rhodospirillaceae bacterium | reverse complement strand
GATGAAGCACGCCGGCCTGGCCCTGGCGACGGCGCTTTCGGCCTGGCTCAACACCTATCTGCTGGCACGAGTGCTCTATGGCCGTGGCCATTTCCGGCCCGATGCCGGACTTTACCGGCGCCTGGGGCGCATGATCTTCGCCACCGCCCTGATGGCGTTGCTGCTGGCGCTCTTGGCCACCGCCCTGGCCGGGCCATTGGCTGGCGGCACTTTGGCACGCATCCCGGCGTTGGTGCTGCTGGTACTGGCCGGGCTCGTCGGCTATGGCGCCGCGGCCCAGCTCTGCGGTGCCACCCGCCTCACGGATCTCAAACGCTTCCTGGGCCGCGATGGTTGACCAAGGGGCGGGGGCCGGGCCATAACTCCGCGGCTAAACCCGGATTTCTCACCGGGTCACGAGTACGCAAAGGCAAGAGGAATGACCGTACCTATTCCCAACCAACGCATCTTTTCCGGCGTCCAGCCTACCGGCAACCTGCACCTCGGCAACTACCTCGGTGCCATTCGCAACTGGGCGCGACTGCAGGACGAATACGAGTGCATCTATTGCATGGTCGACCTGCACGCCATCACTATGCCCCAGGATCCGGTCGAGCTGCGGGCCAGCACCCGCGAGGTGGCGGCCAGCCTGCTGGCTGCCGGCATCGATCCTGCCGACAGCATCGTTTTCAATCAGAGCCAAGTGCCGGCCCACGCCGAACTGGCCTGGATCTTCAACTGTGTCGCTCGCCTGGGCTGGCTCAACCGTATGACCCAGTTCAAGGAGAAAGCGGGCAAGGACCGCGACAACGCCAGCGCCGGGCTCTATACCTATCCCGCCCTGATGGCCGCCGACATCATGGTCTACAAGGCCACCCACGTGCCTGTCGGCGAGGACCAGAAACAGCACTTGGAGCTCACTCGCGACGTCGCCCAGTCCTTCAACAGCCAGTTCGGTGTCGAATGCTTCCCCCTGGTCGAGCCGCTGATCTACGGCGAGGCCACTCGGGTTATGAGCCTGCGCGACGGCAACAGCAAGATGTCGAAGTCGGAAAAATCCGAAATGAGCCGCATCAACCTGACCGACGATGCCGACACCATCGCCCGCAAGATCCGCAAGGCGCGCACCGATGCCGAGCCCCTGCCGGGCGATCCCGAGGGGCTGGAAGGGCGGCCCGAGGCGCTCAATCTGCTGGGAATCTACGCCAGCCTCGACGACGCCCCCGTGGCCGACACGTGCCAGCACTTTGCAGGCGCCCAGTTCTCCGCTTTCAAAGAAGCGCTGACCGAGCTGGCGGTAGCCAAGCTGGCTCCTGTCACCGGCGAGATGAACCGCCTGCGGGCTGATCCGGGACATGTCGACGAGGTGCTGCGCCAGGGCGCCGAGCGGGCCGCGGCGCTGGCCGAGCCGATCATCCGTGAGGTCCAAGACATCGTCGGATTCCTCAGGCCCTAAGCCCGGTCCTTCTTGATGCCTGCTCGGGCCGTCCCCATCTGTCAGGAGCCATGTTCGGAAATGATCAACCAATGCCGGAAGAATCTTCGGGGCTGAAACGCCTGCCCTTCCTCGGGCGCCTGGCCATTCTCGAGCGCCTGCCTGCCATCGGCCGGGTGGGTGGCCGTTCACTGGCCGGTCTGGCTGCCGCCGTTTTGGTCGTGGCGGTGCTCTACTACCCCATCGGTATGGTGTTGGTACACGAGATCGACGATGACCTGGCCTTCGGCGTCGAGGGCGAGGCCCCGGCCCAGGGCGCCAGCCGATCCGTGGCCCTGGCCGCGGCCCTGATCGGGCGCGAGGTCAACAGCCACCGCTGGGTGGCCAATGATCCCTTCTTCATGCCTGGTGCGGCGCTCGACAACATGCCCAATTTCCAGCAGGGCGTGGTGGCGGCGTTGGCTCGTTTTGCTTTCGAGTTGACCGACCAGATCGGCCGTACCCGGGGCTCCAGCCAGACCGATCCGGATCTCCAGGAGGCGGCCGGGCTGCTGCAGTATTCGGGCACCAAATGGGTCTTCGACTTTTCCACCTCGCTGGCCCCCACGGCGACCTCCGAGGCCCAATACCGCAAGGCGCGCCGGGCGCTGATTTCCTACAACGGCCGTCTGGCCGAAGGGAAAGCCGTGTTCGAACGCCGGGCCGACAATCTCATGGCCACGCTGGACCGCTTTGCCCTCGATCTCGGCTCCTCCTCGGCGGTTATCGACCGGCACATCGCGGAACACGCCGGCGACTTCATCGACCTGCGGGCCGACGACATCTTCTATTCCGTCAAGGGCCAGCTCTGCGCCTACTATTTTCTGCTGCGCGAGCTTGGGCTCGACTTTGCCAACATTATCGAGGAACGGGAGCTTACGGCGGCCTGGAAGCAAATGCTGGGTAGCATGAAGCACGTCGCCGAGCTCGATCCCTGGGTCGTCGTCAACGGCAAGCCCGACGCCCAGGTAATGCCCAGCCACCTGGCCGGCCAGGGTTTCTTTTTGCTGCGCGCCCGCACCCAGTTGCGCGAGATCACCAACATTCTGCTCAAGTAGTCACGCCGGCGCCAATAGACGCTGCGGCTTGCGGGCAATGCGGGCCGATGGCAGGATGACAGGGCGCCGTTACAAACGAATGTCGAAAAAACAAAGCTACAGGGAGGTCGCGGCGTGAGCGCATCCACTACCGCCGAAGCCGGGCGGCGCAAGTTTCTCGTGGTCGTCGACGACACTCCGGAATGCCGGGTGGCGGTACGCTTCGCTTGTCGCCGGGCGCAGCGCACCAGCGGTGGCGTGGTGCTGCTGCGGGTGCTCGAGCCGGCCGACTTCCAGCATTGGCTGGCGGTCGAGGAGCGCATGCGCGAGGAAGCGCGGGAGGAAGCCGAGCACTTGCTGCAGGCGCTAGCCGCCGAGGTCAACGAATGGGCCGGCGTGATGCCCGAATTCCTCATCCGCGAGGGCAACAAGCGTGACGAGATCCTGGCCCAGATCGAGGACGACGCCGGCATCCGCATTCTGGTGCTGGGCGCTTCGCCGGACAAAGAGGGGCCGGGACCGCTGGTCAGCTCGTTGGCCGGCCAGATGTCGGGGTCCATGCGGGTCCCCATTACCGTGGTGCCGGGCGAGCTCAGCGACGAGCAGGTCGACGAGTTGAGCTGACGTCGGCAGGTGTTGCTTGTTTGACTTGCGCCGGGGGTCGCTTCCGGGTACAAGTCGCTCCGGACGGGGGCCGGTAGCTATCATCCGGAGTGGGACCTCAACGTACGCTACGATACGAGGATCCCCGGGATAACATGTTTCCTTGGCACGTTCTCCAGACTTTCGAAAGATCGATGATCGCTGCACTCGCCTTCGGCGCCGCGACGCTGTACCTCTCGGCATCCGTCCAGGCTGTGTGGCCTGAGCCGCGGCCCGTCGCTGCGGTACCGCGGGTCGAAATCGCCGTGGCGCCGCTCGCCCGGCCGGCTCCGGCCATCTTCAGGGTCGGTCCCGCCAAGGTCACACCGGCGGCCCGGCCTGTCCGCACGGTAGCGCCGCGGCGGCACTACCTGTTCGGCAGACCCGAAGTGGCAGTGGCACCGGAAACCCTGGCCCGCCGGGCCAAGGCGGTGGCTGGCGTGATCCACATTTCCAGCGTCGAGGATCTGACGAAAAAGATGTCGGAGCTCGACTACCGCCTCAGCGACGTGCGCCGGGGCGAGGCCGAGGTACCGCGCCTGACCATTGCCGCCCTGCCCCGCGATTTGCGCCAATTGCAGTCCGTACGCTCACGCAAGAACCTCTTCGTGCGCACCATCCTGCCGCTCATCCTGCAGGCCAACGAGACGGTAATGACCGAGCGCCGGCGGTTGCAGGCGGTGTTGGCCAAAAAAAGTCTAGATGGCGTGGACCGCGCCTGGTTGGGCGAGCTGGCGGCGCGCTATGACGCCAAACCCGACGATGCGGCCGAGCTTTTGCGCCGGGTCGACATCGTTCCGCCCTCGCTGGCCCTGGCCCAGGCGGCCGAAGAATCGGGTTGGGGCACCTCGCGTTTTGCCCAGGAAGCCAACGCCGTTTTCGGCCAATGGACCTACCGTTCCGACACCGGCGTCGTGCCCAACCGCCGAGACGACGGCAAGCGCCACAAGATCCGCTCTTTCGGCGGGCTGCGGGCCTCGGTTTTGGCCTACCTCAGAAACCTCAACATCCACTGGGCCTACGTCGAATTCCGACAGCGCCGGGCCGATCTACGAGCCCGCCAGGGCTGGCTTTCGGGCTATGAACTGACGCCTTCGCTCGAGCGCTATTCCGAGCGCGGCAAGGCCTACGTCAAGACCATCCGCACCATCATGCGGGTCAACGGTTTTGCGGCTTACGATCAGGCCCGGCTCGAGGGTGGCGATCGGCTGGGTATTTAAACCGCTTATCTTTGTGGCGCGTAGAACTGCATTCCGAACCAGTGCCATCGTCCGCCCTGCCCCGGCAGGGTGCAATTGATGCGGCCACGGCCGGGTGGGAAGGGCTTGCCCGGGCGCACTTCTACGCGGCGCCCGCCGAGAATCTCGAGGTGCGCCGGCTGGCCTTCGTGAGAGGGAAAGCAGCGCAGACGGGATAGACCCTCGAGTGTCCGGGTCAAGGTAAAGCCGAAGGCCGGAGGGTTGTCGCCGAGCAGCGGATCGGCCGGCGTGATCTCGCTCACCGGCAAGGGCAGGGCGCTGGCGACGAGCTTAAGGCGCGAAAGGCCACCGTACGCTTCGTTGAGGGCGAAACGCGGCAGGTAAGTGGACTTCAGGTTGGCCTGCGCCACGCCGGAATGCTGACCGAAGGCGGCTTCGAAGCCGGCCTCGGCCACCACCGTCAGGCTGGTCCGGCTGGCCTCGCCGTAGGGGTGGGCGAATATCTTGGGCACGAATCCGAGTTCCTCGCGGAAGCGCCGGTTGGCCCGTTCGATGTCGGCTTTGACACGAGCCCGGCTCCAGGTCGCCATGTGGCCGTGGGCCGCCGAATGGTGACCGATGGTTACCCCGGCCGCGGCCATTTCGCGGATCTGCGCCCAGCTCATATAGTTTGCCTGGCCCTGGTCGACGGCGTCGCTGGGCACGAACAGCGTGAAGGGCATGCCGGCGGCCTGGAAGCGCGGCCAGGCTTGGCTGTAGACCGAGAGGTAAGCGTCATCGACGGTCACCGCTACGCTGCGTTCGGCCAGGGTTCGGCCCGAAGTCAAGGCGGCGGTGACCTCGGGCAGCGCCACCACGTGGTAGGCGCCGCTGGCCAGTTCCGCGAGGTGGGCCTCGAACTGCTCGATGCGGATATTGGTCGAGGGGTAGTCGGTCTCACCGAAACGATGGTACATCAGCACCACCGCCGAGGCGGATTCGGCGGTCGCGGCGGCCGGGATCAACAAGCTGCCGAGCACGGCCACCAGAGCCGCCACATACCTAATACCGCCGGCGCCGCCGCTCATGGCGACCCGGTTGGCCATTGGTAACGGACCATGACCTCTACCCCCTTCAGCCCTCCCAGGACCCGGTCGATGGCCGCTAGTGTAGCGCGTATTTCTCGCCCCGGTCACGGCCTGCGTCGCGCAGCTTGCTCGATGTCCCATTTCGCGCTGCGCAGCTCTCCTTCCCTGTCGGCACGCCAAGGAACCCCACTGGGCCGCGCCGGCCGTACCCAGGGTGAGAAATGCGGGCTAGTCCAATCCAGCGCCGGCCGCCATCATCGCCGTACCCGCGGCGCGGTCACTGAGCAGCGGGTAGCGTCGCGGCTCGAAGAGTTGGTAGTGCCACCACTCCTTGAAGTAGAAATCCCAGCCCGCCGTAGACATCAGCCCCAGCAGCAGGTGGCGGTTCCGTTGCACTTGGGGCACCAGGCCGGGGGCGTCGTGGTGGGCCAAAGGAGTCAGTGCGTCGAAGGGCGTGCCCATGTCGAGCTCGTTGCCGGCACCGTCGATCAGCGTCAAATCCACCGCCACGCCGCGCGAATGGGGCGAGCCGCGCCAGGGCGGTGCCAGGAAATCGGCGTCGGGGGTGTGCAGCCAGAGCCGCCACTGCGCTTCGGCCGGGCGGAAGGCATCGAAAATCTTGAGCCGGTAACCGAGCTGGCCGGCCAAGCTGGCGGCATGGGCCAGCTTCTCGGCCGCGACGGCATGCAGGAAACATCCCTGGTGGAGGTATATGGCCTGGCCGGTGAAGTTGTTAGCCCCGGCATAGGCCAAGTCGATGACGACATCCAGGTCCGGCGAGCCGATCGGCGTCAAAAGCATGGCATTGACCATTTGCGTTCGCAGACCGGCCCAGCCTACCACGAGCGATGGCTGCCGACATGAAAGTGCTGGCTTTCGATACCACGCTCGAAGCCTGTTCGGCTGCGCTCTGGCAGGGCGGCCAGGTGTTGGCCGTCGAGCGCCAGCACATCGTGCGTGGCCACGCCGAAGCGCTGATGCCGATGGTCGAGTCCGTGATGGCCGAGGCTGGGTTCGAATATGACGCCCTTGACCTGATCGCGGTGACCAGGGGGCCCGGCACTTTTACAGGGCTGCGCATCGGCCTGGCAGCGGCACGCGGGCTGGGCCTGGTCTGCGCCCGGCCGGTACTCGGCCTGACCAGCCTCGAAGCGCTGGCGGCCGGGGTTCCGGCTGGCGACGAAAGTCTTTTCGTGGCCATCGATGCACGCCGTGGCGAGGTTTATGGCCAGGCTTTCGATGCCTCGCTTGTGCCGCTCTGCGAGCCGTTCGCGCGATCCCCGGCGGCGGCGGCCGAGGCCATACCCGAGGGCCCGGCGTTGGTATTGGGTTCGGGCGCGGCGCTGATCCGCGAGACCCAGGCGGGGGAGTGGCAGCGATTGCGTTTCAGCCCCGGCAACGAACAACCCGACGCCGCGGTCGTCGCCGCCCGGGCCGCCGCCCTGGCGGCTGCCGGTGGCCTCCCCGAAGTCCCGCCGGCGCCGCTCTACCTGCGCCAGCCCGACGCCCGCCTGCCGTGAAAGTGACGCTTGCAAGTGCCGCCCACCTGGCCCTTCTGGCAGCGCTGCACGACGCCTGTTTCGAGGAGGCCTGGGACGAAGGTGCCTTAGCGGCCCTGCTGGCTACACCCGGCGCCTTTGCCCTGGTCATGACCGACGAAGCGGAGGAGCCCGCCGGCTTCGTCATCGGTCGGGCGGCAGCCGGGGAGTGCGAGATGCTGTCACTCGGCGTCGTCCCGGAGGCCCGTCGCCGGGGCCTCGGCCGACACCTGGTCACAGCCTTCGCCGGCCACGCCCGGAAGCTGGCTGCCGACGAGCTGTTTCTCGAGGTGGCGGAAGATAATTACGCCGCCCGAGCCCTCTACGCCGCTGCCGGTTTCACCCAGGTAGGGCGGCGGGCAGGCTACTACCGCAGCGCCGCCAGTGTCCGGGCGGCCCTTGTTTTGCGGGCCAGCCCGCATTTCTAACCGGGTCACGGCCTGCGTCGCGCCCAGGTGATGTGATCCGCAAGGAAAAGGCCGAAGAGCGTAGTGGGACTACGCCCTTCGGCCTTTTCCGTAGCGGGCGCGCGCACAAAGATTCTGCGGCGCGACAGCGTCGCGCAGGCCATGACCCGGTTAGAAATGCGGGCTACTCTCCGGCCTTTCTGAGGCGCAGGATGTGGACGGCCGCGTCTTCCGAGACCTCCAGGCTGAGCACGGTGTGGCCTTCTTCCGCCACCGAGCGGGGCACGTTCTTGAGCGGCTCGCCATGGGGTAGTCGAACCTCGGCGATTTCGCCCGGTTGCATGCGCTCGATCAGCAACTTGGTCTTGACGAATGTTATGGGGCATACGTCGGTGGTAATGTCGAGATAATGATCGGCCACTTGATCACTCGTTGCCATTCCTACAGCCATTGTCGCCGCCATTGTCGCCGCCATTGCCAATAGTCCCCAACGAGTCCCCAACGGGGGATTTTGTGTTGATCCTCGAAGACGCAAGCAATATACACCACATGTCAATTGCCACGAGGTTGTGATTTCTATGTCCCAGGAAACAGATAACGCCGAACTGCTTGCGCTAACGACCGATATTGTGGCCTCTCACGTTGCCAACAACTCGGTCAACGTGGCTGACCTGCCGCAACTCATTCAGCAGGTCTATGGCGCGCTTTCTGAGCTCGGCAATCCCTCCCAAGCGCCGGCCGCCAAACCCAAACCCGCCGTCAACATCAAGCGCTCGGTGACGCCTGATTACATTGTTTGCCTCGAAGACGGAGTCAAATTGAAGATGCTCAAGCGCCATCTACAGACTCGTTACGGCATGACACCCGACGAATACCGTGAGCGTTGGGGGCTGGCGGCCGACTATCCCATGGTGGCGCCCAACTATGCCGCCCAGCGTAGCGCCCTGGCCAAGAAGATCGGTCTTGGCACCAAACGGCGCAAGAAGGGCAAGATCACCTAAAGCACCTATATCACCTTGGGTGGGATTCCGCGTCACTATGCGATGAGTTGAACCATGCCGGCGAAAGAGAACACACCTTCGAGACTGGAGCGCCAATGCGTCGCCAAGGGCCTGAAAATGACCGGGCAGCGACGTCTGATTGCCCGGGTGCTGTCGGATTCCCATGACCATCCCGATGTCGAGGAGCTCTACCGCCGGGCCAGCAAGATCGACCCCAAGGTCAGCATCGCCA
>NZDS01000048.1 GCA_002690215.1 Rhodospirillaceae bacterium | reverse complement strand
TCGTTCCCTTCGGTCAATACGATGAGCCAGAAATCCTCCGTTACGCAATTACCTCAATGTGTCCCAAGGGCGCTGACGTTAGACAGTCAGGCCCCCGAGGCCTGCCAGAAACAGACGTCTTGAATACTCCTGTACCTTCATATTGCCCTCCCAGGTTTTGCTGCGGAAACGGTTGCTTCGAACCACCCCGCACCGCATGAATTATCCATGCCGCCGCTTCGTCTTGTCAGTGGCGGCTGAGGCTTCAAACTTTATTGGCATCACTCTACAGTTCTCTAGCCGATTGCCTCAAGCGCGATCCCGCACACTCAGCTGTCCCCTATCAACCGGTCCGCCAATTCGACAAAACCCTGCCCCGCCGGCCGTTCGGTAATGAAGCTCGGTTCGGCTTCCAATCTGCCGGTAAAATCAACCAGGTTGGCCATGCCGACCGACAGCGGAAAGAAGGCGAACATCGGTGCGTCATTGGGTGAATCGCCGGCAAAGACGAAGCTCTCCTTCTGCCGGTCCAGATCGAGGCCGAAACTTTGCGCCATCATGATGCGGGTCATCGTCAGTTTGTCGTAGGTTCCGAACCAGCCGTTGACATGGATCGAGCTTACCTTGGCCGTGGCGCCGGCCTGCTCGAAAAGTTTGACGATGCGCTGCACCTCTCTCTCTGGCAGTTCGGCAACATCCTCGCAAAAGTCGATGGCCAGGTCGGTCTCACGATAGGCCTGGTCGGCGGCCACGGCAGCGCCGGGAACGGCCTGCAAAATACGTTCACCGAGTTGGCCCAGCCGGCGTCTTCGATCCGCCCGATCCTCGGCGCTGTCGACAAAAAACCGCTCCATCTTCCGGCTCTCTCGGTGATAGCGGAAATAGAACGCGCCGTTCTCGCCGACCACGCCATCGACAGGCCACATGCGGGCGATGTGGTCACACCATCCGGCCGGCCGGCCGGTAATGGGAATGACCATCAAACCGCTCTCGTGAAGGCGCTCCAAGGCACCGTAGGCGGCGGCGGTCAGGCTGCCCTCGGTCGTCAGGGTGTCATCGATGTCGGTGAACACGCCCTTGACACCCCGCAGGGCTTGGTCGGAAATCGAGGCCAGGGGGTTCAAGGCGCTCCTCCGCCGACGACCGAAATAACTTGGAGATCACGCTGCGGCATTTTCGCCCCCGATTTCACCCCTCAGCAGCAACTTCTATCGATACCACAATCCACCTGCTACTGCGCAGTGACGATTGCTCTCGGTCCTGAGTTCAAGCGAAAATACCGGCCCGCGTTTCTCACCTGGCCAGGCCCGACAGCGCCGCCGCGGCCATCCCCCGGTAGGAACATCGCCAAGGAGAGCCACCGTTGCGCATCGCCTTCTATGCCCCGTTAAAAGCGCCGACCCACGCCACGCCTTCGGGCGATCGGCGCATGGCCAGGCTGCTCACGGCGGCGCTCGAGGCGGCCGGCCACACGGTCCTGCTGGCTTCCGAATTCCGCAGCTTTGATGCCCACGGCGAGATCGCCCGCCAGGCCGAAATCAAGGCCCAGGCCGAGGCCGAGGCGGCGGCCCTGGTGGCCCGCTATCGAGCCGCGCCCGAGCCGCCCGAGGCTTGGCTCAGCTACCACCTCTATTACAAGGCGCCGGACTGGCTAGGGCCGGCGGTCTGCCGCCAGCTCGGGCTGCCCTACCTGGTGGCCGAGGCGAGCCATGCGCCCAAGCGCGCCAACGGTCCCTGGGACCTGGGGCACCGGGCGGTGGCGGCAGCGCTGGGTCAGGCCGCCGTGGTGCTTTCGCTGACGACGCTTGACATGGCCTGCGTGGCGCCGCTGCTGGCACCCGAGGCGAGGCTTTTGCACCTGCCGCCCTTTCTCGACGCTCGGCCTTTTGCCGAGGCCCGGGCCGGCCGCGCCGCCAGCCGGACCAGGTTGGCCGCCGAGCTCGAGCTGGATCCCGANGGTCGCTGGCTGCTCACCGTCGCCATGATGCGGCCCGGCGACAAGTTCGAATCCTACCGCCGCCTGGCCCAGGTGCTGCCGCTGCTGCCGGGCAACGACTGGACGCTGCTGGTGGTCGGCGACGGACCGGTCCGGGCCGAGGTCGAAAGCCTGTTCGGCGCCGTAGCGCCGGGCCGCGTGGTCTTTGCCGGGGCGCGTGAGCCGGCCAGCCTGCCAGCGCTATTTGCCAGCAGCGATCTTTACCTCTGGCCGGCGGCAGGCGAGGCCTACGGCATGGCCCTGCTGGAGGCCCAGGCGGCCGGCCTGCCGGTTGTGGCGGGCAATGTGCGCGGCGTGCCCGAGGTTGTTTGGGAGGGCGAAACGGCGCTGCTGGTGCCGGAGAATGACGCGGAGGCCTTTGCCGCCGCCGTGCGCTATTTCCTCGACGACCCCAACCGTCGTCACGTCGGCGACATCGCCGCCCACCGGGTGGCCCGTGAGCGTGGTCTCGAGCGGGCCGGCGACATTCTCGATCGCGCCTTGGCGGCGGCTCGGCCGGCAGCGGCATGACGGAATTGGCCCTGATCCGTCACGGCACGACGGCCTGGAATACCGCCGGCCGCATGCAGGGGCGTCGCGACGTGCCACTTTCGCAGGCCGGGCGGTCGGCGCTCGCCGGTCTTCGCCCGCCTCCCGAAGTGGACGGGTTCGTGTGGCTGTCGAGCCCGCTGGTGCGGGCCGTGGAGACCGCCGAGCTGCTGTCCGGCGAAAGCCCCGAATTGGACCCTCGGCTGGTGGAATTGGACTGGGGCGAGTGGGAGGGGCTGACGCTTGAAGAGTTGCGCGCCGCCCACCCCGAGATGGCGGCCAACGAAGAACGCGGCCTCGATTTCCAGCCGCCGGGCGGCGAAAGCCCGCGCCAGGTGCAGGATCGAATAAGACCTTTGCTGACCGAGTTGGCCGGCAGGCCGCCGCGTGTGGCGGTAACCCACAAGGGTGTCATGCGGGCTATCATGGCGCTGGCCTACGACTGGCCCATGCGCGGCCGGCCGCCGCTCAAGCTGANNCGCCATGCCGTTCATCTTTTCANCCTNGAGGCCGACGGCCGGCCNCGGCCNGGNNGCCCCAGCGTGGCGCTCAGCGAGCTGCCGAGAGAGGCAACATGAGGCCNCGNGTCTTCTTCTACGTNCAGCANCTCNTGGGCATCGGGCANCTNAANCGCGCCGCCANNTTGGCNCGCCGNCTGGCTGACGATTTCGAGGTNACNCTGGTCTCNGGNGGGCACGCACGTNCCCGATTTGCATCTCGGCCGCGCCGCCCTGCACCAACTGCCGCCGACCCGCGCCACCGATCTCTATTTCAAGGTGCTGGTCGACGAGCACGACCAACCCATCGACGATGATTGGCGAACCCGCCGGCGCCAGGCGCTGTTGGCCGCCTACAACGAGATCGCACCTCAGGTGCTGCTCTTCGAGCTCTTTCCCTTCGGGCGGCGCCAGATGCGTTTCGAGCTCTTGCCGCTGCTCGAGGAAACCGCGGCGACCCGGCCGCGGCCCCTGGTCGCCTGTTCGGTGCGCGATATCCTGGTGGGCCAGCACAAGCCCGAGCGCAACGACGAGATGTTGGCTCTCATCGAGCGCCACTTCGACCGCATCCTGGTGCACGGCGATCCCGAGCTGATCGCGCTGGATGAGACCTTCCCCCACGCCGAGCGCATCGCCGATCGCCTGGCCTACACCGGCTACGTGGTCGACGAAAGTGGACGCCGCGGCGGACCGGGCGATGCCGGCTGGGACGAGGTGGTGGTCTCGGCCGGCGGCGGCGCCGTCGGTTTCGAATTGTTGCAGGCCGCGATCGCGGCGCGATCCTTAAGCCGGGCCGGTGACGCCATCTGGCGCGTATTGGTGGGCTACAAGGTGGCGGGCGAGGAATTCGCCGCCCTGGCCGAACAAGCCGGTGAGGGCCTGATCGTCGAGCGCGCCCGCGGCGACTTCCCGACGCTGCTGATGAACTGCCGCCTGTCGATAAGTCAGGGCGGCTACAACACCGTGATGGAGACCCTGCGGGCAGGGGCCCGGGCCGTGGTGGTGCCCTACGCCGGCGGGATCGAGACGGAGCAGACTTTGCGGGCGCGGCTGCTGGCCAGGCGCGGAGCGCTCGAGGTGGTCGCCGAACAAGAGCTCGATGCGGCCGGCCTGGCGGCTGCCGTCGACCGGGCTTTGGCGGGGCCACCGGCGCGGGCCCGTGTCGATACCGGCGGTGCCCAGCGCACAGCGGCGCTACTCGGCGAATGGCTGGCATGAGCACTTGGCACGAACTTGAACACGAACTCGATGCCTGGGGGGCGGCCGGCCGCCAGGCCACGTTGTGGTGGCGCGACGACGATGCCGAGCGGCCGGGCCCCGCCCTGGAGCGTCTATTGGCGCTGCTGGGAGATGAGGTTCCGCTTTGCCTTGCGGTGGTGCCGGCCCGGGCCGACGAGACCCTGGCGGCCCGCCTGGCCACGAGCTCGGTGGGGGTGGCCGTGCACGGTTACGACCACCAAAACCGCGCCGCTCAAGGCAAGAAAAGCGAATTCCCCGAGGACCGCGACCCGGCGGCCAGCAAAGTCGAAATCGAACGCGGCCGGGCTCGCCTGGAGAAAATGTTCGGTGCCCGCTTGCTGCCGCTTTTCGTGCCGCCCTGGAACCGCCTCGCCGATGCCCTGGTGCCGGCCTTGCCGGAGCTTGGCTTTCGCGGGCTATCGCGTTTTGCGCCGCGACGGCGCGGGCAAACGGTGGCTGACCTGGTGGAGATCAATACCCATGTCGACCCTATCGCCTGGCATCAGGGCGGTGGCTTTGTTGGCCAGGGGCCGGCGCTGCAAGCCCTGGTCGGACACCTCGGCGCGCGGCGCAGCGGCCACGTCGATCCAGGTGAGCCGACCGGGCTCTTGAGCCACCACGCCCGCCACGACGAGGAGCTGTGGGAATTTTTCGAAGACCTCAAGAGGGCGCTCTGCAGCCACCCCGCTGCCCACTGGCTCTCGCCAGCCGATGCGTTTAGTCTGAGACCGTGACGGAACACCGCTACCCCCCGAGGGCGCTGGTCGCCGACTACCTGCGGGCGGGGGTCGGACTGGTTTTGACGCTGGCGCCACTCTTGTTTACGGAACCTATTCCGGTGGTGAGCATGTTGTTGGGGGGGATGGCCATCCTGTTTGCCTTTTTCGCGTTGCGCACGGCGCTGCGTCAGATCACTCATTTCGAGTTGAGCGCCAGCGGTATCCGGGCTATGGGGCCTCGGCCGCGGGATATCGCCTGGGCCCAATTGGAGGATTTCAGCCTGCGCTACTATTCGACCCGGCGCGACGGTGAACAAGGCTGGCTGCAACTGAAGCTAGCGGGCGCCGGCAACTCGCTAAAAATTGATTCGGCGCTCGAGGACTTCGACCAGATCACGGCCCAGGCCCTGGCCGCCGCCGGCCGGCGCGGCCTGGCCTGCAGTCCTGCCACCCTCGACAATCTTCGCCGCCTCGGCCTGATGGGTGCCGCGGGCGGTGCCGGGGAGAGCGGCTGATGGGCAACGTGCTGCTGGTGCGCGACCTGAAGGTCGAGTTCCACGTTCCCGAAGGCGTCATCAAGGCGGTCGACGGGGTGTCGTTTCGCGTCCCTCAGGGCAAGACCGTCGCACTGGTTGGTGAATCGGGCTCGGGCAAGACGGTGGTATCGCAGGCCATCCTTGGCATCCTGCCAAAGCCGGCCCGCATCACCTCCGGTGAGATCCTCTTCTTCGATCCCGACAAACCCGGCAACTTCGTCGACATCGCCAAGCTGGAACCCGATGGCCGGCCTTTGAGGGCGCTGCGTGGCAATCGCATCTCCGTCATCTTCCAGGAGCCCATGACCTCTTTGTCGCCGCTGCACACGGTGGGCAACCAGATTGCCGAGGCGCTGTTGTTGCACGGCGGCAACGATCCGGCCACGGCGCTGGAACGCAGCCGCGAGATACTCGGGCTGGTCGGCTTCCCCGATCCTGCCCAGGCTGTCCATACCTATCCTTTCGAGCTGTCCGGCGGCCTCAGGCAGAGGGCCATGATCGCCATGGCGCTGATTTGCCGCCCCGTCATCCTCATCGCCGACGAGCCGACGACAGCGCTCGACGTCACCATCCAGGCCCAGATCCTCAAGCTGATCAGCGATCTTCAGGCCGAACTGGGCATGGCCATCCTGATGATCACCCACGACCTCGGCGTGGTGGCCAATGTGGCCGACGAGGTCGTGGTGATGTATCAGGGAGAGGTCATGGAGCGGGGCCGGCGCGACGACGTCTTCCGCCAGGCGCGCCATCCCTACATGCAGGCGCTGCTACACGCCGTGCCGCGCTTCGACATGAAGGCCGGCGAACGTCTGGTGCCGATCCGCGAGATCCGCTCGCAAGGCAGCGCCCTGATGCGCCGGATCGAACAGCCGAACAAGGCCGGGACCGAGCCTTGGGACGGGAAAACGGAGCGCCGGGCGCCAATTCTCGAAGTGCGCGGGGTGTGCAAAAGCTTCACCACCCGCCGCGCCTCGGTTTTGGGCTCCAAGCAGAGTGGCAGCCAGATCGCCGTCGACGACGTCAGCTTCAGCATCGGCCGCGGCGAGTGCTTGGGCCTGGTCGGCGAATCTGGCTGCGGCAAGACCACCACCAGCAAGGTCATCATCCGGGCGCTCAGCGCCGATAGCGGCGAGGTCGTCTACAACGACCGCGGCACGGCAGTCGACGTGCTGGCCCTTCGAGGGCGGAAGCTCTTCGACTACCGGCGCAAGGTCCAGTACATCTTCCAAGACCCCTTCGGCTCGCTCAATCCGCGCATGACCGTTTACGACATCGTCAGCGAGCCCCTGGTCATCCACCGCATCGGCGACGAAGAGGAGCGCCAGCAGCGGGTGCGCGAGTTGATGGACGTAGTCGGCCTCGACGTGCGCTTCCTCAGGCGCTATCCCCACAGCTTCTCCGGCGGCCAGCGCCAGCGCATCGGCATCGCCCGGGCCTTGGCGCTGCAGCCCGATCTCTTGATCTGCGACGAACCGGTATCAGCGCTTGACGTCTCGATCCAGGCCCAGGTGCTCAACCTGTTGAAGGATCTGCAGGCGTCGCTCGGGCTGACCTATCTGTTCATCTCGCACAATCTGGCGGTAGTCGATTACATTGCCGACCACATCGCCGTGATGTGCAGCGGCCGGCTTGTCGAAATGGCCAAGCGCGAGGTGTTGTTTCACAATCCGGTGCACCCCTATACCAAGGCGCTGCTCAGCGCCGTGCCCAAACCTGACCCCGACACCCGGCTCGACCTAACGGCGCTGATGGCCGGTCGCTGCTCCGATCCTGGCGCCTGGCAGCCACCGTTCACGGTTGACGGCGAGCGCCGGCCGCGGCTGGTCGATCTGGGCGCCGGCCACTTCGTGCGCGCCGCGCTCAGCGAACAAGAGGCAAGGAGCCTGTTGGCATGAATGTGGTGAGAACTGTGGCGGCGCTGGTCCTGGCGGGACTGCTGGCCGGGTCCCCGGCAGAGGCCGCCAAGCTGATCGAGACGCCGGTGCTGGCAGGGGCTGTGGCCAAGGGCGAAATGCCGCCTCTGGCTGAACGCCTGCCGGCCGAGCCCGCGATCGTCGAGCTGGCCGGAGAGGGCCTCCAGCCGGGCCGCCACGGCGGCGATCTGAGGATGCTGATCAGCCGCTCGAAGGACCTCCGGCTGATGGTAGTCTACGGCTACACCCGGCTGGTCGGCTACGACCGCAACTTCGACATCAAGCCGGACCTGCTCAAGGCTATCAGCGTCAAGGAGGGGCGCATTTTTACGCTCTCGCTGCGCCGTGGCCACCGCTGGTCCGACGGTCAGCCCTTCGGCAGCGAGGATTTTCGCTACTACTGGGAGGATGTCGCCAACAATCCCGAACTCTCGCCCAACGGGCCGCCGCGGTCGTTGCTGGTGGACGGCGAGCCGCCGCTTTTCGAGATCGTCGACGAGAACACGGTTCGCTATAGCTGGGCCAAGCCCAATCCCTTCTTTCTGCCCCGCCTGGCCGGCGCCTCGCCGCTCTTCATCTACCGTCCGGCCCACTACCTCAAGCGGTTCCACGCCCGCTATGCCGAGGCCAAGGACCTGGCGGCCAAAGCCAAAGCGGCCAAGCAACGCAACTGGGCGGCGCTGCATAACCGCAAGGACAACCTCTACAAGTTCGACAATCCCGACCTGCCGACCTTGCAGCCCTGGATGAACGTCACGCGACCACCGGCCACCCGTTTCGTCGGCCAACGCAACCCCTACTTCCACCGCGTCGACAAGAACGGCCGCCAGTTGCCCTATCTCGACCGCCTGATCTTTTCCAAATCGGACGGCAAGCTGATCCCGGCCAAGGCTGGAGCCGGCGAGGCCGACCTGCAGTCGCGCAACATCTTCCTCAAGGACTTCACTTTCCTCAAGGAGAACGAAAAGCGCGGCCGTTACCGGGTGCTGCTGTGGCGCACCGCCAAGGGGGCGCATCT
Source organism: Rhodospirillaceae bacterium (assembly GCA_002690215.1). Taxonomy (GTDB): domain Bacteria; phylum Pseudomonadota; class Alphaproteobacteria; order UBA2966; family UBA2966. The sequence continues at coordinate 38,605 of NZDS01000048.1, read as the reverse complement.
GGCGCTATATCCCAACCTCAACGTCAACGATCCGGTGTGGCGCAAGCTCTTGCGCCAGCGAGACTTCCGCCGCGCGCTCTCACTGGCCATCGAACGCACGCTGATCAACCAGGCGCTCTATTTCGGCCTGGCCATGGAACATGCCAACACGGTGCTGCCCGATAGCCCGCTCTATTCCGAGGACTACGCCAAGGCGGCGGCGCGTTACGACCCGAAAGCAGCCAACCGGTTGCTCGACAAGCTGGGCCTCAAGAAGCGCGACGACGAAGGTACGCGGCTGATGCCCGATGGCCGGCCGCTGCACATAATCGTCGAGACCGCCGGAGAGGAGACGGAGCAGACCGACGTGCTGGAACTGGTGCGCTCGGGCTGGGCCGAGATCGGCGTCAAGCTCTTCACCAAGCCCTCCCAGCGCGAGGTTTTCCGCAACAGGATCTTTTCCGGCGAGACGGTGATGTCGATCTGGTCGGGGCTCGAGAACGGCCTGGCGACGCCGGCCATGAGCCCGGCCGAATTGGCGCCAACGACGCAGCAGAGCCTGCAATGGCCCAAGTGGGGGCAACACTACGAGACCTCGGGCGCCGCCGGCGAGGCACCCGACATGGCCCCGGCGCAGGAATTGGCCAAGCTCAACCAGGCTTGGCTGAGGGCAATAGACAACAAGGCGCAGGCTAAGATCTGGCGGCGCATGCTGGAAATTCATGCCGCCGAGACCTTCACCATCGGCATGGTGGCCGGCGTCATGCAGCCGGTGGTGGCACGGGCCGACCTGATGAACCTGCCCGAGGAAGGCGTCTACAACTGGGACCCCGGCGCCCAGTTCGGCCTCTATCGGCCGGACACGTTCTGGTACAAGAAATAGCGCGGCCCGGTGCCGTCAGACTTCGGCAAAACTCGCGGGCGGCCCGATCTGCCTGTCCTGAGGCGCCGGCCCAAGCGGTTTTCAAGAGCCCTCACGAAGCCTTCGTTGCCGAGCGGCCAACCCTCCTTGGCGTGCCGGCGCAGGCGTTCACATTCGGCCTCGCTCATGCCGGCCTCGAGGTACTGCTGCCAGTCGCCGGCCAACTCGGCTAGTGGCGACGGTGTCAGCGCTCGATCAGGCCGACCCAGAAGGTGGTGGGCGGCGCTGCTCCAGGGAAAGGCCTCAGGCCGCTCGACCAAGCCAGCCCTTAGCGGATTGAGCTCGACGTAGCGCACCGCCGCCAGCAGGTGCCCCTGGTCCATCACGAAGGAGGCAAAGCGGTCCTGCCAGAGGTGGCCGCTCCAGCCCATGCGACCGTTGATGCGCTGGGAGTGCCGGCGATGGGTTTCGCCGAGGCAGCGCCCCATGGCTTCCACGGTTGCCGGCACGACGATCAGATGAACGTGGTTGGGCATCAAGCAATAGGCCCAAAGCGCCAAGCCGTAGTGCCGGCCACAGGCGGCCAGGTCGCGGAGGTAGGCGCGGTTGTCGGCAGCAGAGAAAAAGATGTTTTGGCTGCGACTGCCGCGCTGGGTGACGTGGTGGGGCAGGCCTGGCACCACGATGCGGGCTTGTCTGGTCACGGCGGAATTCCCTATGCGATTGCCTTGTTACCCAAGCCTATGAAAGGGCCAGAGCCGAATTCCGACGAGTTGGCAAAGAAAAACGCTGCTGGTTACGAAATTGGGAGTCTTTTTCAGGCGGCAACAATGCCGCACTGCAGCAAAATTCCCAAAAACCCATGACGTCATGGATTGTTTTGTGCGGGTTTTCTGGCAGAGATGATGTTGCAACGCAGCAAAAACTCAAAAAAACCCATGACGTCATGAGTTTTTGTGGGTTTTGCCGAGGGTGGCGCGGGGCCGCTGGCGGTGAGGGGGGCTTGCGAGGGATGGGGGCGATCTCTGGCTGCTTGGCTTTGGCGCCGGCTTTCGGGCATAGTGGGCGCCCGAACCGGCGCCTTGGCCGGATCCGACTTAGCTCCGACCAGGGAGGCCGGCGGCGGCGCTCCGCCTCATGTTCACCTACTTCGTTCATCGCCTACTGATTATGATACCGACGCTGTTTGCCATCAGCGTTCTGGTCTTCATCATCATTCAGCTGCCGCCCGGCGACTACCTGTCCAACCAACTGCAGGAACTCAAGAGCCAGGGCGACACCGCGGCGCTGGAGAAGATCGAATTCCTGCGCGCCCAATATGGCCTCGACCAGCCGCTGATCGAGCAGTATGCCGCCTGGATCGGCATCTGGCCCGGCCCTGACGGTTTCTCGGGCATGCTGCAAGGCGATCTCGGTTACTCCTTCGAGCACGACGTGCCGGTCTCGGCAGTGGTCGGCGACCGGCTATTGCTGTCTTTCATCGTCTCCTTCAGCACCATCATCTTCACCTGGCTGGTAAGCTTTCCCATCGGCGTCTATTCGGCGACGCATCAGTATTCGCTGGGTGACCACGGCCTCACCTTCATCGGCTTTATCGGCCTGGCCACGCCCAACTTCCTGCTGGCGCTGGTGCTGCTTTACTTCGCCAACGTTACCTTCGGCACTTCCATCGGCGGCCTGATGGAGCCGGAATACCTGGACAAGGCCTGGTCCTGGGGCAAATTCATCTCGGTACTCGAGCACCTCTGGATCCCGGTCGTGGTCATAGGCACCTCGGGCACCGCCGGCATGATCCGGCGGCTGCGGGCTAATTTGCTCGACGAATTGCAGAAGCAGTACGTGGTGACCGGCCGGGCCAAGGGCCTGCACCCCTTCCGGCTGCTNNTCAAGTACCCGTTGCGCATGGCGCTCAATCCCTTCATCTCCGACATCGGCAATCTTTTGCCGCAGATCATCTCGGGCGCCGCCATCGTCTCGGTGGTGCTGTCGCTGCCGACCACGGGGCCGATGCTGGTGCAGGCGCTGCAGTCGCAGGATCAGTTCCTGGCCGGCTCGTTCCTGATGTTCCTCTCCATCTTGACGGTGGTCGGCATGTTCCTCTCCGACCTGGCGCTGGCGGCGCTCGATCCGCGCATTCGGCTGGGCGAAAGCGGCACGCGATGAGCAGCGCTCACGACGCCGGCGACAAGCCCCTCGAGCACTGGGTCAACACCGGGCCCTTCGACCCCTATGCGGTCGAGGAACTGACGCCCGAGCAGGAACGCTACTACATGGCCTCGCAGTGGCAGATGATGTGGTGGAAGTTCCGCCGCCACAAGCTGGCCGTGATCTCGGGGCTGATTCTGGCGCTCATGTATGCCTCCATCCTGATCAGCGAGGTGCTGGCGCCCTATAATTTGAACAGCCGCAACGCGCGCCACATCTACGCTCCGCCGCAAAGCCTGCACCTCTTTCACGAAGGCGAGTTCCGCGGGCCCTTCGTTTATGGCTACAAGTTCCGCCTCAACATGAAGAACCTCAAGCGCGAGTACCAGCCCAACCCGGCCAAGGTGCAGCCGCTGCGCTTCTTCTGCCTGGGCGACGGGTACGATTTCTGGAACCTCATCAAAGGCAGCTTTCATTTGGTCTGTCCGGCCAAGGGCGGCACGTTTTTTCTGCTCGGCACCGATCGGCTGGGCCGCGACATGCTGTCGCGCATCATCTACGGCACGCGCATTTCGCTGACCGTCGGCCTGATCGGAATCTCCATCAGCTTCCTCCTGGGCATCGGCTTCGGCGGCTTTGCCGGCTACTACGGCGGCTGGTTCGACACCATGACCCAGCGTCTGATCGAGATCATCCGCAGCTTTCCCGAACTGCCGTTGTGGATGGCGCTGTCGGCGGCCCTGCCGGTAACCTGGAGCCCCATCCTGATCTACTTTGGCATCACCATCATCCTCGGTCTGCTGGACTGGACGGGGCTGGCCCGGGCGGTGCGCGGCAAATTTCTGGCGTTGCGCGAGGAGGACTTTGCCACCGCCGCCATGCTGATGGGCGCCCGGCCGCGCCGCGTCATCGCGCGCCACCTGCTGCCCAGCTTCATGAGCCATCTGATCGCCTCGGCGACGCTCTCGGTGCCTTCGATGATCCTCGGCGAAACGGCATTGTCGTTCCTCGGGTTGGGGCTGAGGCCGCCGATCACGAGCTGGGGCGTACTGCTCAACGAAGCCCAGAACATCAACGTGGTGGCGCTTTATCCCTGGCTGATGATGCCGGTGGCGCCGGTGATCGTGATCGTGCTGGCGCTCAACTTCTTCGGCGACGGCCTGCGCGATGCCGCCGATCCATACAAGTGAGGGGGCCGGGTGATGACTTTGTTGCGCGACGTCAAAGCCCTGGGGCCGGGGCTCCTCGAGTATGCGCCGATCTTCGTCTTCACCCTGCATGGCTGGTCCGATCCGGCGCTGGGCTGGCGCNTCCAGATCGCCGCCGGGGTGGCGCTGCTTGTGCTGGCGGGGCTGGCGCTGAGCCGCCGCCGGCCCGATCCCGTGGCGCTGGGTGCCGACCTGTTCCTCATCGTCGTGGCCTTCGAGAGCCTGCTCTCTACGCCCGCACTGGCCGCGTTGCTGGCGATATTTCAGGAATCAGCTCTGTTCGTTTGTGTGCTGCTGACGGTGGTGGGCGTCCAGGTGGCGACGCGAAACGGCGCCTTGGGTCTCTCGCAGGTGCCCGGCCGCAACAGCGCCTGGCTGCTGGTGGCCGGCGCGCTGCTGGCGCTTTTTGTCTCGCTGGCCACGCAGGGCCAGGGTNTGTTGTCTTTGATTCTGCCATTGGCGGCGCTTTATGCCTTGCGCCAGTACCTCATCGCCCGCCTTGTTTGGCCGCAGCCTGACGACCANCCAGCCGATGCCGTCAGCCGCCTGCTGGCGGCCCTCGAGACGACCATTGCCGGCATCGCCATCTCTGCCGCCTGGATCACGCTGATGACGCTGGTCGGCGTTCGGGTCTACGACATCATCGCGCGCCAATTCACCACCACGCCTGCGGCGCTGTTCATGCTTTTCGAATTCCGCGCCTTCATGCTGCTGGTGGTACTGGGGCTGGCCTACGCCTATCTCAGGAACGCCCATGTGCGGGTCGATATCCTGCGCGCACGCCTCAGCCGGCGCACCCAAGCCCGGCTGGAGATCGTCGGCGGCCTGGTCGTGCTGCTGCCGCTGGCCGCTGCCATCGCCGGGCTCTATGCCCCCTTCATCTGGGAGAGCTACCTCGAGGGTGAGCGCTCGTGGCTGTTCCTCGGCCGGCCGCTGAAATGGCTGGTCAAGGGCATGCTGCCGTTCGGCTTTTTGCTGCTGGCCCTGGCCGGGCTGATCGTCATCGTGCGCAACGTGCGTTTCCTCAGGGGTCGCGGCCCGGGCCCAGCGCCGGACGAGGTCTGAGATGGAAACATTGGCCGAGCTGCTACCTGTCTTGATGTTGCCGACGCTGGCGTTGCTGCTGTTTTCGGGCTACCCGGTGGCGCTGGTGCTGGCCGGCGTCGGTCTGCTGTTCACGCTGCTGGGCTGGCTGGTCGGCGAGATCCCGGCGGTTGCCTTCCTCAACATCCCGCTCAGGGTCTGGGGCAGCCTCTCAGGCAGCCTGATCTACCCGGCCGTACCGATGCTGCTATTCATGGGCCTGGCCTTGGAAAAATCCGGCGTCGCCCGCGAGATGCTGCTCTGCATGCGGGTGCTGCTGCGCCGCGTGCCGGGCAGCCTGGCGGTGGGGGTGACGATCCTCGGCGTCCTGCTGGCGCCGGCGGCCGGCCTGATCGGCGCCTCGGTGGCGACGCTGGCCCTGGTGGCCCTGCCCACCATGCTCGAGCAGGGCTACCGGCCCAGCCTGGCCACCGGCTCCGTGGCGGCCGCCGGCACGCTGGGCATCATCCTGCCGCCCGGCATCATGCTCTTCTTCCTGGCCCAGCTCTTAGGCGTGCCCATGGGCTCGCTATTCCTCTCGACGCTAGCGCCCGGTCTTTTGTTGGCGATGCTGTTCATCGTCTACTACATAGCCAAGGCGCACTTCGATCCGGGCGCTGCACCCGGTTTCGATTCCAGCCGGGAAAGCCTGCCCGGCAATCTCCTTTGGTACGTGATCCGCAGCCTGGCGCTGCCGGTGCTGCTGATCGGTACGGTGCTGGGCTCGATCATCGCCGGCTGGGCGACGCCGACCCAATCGGGCGCCGTCGGCGCGGCCGGCGGCATCGTGCTGATGCTGGTCAACGGGAGTTTCTCGTTCAAACGCCTCAACGAGGTCGTCATCGGCACCACGCTGACCACCTCGATGGTCTTTTTCATCGTCATCGCGGCCACGGTTTTTTCCTACCCCTTCCGCTATCTCAGCGGCGACGAGGTGGTGATCGCGGCGCTGGGCGCCACGGGCTTGGGTGACTGGGGCATCCTGCTGCTCATTTTGGGCATCATCTTCGTGCTCGGCTTCTTCATCGACTGGATCGAGATCACGGTGATCACGCTCCCCATATTTTTTCCCATCCTCGATGGCCTTGATTTCGCCGCCTACGTGGGCTCGCCCGAACTTTCTCTGGTCTGGATCGCCGTGCTCATCGCCCTGGTGCTGCAGACCTCGTTCCTGACACCGCCCTTCGGCTTTGCGCTCTTTTTCGTCAAGGGCGCCGCCCCGCCGGGTGTACGCCTGGCCGACGTCTACCGCGGTATCGTGCCGCTGGTGGCGATGCAGCTTCTCGGCCTGGCCCTGGTGTTGGCGCTCCCGGCCCTGGCGGTCGGCCTGCCGCGGCTGGTGCTGGGCATCTGACGTCGCTCACAACGCCACTAGATGAACCCCACGGCCCATCACCACGAGTATCCGACCGGACTACGCCGCACGGTAACTCTGATGGTACTGACCACCGTCACCATGCTCTACGCCATGACGGTGACCATCGCCAACGTGGCTCTGCCACAGATCCAGGGGGCGCTTTCGGCCACCACCGACGAGATCGCCCTGGTCGTCACCTTCAACATCATCGCCACGGCAGTGATGACGCCGATGGCCGGCTGGATGGCCGGGCGCTGGGGGCGCCGCGCCGTAATCATTTGGGGCGTGGTCGGCTTCACTTTGGCTTCGTTGATGTGCGGTCTGGCGCCCTCGCTCGAGGTGCTAGTGCTGATGCGCATACTACAGGGCGGTTTCGGGGCGCCGCTGGTGCCCCTGGCCCAGGCCATCGCGTTGGACATCTACCCTCGTGAGCAGCGCGGGCCGGTGCAGGCCTTCTTCGGCATGGGCGTGGTACTGGGACCGATCATCGCGCCCTCGCTGGGAGGCTATCTCAGCGAGACCTACAGTTGGCGCTGGGTCTTCTTCATGGTCGTACCGTTCGGCCTGATGACGCTGGCAGGTGTCGTCGCCTTGGTCCAACAACGCCGCCGCGAAGGCGAGGGCCGGCTGGACTGGACCGGCTTCATCGCTTTGGCCCTGGCGATCGCCGCGGCCCAGTACATGCTCGACCGCGGTCATCGGCTGGACTGGTTCGAGAGTCCCTTGATCATGCTGCTGGCCGGCGTGTCGGTCATGTCTTTCTATTTCTTCATCGCCCACAGTGCCACAGCCGAACGGCCGTTCCTCAGCCCGCGGCTGCTGCTGGACCGCAATTTCTCGGTCGGGCTTTTGCTCACCTTCGCCTTCGGCATGCTCAACTTCATGCCTATCACGCTGTTGCCGGTGATGTTGCAGACCTTGCGCGATTTCCCCGATTCGATCGTCGGCCTGCTGATTGCCGCGCGCGGGTCCGGCACCTTCCTGGGCTTCGTGATCATGTTCTGGGCCAGCCGCCTGGATCCCCGCCTGACGGTACTGGTGGGCTTCGGCTTGCAGGGAGTTTCGGGCTGGTTCATGTCGCAATTCAGCATCGACGTCAGCGTCTGGGAGGTGGCCTGGACCAGTATCTTGCAGGGCCTGGGGGTGGGCTTCATCTGGGTGCCGCTGACCATGATCACGTTCAGCACGCTGCCCGATCGCTATTTCAACGAGGGCACGGCGATCTACCATTTGGTGCGCAACTTCGGCTCCTCGGTGTTCATCTCGATCAGCATCGTGGTGGTGCTGCGCACCACCTCGATCAAGTATTTCGAACTTGGCGAGCACGTCTCGCCGCTCAACGAAGTGCTGGGCTATCCCGCCTTTGCCGGCGTCTGGGCGGCGCTCGGCGATACCCAGACGCTGGCTTCACTCAGCGCCGAGGTGGTGCGCCAGGCCAACATGATCGGCTACGTCAACGCCTTCACGGCCTTCGCCGCGATCTCGCTGGTGGCGCTGCCGCTGGTGCTGTTCGTACACGGTAAGAAGTAGGGCGGAGGCCAAGGGCGCGGATGCGCCCGCCCGGTGAGGGGCAATCAAAATCGCTCTAGTCCGTGGCCTCTGGGCGCAGCCAGGGTTTGAGGAAATGGCGCAGGAAGCCGATCGGCAGTCCCTCGCGCTCGAGGGCCGCAAGTTCTTCGCCGGCACGCACCAGCAGCGGGCGCTGGCGGCCGGTGTCGATTTCTACCTGGGCAGTCATACCGGCGCGCAGCGGCGGCAGGCCCGGTGCCGGTTCGAGCTTCAGCCTGAGCGGCAGCCGCTGCACCACCTTGACCCAGTTTCCCGATGCGTTCTGCGGTGGCAGGATGGAAAATTCGGCGCCCGTGGCCGGGGAGATGCTGGCCACCCGGGCGTGCCAGGTGTGATCGGGGTAGGCGTCGATACCCACCTTGACCGTTTGGCCCTCCTGCAGGTGTGTGAGCTGGGTTTCCTTGAGGTTGGCCTCGATCCAGGTTTCGCCGTCGACGATCAGGCCGAAAGTAGCCTTGCCGGCCACCACCCACTCGCCGGGCTCGAGGGCGATGCGGGTAACGATGCCGGCCGCCGCCGCTCTAACCTTGGTCTTGCCCAGCCGCAACTGTGCCAGGTCGCGCTCGGCCCGGGCCCTGAGGTAGGACGGGTTGCGCTCGGCCGGCTGCTCGGGATCACCGCCCAGTCCGGTCAGCACCTTGGCGATCTTGCGGCGCAGCACATGGATGCTGTGCTCGGCCGCCGTCAGATTGTATTCGGCTTCGTCGAGCCGGGCCTTGGGTGACACGCCACGCCGGCTCAGCGCGCGCTCGCGCTCCAGCCGGCGGCGGTAGTATTTTACGCGCTCGCCAACCTGGTCGATCTGGGCACCGATCTCGCGGTGTTCGGCCTTCAGGCTTTCGATTTCGTTCTTCACCGCCGCCATGCGGGTCTCGGCAATTTCAAGGGCAATGCGGTGCGGCTCGTCGTCGATGGTGAAGAGCACGGCGCCCGCCGCCAGACGCTGGTTTTCCTGCACCGCCACCTGCACGACCCGGCCCTCGATCTCGGGGCTGACAGCAATGATGCGCGACTTGACGTAGGCGTTCTCGGTGCTGACGTAGCGTCCCGTGAGGGCGTAGAAATGCAGGCCTACCGCCAGCGCCGCCGCCGGCACGGCGAGCAACAGGAAAAACCGGACCAGGCCGCGCACCAGTCGCCGCGGCCAGCCAGAGCGCTGCCGCACGGCTGGCGTCACGACCTCGAGCTCGGCCGTCGAAGCCTCGCTGTCGGCGACAGGCCCGGGCACGGCGCGGGGCCGCACGCCCTCGTCCTCGTGGGATTCGTCCAGCACGAGCAAACTCCTGTGGTCCAACGGCGAAACTCCGCCAGCCACGATCGCCGGTGGCGCAGTATGGCGAAGTCTCTTGCTCCCGGACCGGAGCCGAGACTATGCCACCGGGCCTGGGCACTCAACTGTCCAGCACAGAGGCCGGAATCAGGTGGCGGCATTAGAGGTTCCGGTCGGGCGCTCTGCATTCTTTGCATACCCGCCGCAAGCCCAGCGAAATAGCGCGTTTCACTGCTTTCAGTGGGGGCAAATCGAGCCCGCGAATGGCACTTAATGGGCTCCTGAGGCGATGCATGGCATGGCAGCCATGCGTGGGGCGCATAGCTCATTGGCCGCTGAACCTCTATAGCCTAAGTATCCGCTTTTCCGTCACATCCCTTGAATCCCCGCGCCCCGCTAGACTGAAAGCCATGACCACTTTGTCACATCCAGCCGCCCGCCCGGCCAGCGCCAACCTTCGCGGTATCGCCTGGATGGTTGTCACCGGCTTTCTGTTCGTCGGCGTCACCGGCGTGGTGCGCCATCTGGGCAGCGACTTGAACCCGGTGCAGGCGGCCTTCATCCGCTACATTATCGGGCTCTCGTTCTTTCTGCCGATGTTGCTTCGCCTGGGACGGAGGCGCTTGGCAACCAGGCGCCTGGGGTTGCACGTGGTGCGCGGTATCGTGCACGGCATGGGGGTTGGGTTGTGGTTCTTTGCCATGGCCCGCATCCCCATCGCCGAGGTCACGGCGCTGTCGTTCGTGGCACCCATTTTCACCACCGTGGGCGCGGCTCTGTTCCTCGGCGAGAAACTACACGCCCGGCGCATCGGCGCCGTTCTCGTGGGTTTTGCGGGTACTCTGATCATCCTCAGGCCGGGCCTCGCGGTGATCGACATCGGCGCCCTGGCTCAGCTCGCCGCGGCGCCGCTGTTTGCCGCCTCGTTCCTGATCGCCAAGCGCCTCACCGAGACCGAGGCCAGCACCACCATCGTGGCCTTTCTCTCGTTCTTCGTAACTCTGACGTTGCTGCCGGCGGCGCTTTATTTCTGGCGCACGCCGACCTGGGAGGAACTGGGTTGGCTTTGCCTGACGGCGGCCCTGGCCACGGCCGGCCACTACACCCTGACACGGGCCTTCCGGGCTGCCGAGATCACGGTCACCCAGCCCGTCCACTTCCTGCAGTTGGTCTGGGCGACGCTGCTGGGGCTTTACGTTTTCGGCGAGGTGCCGGACGTCTGGACCTGGCTGGGTGCCGCCGTCATCGTCACCAGCGCCACCTACATTGCGCACCGCGAGATAGTGACAAAGTCGGCGGCCGAGCCCAAAGCCCTGGCGCCATGAGTGCAACTCCCCCGGACGCTGCACCGCCCAGCGCTGTCCGCCGCCCCGCCGACAACTTCAAGGGCATCTTCTGGGTCATCGTCTCAGGCCTTTGCTTCGTCGTCATGGCTGCTATCGTACGCTACCTGGGCAGCGATCTCAGTCCCTTCCAGACCGCCTTCATCCGCTACCTCATCGGCCTGGCGATCCTAACGCCGCTGGTGCTGTTTCTCGACTTCGGCGGGCTGCGCCGGGCGCGCTACGGCCTGCACCTGGTGCGCGGCATCGTCCACAGCGTCGCCGTGTTGTGTTGGTTCTACGCCATGGCCCGGCTTCCTATCGCCGAGGTCACGGCGTTGCTGTTCACGGCACCCATCTTCACCACCATCGGCGCCGCGATCTTTTTTGGCGAGCGCCTGCACGCCCACCGCATCGGCGCCGCCATCGCGGGGTTGCTGGGCGCCATCATCGTGCTGCGGCCGGGCTTCGAGATCATCCAGCTCGGCTCCATCGCCATGCTGATCGCGGCGCCTAGCTTCGCCATATCCAATCTCATCGCCAAGCGCCTCACCGAAAGCGAAGGCACCACCGTCGTGGTAGCCGTGCTGACGCTGTTGGTGACCCTGATGCTGGTGCCGGCGGCGCTGATGGTCTGGCGCCTGCCGACGCTCGAGGAGATGGCCTGGCTGGGGCTGATCGCTGCCGTCGCCACGGTCGCCCACTATTCCATGACCCAGGCCATCGCCGTAGCCGAGCTCACGGTGACCCAGCCCTTCAACTTCACCCAGTTGGTCTGGGCCGCCTTTATCGGCTTCTGGGCCTTTGGCGAGTTGCCCGACCTCTGGACTTGGATCGGCGCCGCCGTCATCGTCGCCAGCGTTACCTACATTGCGCATCGTGAAAGGTTGGCTGCCAATAGCCGGCTGTGAAGATCTGCGGCCGCGCTACAATGGCGCCATGGCGGAACCTGCCCGAGCCCCGGACCTGCTCAGACTCGCCTGCAATATTGCGGCGCCGCGACCGATTGTCTGGCGGGCGTTTACCGAACAAGGTGCGCTAAGGCGCTGGTGGCTGGGCGCCAACCTGGAGCCGCGGCCCGGCGGCGAGTTTCTGGCTCTCAGACTGCTGGACGGCAACGAGATCCTGATCCAAGGCCTGGTCGGGCGCGTCGAACCACCGGCCTACATCGAGTGGACCTGGAAGCAGGACGATTGGCCGGTTCTGACCCAGGTCGTGATCCGCCTGGCCGAGGCAGGCGGTGGCACCGACGTCGAGCTCGATCACATCGGCTGGCGGCGCTTCTCGGCGGCCCAGGGCGAGCCGCTCCGCGCCGCCTACGAGGGCGCCTGGCAGCGCCGCCTCGAGGCCCTCAGGGCTTTCTCGGAAGGACGGATTTCCGATTAATCCCTATTTCTCGCCCTGCACGCGACGCCGGCCACGACTTGGTAAGAAATGCGGCTAGCTAAGCACGTCGCGGCGACCTTCGTATTCCTCTTGGTCGATCTCGCCCTTGGCGAAGCGCTCGTCGAGAATGGTCCGGGCTGAATGACGACCGCCATGGCCGCACACGCCGCGACGGCGCAACAGCACGAACAGGCCGACCACGATCAGGGCCACCACCAGGAACGAGAAAAAGCCGTGCAGGCCCCAGCCGCCGTGGTGCATGGGGCCGTAATATCCACCGTCGGCCAGCGCTGGCAGGCTGAGGGCGAAAGTAGCGACCGCCGTGGCGGTTCCAATTACCAAGTTTTTCATTTCTTGTGCTCCAAATGTCATCTCTCCAGGTCACATATGCACCCTGCCCGGCGATGAAACGCCCGCCCAGGGGCCAAATGGTAACGCTCTGTGACAGGCTCGGTGGCTGATACAATCGGTTACATTTTTTTTGCCAAAAGCGGGCTGCGATGACATCGGACGACGCAGAGGTTCCCCAAATCCGCCTGCAAAACCTGTGGTGGGTGGCCGCCGCCGCCCTGGTGCTGGTGGCGGTGGTGGCCAGTGACGACTACTTCCTGCTCGACCTTTTGCACGTGCTGGCCGGACTCCTGTGGACCGGCATCGACCTCTTCATGGGCTTCGTCATCGGTCCCATCATGCGGCGCCTGGCGCTGCCGGCGCGGCGCGAATTCATCATCCGTTTGATGCCGCGCATGATCTTCATCATGCCGACGCTGTCGATCATGACCACCACGGCGGGCTGGTTCCTGGCCCAGCGCGGTGGCTATCTCGAGCTTCCCTACCCGCAGTTCTGGTGGCTGCTGGCGGCCCTGGCCATCGTCACCGTGCTGACCGTGCAGGGCCTGGGAATTCTGTTGCCGACCAACCTGTTGGTCTATTTCGAGATGCGCAAGCCGGAGCCCGAGATGGCAAAGGTGGGCCGCTGGATGCGCCGCTACGTTCGCGTGGTGGCCTCGCAGGGGCTCATGCAGATCGCCATCATCGTCGTCATGGCGCGATTCGTGACGGGGTTGTAGGAGCTGGAAATGGGGGAAACACTATGGCAGAGCGGCAAAAACTGGCCTATCTCGGTATCGGCATCATGGGCAGCCGCATGGCCCGGCGCCTGCTTGATGCCGGCTATGAGGTGGCGGTGTGGAACCGCTCGGCTGGCAAGAGCGAGGCCTTGGTTGCCGCTGGCGCCAGGGCCGCAGCCAGCCCGGCCGAGGCAGCCGATTTCGCGGATGTCGTGTTCGCCTGCGTCACCGATGCTTATTCGGTGCGCCAGGTCGTCTTCGGCGAGAATGGGCTGGCTTCGGTCGATGGCGCCGGCAAGGTATTCGTCGACCATTCCTCGATCCGACCCGATGCCTGCCGCGAGATGGCGGCCGATCTGCGTGAGGCCAGCGGCTGGGGCTGGATCGACGCGCCGGTCTCGGGCGGTGCCATGGGGGCCGAGCAGGGTACGCTGGCAATCATGGCCGGTGGCGACCAGGCCGACTTCGACAAAACCGTCGAGGCCGTTGCAGAGATGTCGGCGCGCTATACGTTGATGGGTCCCAGCGGCGCCGGCCAGGTCACCAAGCTGGTCAACCAGGTCATTGCCGGCTGCAGCTTCGTGATGATCGGCGAGGCCGTTCGCTTGGCCAGCGACGCCGGCATCGACGCCGCCAAGCTAACCGAGTGCCTGAAGGGCGGTTTTGCCGATTCGACTCTTTTCCAGATTTTGGTACCGCGCATGCTGGCCGGTGTCGACGAGCCCTTCGGCCACGTCAAGACCGTGCTCAAGGACGTCGAGACGGCCCTCGATCTCGGCTACCAGAGCGGCACTACCATGCCCATGACGGCGGCAGCGGCGCAGATCTACCGCCTGCTCGAAGCCCAAGGCCACGCCTTCAAGGAGCCGACGTTTCTTTACGACTTCTACGGTGGTGCGAAAGATTGATTGAGGGGGAGCGGGTGGCCGGGATCAAACCTAGCGCCCGGGCGGGAAGATCGGTGCCAGGCGGCCGAGGCGGATGCGGCCGCTGCTGAGCTGACCGTTCTGGGCCGTCAGCGGCACCATCAGGACACCGCCTTTCCGGGCCATCATGCTGAGACCGATTTTGGCCGCGGCACCCTCGAATACACTCAGGTGCCCGGTCGTCACCAGGACCTCGACCAATTCGCGGTAGCCGCGCAGCCTGGCTTTCAAGGCGGCCAACGGCCGCATCTCCCGGTCCAGCGCCAGCGTACCTTCGAGGCGCAGGTCGACAGCGCCCATGGTGGCTTCCAGATTTTCCAGCTCGACCACGCCGCCGTCGTCTCGCCAGGCCGCAATGCCGGCCCGGTCGGGGGGCCAGGGCAGCGGATAGGGCAGCGCCGTGGTGGTCGTGAAGGTGGCCACCTGACGGCCCAGCGGTGCCGGCTCGGCCAGCGGCAGGTCGAGGCGCTGACCGGCCAGAGTGAGGTGCAGCGTCGACTGGCGGTCGGCGGCATCGTGCCACGCCTCCAGGCTGAGCCAGGCCGCCGCGACGGGTCCGCGCAGCGCCGGCGAAGCAGCCTCGATGGCGTCGAAAGTGGCGGCAGCCCGGCGTATTCCCCGCGGCGCTGAGGCATCGAACCCGAGCGCCCCTTCGCCCCGTGCGGCGCGCGCTCTCAGCCTGCGGCGCTCGTCATCGCTGCTGGCCTCGAGCGAAAAGCCACGGGGCAGGACGATGGCGACGGTGTTCAGGTTCCAGGGGCGGGCCGTGGCTTCGAGCTCGCTGACCGCCAGCGACCAGTTCTGGCCCTCGCCCCTTCGGGCCAGTTCGATCTCCGCTATCCGTGTCTCTAGCCAAAACGGGAAACCGTTCACCTCGACGGCACCGCGAGCCGCCGTCAGGCCTTCGGCCCGGCGCTCCTCGGTCCAACGCTCGATAGCCGCCGGTATGCGGCCGGCGACATGGCTCCAGTACCAGCCGTAGCCCGCCATGGCGGCGAAGACGGCGAAACTGGCGAAGGCGGCGAGAACCGGCAGGCGGGGCATGGACCACAGGGCTCCCAGGGGGCTTGCGGGTGGGCGGCGCCGCCGTTATAGACGCAGCACGAGCACAGCGCCAGCCGCCGGAAAGTTCTCCGGCGTCCCCATTCGGATCCCACCATGACCGAACCAACGACCAGTGATCGTTCGCTTTGGATTGCCGTCATGCCCGGCGTCTTCGTGTTGCTGTGGAGCACCGGCTTCATCGGCGCCAAGCTGGGCCTGCCCTATATCGAGCCGATGACCTTTCTGGGCATCCGCTTCCTCATCGTGGCCGCGGTGCTGCTGGCGTTGAGTTATTTCATGAAAGCGCCGTGGCCGCGCAGCTGGGCCGCCACAGGCCACATCGTGATAGCCGGGTTGGGCATTCATGCGCTCTACCTAGGTGGCGTCTTCGCCTCGATCGACCAGGGCGTTCCAGCCGGCGTCTCGGCCCTGATCGTCTGTCTGCAACCCTTGCTCACTGCCATCGCTGCCGGCCCCTTTCTGGGCGAGCACATCACGCCGCGGCAATGGTTGGGGTTTGTGTTGGGTGTGCTGGGCGTCGCCCTGGTGGTCTCGAACAAGCTGGCTCTGGGTGTCGGCTCGCCGCTTGGCATGGGCCTTTCGGTGTTGGGGTTGCTGGGCATCACCGGCGGCACGCTTTACCAGAAGCGTTTCTGTGCCGACATGGATCTGAGGACCGGATCCATCGTGCAGTACATCAGTGCAGGCGCGGTGATCTGGTTCTTCGCCTTGCTCTTCGAAAGCGGTGAGGTGGTGTGGAGTGGCGAGCTGCTGATTGCGCTGGGCTGGCTGACCTTGGTGATGTCGATCGGGGCTGTCTTCCTGTTGCTCATGCTGATTCGCCGCGGTGCTGCCGCCCGGGTGGCCAGCCTGTTCTATATGGTGCCCCCGTCAACGGCGCTGATCGCCTTCTTCCTGTTCGACGAGACTCTCGACCCCATGGCGCTGGCCGGCATGGCGGTGGCGGTCTTCGGCGTCGCCCTGATCAACCTCAAGGCCTGATGGTTCCGCCCGTCGACGCCGCCTTATTGGCCCGGCCCGGGCCCTTTTGGGTCTTCGCCTACGGCTCGCTGATGTGGCGGCCGGGATTTCGCTATTTACAGGTTAGGCCGGCGCTGTTGCACGGCTACCACCGCGGCTTCTACGTCTATTCCTGGGTCCACCGCGGCAGCCAGCGCCGCCCCGGACTGGTGCTCGGCCTCGACCGCGGCGGCTGTTGCCGCGGTCGGGCCTACGAGATCGCCGATGGCGAACGCCCGACGGTGCTGGAATATCTCTACGCACGAGAGATGCCGACCGCGGTCTACCTGCCCCGGCTGCGGCCCATTAGACTCGAGGGTGACCGCCTGACGGCACTCACCTTCATCGTCGACCGTCAAAGCCCACAGTACGCCGGCGGCCTGAGCCCGGCCGAGATGGCACCGCTGATCCGTCACGGCTTCGGCCAAAGCGGTGCCAACCCCGACTACCTGCGCGATGCCGTAGCCCACATGGACGAGATGGGCGTCCCGGCAGGGAAGCTGAAAGGACTGCTTAGGTTGGTCGAGGGCTAAGGATCGACGTTGTTGTCGCTGGCGGCGGGGGCGCTGGCAGCGGGCTTGGGGCGGCGCTTCGCTTTGGGCCGGAGTGGCGGCACGATGGCTTGGGCGTTGGCGCCGCGGCCGTCGCCGATCAGGCTGAAAGGGGCCCAGAAGATGGGGTGGGCGTAAGTGAACAGCGCTTGGCCGTCCTGGTCCCGGTAGGCTCCTTCGTCGATCAGGGCCAGCATGGCGCTGCGCAGGGCCTGGGCCCGGCTGAGGCCGGGCTGGGCGGCCTGGCGGCGGAAGATGTCGCTGGTCAGAGCCTTGGCCGAAGTGGTCTCGACGGGCCAGTTGCTGACCAACAGCGCTCGCGCCCCGGCGCAAAAGAATGCCCGGCCCAGCCCCGACACGGCTTCGGCCCCGGCGCCGTTGGCGGCGGCCGTGTTGCAGGCCGACAACACCACCCAGTCGGCATTCAGCTTGAGCCCCAGGATCTCGCCCATGGTCAACAGGCCGTCGCCGGCCACGCCGGCCACTTGCGGCGCCGTCAGGGCCAGGGCCGGCTGCACCAGGCCATCCAAGTCACCCGGCACCAGGCCGTGGGTGGCGAAGGCGACGACGCGGCGGCCCGATAGGTCCATGGTCTTGACCACCTGCTCGTTGGCCTGCTTGCCGATGAAGACGTCCTGGCTCAGGTCGGCGCCCAGCGCCAGGGCGATCGAGCGGATTTCGTCGGCCGTTTCGGCCAGCCGTGGCAATTGGCCAATCTGGGCCGCCAGTCCCTCGGTTCCCTGGCTCGGTGGCGCCGCGCGCAGGCGGATGGCGCCCCTGCTTTTGATGCCCCGACTCTTCATGGCCGCGCTTTGCTCGTCTGCCGCCGTACGGCTTTGTTCGGCGTTGAAAAGGGCATCGCCAAAGCCTGCGTAGGCGTGACGGCTGGCCGCACCCGGCGGCAAGGATCTCAGCGTCGCCAAGGCCCGCACCGAAGGCAGCATGGTGACGGCGGCGCGGCGCAGCAGCCAGGGCACCTGACGATAACCGGCGAACAAGGGCTGGCTCTCGGGATCGACCGTGGTCTTGGCCGTCGGCAGCAGCCCCAGCGGCAACTGGCCCAGGGCTCGGTGGGGCACCACGATCAGGCTGTCGGCGTCCTTCCAGGCTGCTTCGACCGGGGCCAGCAGCGCCTCATAAAGCTTATGGGCGCGATCCACGTCGAAATCGCGGATGTCGTCGAGGGTTTCAAGCTCGGCATCGAGGGCGTGGCGCAGCCAGGCTACCGAAAATTCGATGTTCTTGGCCCCCAGCGGTGCCGTCGCGAAGGCCACCTCACCCTCTTTCGGCAGGGCCCAGACGAAAGTTCGTTCGGCTCCCACCAGCAGGGCGATCAGGGTTTCGCCGGGCAACAGGCTGGCGCGTGCCTCGGCGATGGTCGCCGGGGGCGGATTGATCAGGTCGGCGTACTCCGGAAAACGTTCCCCGATCTCCTCGGCCAGATTGGCGCGCTCGTCGCGCAGACGGTCGATCCGCTGGCGCAACGACTTCAGGGCCATCGGGTTCCGCTGCCCGCTGGGCGCCGAGGTGGCGTTGGACAGGAGGCCAAAGAGCGCAGAGATCTGCTTCAGGGTGTCCTGTTCGCGGCGTACCAGTCGACCCAACTTGCCCTCGCCGGCCAGTGACCGGGCGGCCGAGGCGGCCAAGGCCCGTTGCACGCTTTGGCCCCGCGCCACGTCGGCCAGGCGGAAGGCCTCGGCAGCCGTGTCGAGACCGGGTTCGCCTGCTTGCTCGCCCAGATCAGCCAGCAGCCCGATGTAGGACTCGAGAATGAATGTCCGGCGTTCTTCGCGGGCCGGGCGCGAGGTGTTCTCGTCGTCGGCCTGGCGCGAGCGCGACAGCAGGATGGGTACGGCAGAGCGGAAATTCTCCAGCGATTCGGTTTGCTTTCCGGCCCGAGCCTGGGCCGCCGCCAGCAGGCCGCGGGCCTCGGCCGTTGTCCCGTGCTTGGGCCCGACCCGTTCGAGCACCCGGCCCACGGCGGTTTCGGTCAGGGCCAAGCTGTCGGCGGTCCGGCCTGCCTCCAGGGCCGCCCGAGCCCAGCTCAGGTTGCCAGCGAAGCGCTGGGCGAATGTAACGGGATCGCCGACCAGGTCTTGCTTCAGGGTTTCGAATTGGCTTAACGACTTCCGCCACTTGCCCTGAGCCGCCAGCGCCTCGGCCAGCAGGCCGCGGGCGAAGGCTTTCTGGATCGAATCCTTGGACGCTCCCATACGCTCGTAGACGTCGATAGTGACCCGGGCCAACTTTTCCGCCTCGGCCGCCCGGCCTTGGGCAACCAGGGTACGAGCCAGGCGCGTCAATACGAGGCCGGTTTCCGGCGAATCGCGGCCGACCCGGCGCAAGGTGTCGGTAAGGGCCCGGCGGGCCTGGAACTCGGCCTCCAGCAGGCGGCCCTGGCGCAACAGATTGCCGGCGTAGTTGCGCCGCGACGTATCGATGAAAAAGGTGCTGCTGCCCTTGTCGGGCAGATTGCCGATCAAGCGCTCGATGGCGCGGCGGTGCAGGACCTCGGCTTCGCGATACTTGCCCTTGGCATCGAGCAGGAAGGCCTTGGCTATCTCGAAGTTGGCCGTGAATTGGTTGCCGCGGTGCCTCCAGAAACGCATGTACTGGGCTTGGGCCAACGCCCGTTTGGACCGCACCAGAGTGCTCTCGGCCGCGGCCAGATCGCCGGCGGCAACGTAGAACCGCACCAGCGAGGGCAGCCGGCCGACCACCACCGCTCGCCCCCGGTCGGACAACACTTTCAGGGACTCCTCGCGGTGCGAAATGGCATCACGGAAGCGGCCTTCGATCATCTCGGCCCTGGAGAGCTCGAAAAGTATTTTGTGACGGCTGCGGCCCCGCTTGCCACGGGTCAGGCGTTCGGCCTCCTTCAGGTCGCGCATCTCCTGGCGGGCGGCACCGATCAGGCCGGCGGCGTTGGCGCGCACAACAAGAAAGTTGACCAGCGCCGCGCCCGCGAGGCCGGCGCCCGGCTGGCGCGCGGCTTGGGCCCGGGCGCGCTCGGCCCGGGCCGGATCGGCCAGCGCTTGTTGGTCCAAAAGCGCTGCGATGTCATCGATGGTGCGCGGCGGCGACACGAAATCTTCGGCCGCGGCCGGCATGGCGGCGGCAAGCAGGGCCGAAAGCAGTAGCAAGACGCGAAGACGAGGCATGGGATGGGACCTCGTTTGTCCATGGATCACGCCGATGTTAACGCAAAGCACCCGGACCACCAACCGTCGGCGGCGTGTCAAATTCAGTAACAGGTGGGCCTTGGTGCCAGCCTTGGTTTTCGCTAACATGGCCAATGATTTCTCGCCAAGCTTGGCGAGGTTCGCACGGCCATTATCAAGAAGATCGGCGCCAACGACGACGGCTTTCTGACCATAGCGGAAATTTCCTCGGCTCGGGCGAAAGCGGAGTCGGCGGCCAACAGTTCTTCAGCTAGGGATGTGGGTCAATGTTCTGGAAAATCGTTCTCGCCGTTTCCGTTTTGGCACTGGCAGCCACCGCTCGGGCCGAGCCCGTTGCCGTTGTCGAGGACATCAGTGTGCAGCGGGACGATCTCCAGCCGATGGATTTCCTCGACGCGGGCACGAAGTTCGAACTCGGAGCCGGTGAGACACTGGTACTCGGCTATCTCGCCTCCTGTGTTCAGGAAGTCATCGTCGGCGGCACCATCACCGTGAACGAGGAGCAGAGCAGCGTTGTGGGCGGCCAGGTGACGCGAGAGATGCTCGTCTGTGAAGGCGGCGCCAAGGTCTCCGGAGGCGGCAAGAAGCGCGGGGCCGGCGCCATTGTCTTCCGCAACAAGAAGAAGGCCAAGGCGGCCAAGGCGAAACACGAGGTCTTCGGTCTCAGCCCCCTGATCCGATTGACGGCGGCGGCCAGCGAAATCCTCGTCGCCAGGATGGACGGCAAGGGCAAGAGCTACCGGATTGCCGTCGAAAACGGCGTCGCCGATCTCGCCAAAGTGGGCGTCGAACTGGAACGCAAGGTAAGTTACCGGGTGAAGGCCGGAGAGCGCTCGACGACCTTCCGGGTGTCGCCCGTGGCCGAACGTGGGGCGGCTTTGCTCTCGCGCATGCTGCGCTTCTGAACCTTCGCCGAGGACAATCAGGCCGTCCCGATGAGAGCCCGATTGCGCGATACGGTGGTCGCGTTGAGCGCCGTCGTGGCCGTGTCGGGATTGGCGTCGCTACCCCTCCTCGAGCGTTTCCACGGCCTCGACATCGATCTGCTGCACTGGCTGCGGGCCCATATCGCGGCCCCCGATCGCGGTCCCGTTGACTCGCCTGCCGTGGTCATCGCCATCGACGAAAAAACTCACGCCACAGCGCCCTTCGAAGGCATCCCCAAGGTCATGTAGACGCCCCAGATTGCCGCGGTTCAAGAGGCGGTTCTCGAGGCCGGGGCGAAGGTTTTCGGCTGGGACGTCATCCTGCCCACCTCGGCCAGCACCTACCTCAAAAACCGCCGTTTCGATCAAGCCCTGCTGAAGAGTTTTCGTGCCGAGCGCCGCAGCGGCCGCATTGTGCTGGGCCGGGCGCAACTTAGTGAGCTCGCGATTTTGCCCCATCGGGCTTTCGCCATGATGGCTGGGGGGGCGGCCAATATCCGTAACCTAGACATCAGCTTGGACGATGACGGTATCTCCCGTAGCGTTCCTCTGTTTCAGAAGATGAAAGCAAAATCCGGCAAGGTCGAGGAAGTTACCGGTATGGCCATGGAGCTGGCGGCCCGGGCGATGGGGCAAAGGCCGGATCTCTCGCCGGACGGGGTGGCGTTTCTGGGAAGCGCCCTGCCCGGCGGCAAAGAGCGCGAACTGACCCTCAACTTCGATGCCCGGGCGGGCGCAATCCCGACCTACTCCTTGGCCGACCTCTACCATTGCGCCAAGGCCGGCAACGCCGGCTATTTCAAGCAGGCCTTTGCCGGCAAGGTGGTGCTTTTCGGCCTCGTGCTCGATATCGAGGACCGTAAGCTGAGCTCCAACCGGCTGATCAACCGGCCCGATCTCGAGGGCGCGCCTCGGCCCTGCCGCAACCCGCAAGCCGAGCCGGCCAAGTTCGCCGCTCGCAGCACGGTGCCGGGGGTGTATCTGCATGCCACGGCGGTCAACAACCTGATCAACGGCGACGCGCTCGAGCTGCCCGGTAGGCTCGCTCGCAATGCTTTAACGATCCCCTTGGCGGTGCTGGGCGCTTTGCTGACGTTGCTACTGACGCCGCTGCGCGCCTCCCTCGGCCTCGGCGTTGCGGCCGGCCTTTGGAGCCTAGCGACGATCTGGCTGTTCCGCGATGCCGTCGTGTTGCCCCTGATCGCTCCGCTGGCGGTCATGGCTCTGTCTTCAGTGGCGACGTTGGGTTACCGCTTCATCGTCATAGACAAGGACAAGCGGTTCTTGCGCGACGCCTTCTCCTCCTACGTCTCGCCCAATTTGGTGGAAGTCATCGTCAACGACCCCGAGGGCTCGGCGGTGGCTGCCCGGCGGCAGGAATGTTCGTTCATCTTCACCGATCTTGCAGGCTTTACGTCGTTGGTGGAGGGCACCGATCCCAAACTACTGCACCCCATCCTCAACGATTACATCGACGGCATGGTCGCCATCGCCTTCAAGCATAGCGGCACCCTGGACAAAGTCGTCGGCGACGCCCTGACGATCATATTTTCGGCCCCCATCGAGCAGCCAAACCATGCCCAGCGCGCCGTCGATTGCGCCCTGGAGCTCGACGCCTGGGCCCGAGCCTACGCTATCGGCTTGAACGAGAAAGGGATCGCCTTGGGCAAGACCAGGGTCGGTGTAAACACGGGCCCGGTCGTGGTCGGAAATTTCGGCGGCAGCAACCTGTTCGACTACACGGCGCATGGCGACGCGATCAACACGGCAGCCCGGCTCGAAAGCGTCAACAAGCATCTCGGAACCAACGTTTGCATCAGTGGCGCGACGGCGGAAAAATGCCAAAACTTTGTTGGCCGGCCGATGGGAAAGCTGGTTTTGAAGGGAAAGTCGGAGGGAACGGAAGCCTTCGAGCCCCTGACCGAGACCGAGATGGATAGCCCCAGGGTGCAAGCCTACCTGGCCGCTTACCACCTGATGGCAGCGAACGATCCCAGGGCGGCAGAAGCCTTCGCTAGCGCAGCGGCGAATTTTCCCGGCGATCCCTTGGTCGCCTTTCACCATGAGCGGCTAAAAAAAGGGGAGAACGGTGACACCGTGGTGATGGCGGAAAAATAGCTTGAGACTGGAATTCTGGGTAGTGCCGCGTCCCTTCAAATCCGATCCTAGCCGCAGCGCGAATAGGCGCAGGCGGTGCAGGTGTCGCAGCCCTCCAGGCGCATCAGCGAGGCCTGGCCGCAGCGCGGGCATTGGCGGAAGCGCTGGTGGGCGGAGTCGTCACCGACGGCCAGGCGTTGTTGCTCGCTCTCGGCCTCGATTTCGGGCTCGGCTCCCCGAATGAAGCCGATGTTGATCAGGTGCTCTTCGATGACCTCGCCGATGGCGGCCAGCAGCGAGGGCACGTAGCGCCCACCCACCCATTGGCCGCCGCGCGGGTCGAACACAGCCTTGAGTTCGTCGACCACGAAGGAGATATCGCCGCCGCGGCGGAAGACGGCCGAGATCATGCGCGTCAGCCCCACCGTCCAGGCGTAGTGTTCGGTGTTCTTGGAATTGATGAAGACCTCGAAGGGCCGGCGCCGGCTATCGGCGACGACGTCGTTGATGGTGATGTAGATGGCGTGGTCGGTCTCGGGCCAGCGCACCTTGTAGGTGTTGCCCTCCAGCACTTCGGGACGGTCAAGCGGCTTGGTCATGTAGACCACGCTCTGGTCCAGGCTGTCGCGCGCCAGTGGCTGTGATCCTTGTGGCACGCTGAGCGGCAGCTCGGGCTGGTCGCTGTCGGGCTGGCTGTCGCCGGCGGCCAGCACAGCGCCCGTGACCTCGTTGGGCCGGTATGTGGTGCAGCCCTTGCAGCCCGAGTCATAGGCCAGGCGATAGATGTCCTTGAAGTCCTCGAAGGAGATCTCCTCGGGCAGGTTGATGGTCTTGGAGACGGCGGCGTCGATGTGGGCTTGGACGGCGGCCTGCATCCGCACGTGATCTTGCGGCGTGAGCGCCTGAGCGTCGACGAAAGCGTCGGTGAGTGGTGCCGATTCACCTTTGAGCTGGTGGTAGAGGCGATAGGAATAGGCGCTGACCTGTTCCTCGCGGCGGCCGCCGCCGGGTTGCGTCACGGCGCGCGAATACGAAAAACTGAAGACCGGCTCCAGCCCCGAAGAAACGTTGTCGGCAAACAGCGAAATGGTACCGGTGGGCGCCACCGAGGTGACCAGGGCGTTGCGCATGCCGTGTTGCTCGATGGCGGCGCGCACCTCGGCGTCGAGGCGCTGGACGCTTTCGCCGGCCAGATAGGGGCCGGGCTCGAAAAGCGGGAAAGGCCCCTTCTCGGCCGCCAGTTCGGTCGATGCCAGATAGGCCACCCGGGCCAGGGTCGAGACCCAGCGCTCAGTCAACTGCACCGCCCGGTCAGAGCCGTAGCGTGCGCCGCACATGATCAGGGCATCCGCCAGACCCGTAAATCCGAGCCCGATGCGCCGCTTCATGCGGGCTTCGTGTTCCTGTTCGGAGAGCGGGAAATTGGAGACGTCGATGGCGTTGTCCAAGAGCCGCACTGCGACACGGGCGCAATCCTCTAGCGCCACCTCGTCGAGCGCCGCTTCGACCTCGAAAGGATCGACTACCAGGGCGGCGAAATTGATCGATCCGAGGAGGCAGGCGCCATACGGGGGAAGTGGCTGCTCGCCGCAGGGGTTGGTTGCGGAAATACTTTCGGCGTAATGCAGGTTGTTGAGGCGGTTGATGCGGTCGATGAAGATGACGCCGGGTTCGGCGTTGGCGTAGGTGGCGCGCATGATGCGGTCCCAGAGCTCACGCGCCGGCAGGGATTTGTAAACCGTGCCGCCGAAGCTGAGCTCCCAGCTCTCGTCATTCTCCACCGCCACCATGAAACGGTCCGTGACCAGCACCGAGAGATTGAACATGCGCAGCCGCCCGGCCTCGCGCTTGGCCTCGATGAAGGCCTCGATGTCGGGGTGGTCGCAACGCAGCGTCGCCATCATGGCGCCGCGGCGATGGCCGGCCGACATGATGGTGCGGCACATGGCGTCCCAGACGTCCATGAAGGTGAGCGGCCCCGAGGCATCGGCACCGACGCCGCGCACGGCTGCGCCTTTAGGCCTTAGGGTCGAAAAATCATAGCCGATGCCACCGCCCTGCTGCATGGTGAGAGCGGCTTCCTTGAGGTGCTCGAAGATGCCCGACATGTCGTCCGGGATCTGGCCCATGACGAAGCAGTTAAAGAGCGTCACGCTACGCTCCGATCCGGCCCCGGCGATGATGCGCCCGGCCGGCAGCAGGCGAAAGCCGGTCATGGCCTGATAGAAGCGCTGCTGCCAGTGTTGCGGATCTTCCTCGTGCGCCGCCAGCGCCCCGGCCACACGGTGCCAGGTGTCCTCGATGGTGCCGTCGACGGGACTGCCGTCGGCTTCCTTGAGGCGGTATTTCATGTCCCAGATACGTTGGGAAATGGGGGCGACCGCGGGCATGCAATCCTCCGGGTGGTGGCGACAGTGGGGGCGGAATGGCGTTGGGCAGTAATGATTTTAGGCCCCGGGAGGACCCGGGTCAATCACGCGTTCATGTTATGTTTCCACACTGACAATATCTCGGAAGATATTGATTAACAAAAAATTTTCGACTTATCCCAGTTTTCCACAAGGGTCCTGGTGATAAATTTCGAACAATTCAAAACTTATCCACAGAATTATCCACAGGGCTGGGCTCAGCCCTCGCCAGGCTGCAGCCGGGCGCAGGCCGCTTCGATTCGATTCTCGAGGGCGGCGACGAAGGGCCGGCGCTCGAGACCCGGCGGCATGGCTTCGAGGTATTCGAGTTGGATGGTTCCCGGCTTGCGCAAAAAGCGCCGCCGCGGCCAGAAATGCCCCGAATTGAGTGCCACCGGTACCACCGGCAGATCGAGGTGGCCGTATAGCGCCACCACACCGGGTTGATAGGGCCGGGTCTCGCCGGGAGCCGTGCGCGTGCCTTCGGGAAAGATCACGATGGGCCTCTGCTGCGCCGCCGCCGCCTTGGCCTGGCGCAGCATGCGCCGCAGTGCCGCGGCACCGCCGCTGCGGTCGACGGCGATCATGCCCACCTTGCGCGAATACCAGCCATAGAGCGGGATCATCAACAGCTCCCGCTTCATGATCATGGCAGGGTCCTCGACGATGGCGTGCCAAATCAGGGTATCCCAGGCCGACTGGTGCTTGGCGGCAACGATGCAGGCGCCGGCCGGCAGGTTGTGCTGGCCGTGGATCTCGACCTCGACACCCACGCAGGCCCGCATCAGCCACAGCACGCCGCGGGCCCAGAAGCGCTGGCAATGGAAGGTGGTACGCCGCGGCATCACCAATATCGGCAGGCAGATCACCATCATGAAGGTGGTCCAGGTGTAGAAGCCGAGGTTGAAGGCCAGCGAACCGAGCCACATCATGCCGGCACCAACGATCCCGAGAGGCCGCCCAATCGGGCTTGGAACAAACTAACCAGGTACTTGCTGAATTCTCCGGCCAGCAACAGCGCCGTGCCCGGCCAGCGCCACCAGGTCTCCAGCTTGACGTGCTCGGGGAAAACGGGATGCGCAATCAACGTAACTTCGGGCATGGCCTGGCGAAACTCCAACAGGCTTCGCGGCATGTGGTAGCCGGCGGTGACGACCCGCAGTGTCTGGATGGCTCGCCGGGCCACCCAGGTCGCCGTTTCGGCGGCGTTGCCGGCGGTGTCCTCGGCCGTCTTGCCCAGGTCGACGCAGCATTCGAAGCGGGCCGGCGCCTGTTCCATCAGGCGTTTTATGTGCTCCCGGCTGGTGCCGCGGTGGACGCCGGAAATAAAAAGCTGTTTGGCTTTACCGGCGTCCAGCAGGGCGAAACCGGCCGCCAGCCGGGTGGCACCACCGGTCAGCACGACAATGCCGTCGCTTTGCGAATAGGGGTCTTCGACCTCGCTCGGCAGTTGGGCGGCAAACCACAGCAGACCGCCGAGCCAGACCAGGGTCAGGGCAGCCACGGTGGCCAGGGCGCGCCGGGCGGCCGTCAGTGCTCTTCCCCCAACACGGCCGCTACCGCCGGCGCCAACGATTCGTGCACGGAAATGGGCAGCAACTCTTGCGGCAGACCGGCCGCCTGGGTCGCCGCGCCCTTGCCGGTGCGCACCAACAGGCGTTGGCAGCCGGCCGCGGCGGCAGCCTGCAAATCGCCGAGCGTGTCTCCGATCAGCGGCGTCAGTGCGGCTTCCGCCCGAAACCGTGCCAGTGCCTCGCGCAGCATGCCCGGACCCGGTTTGCGCCGCTCACTGGCCTGCCAGGGCGCTTCGGGGCAGACGAAGATGTCATCGAGCCGGGCTCCCACCCGGGCCAAGTTGTCTCGCAGCCGTTGGTGGATGCGCTCCAGCATGACGGCGTCGATGATGCCCCGGCCGACGGCCGACTGATTGGTCACCAGGGCGACTATATGACCGGCCTGGTTGAGCCTGGCCACGGCCTCGGCGGCGCCCTCGATCATTACCAACTCGTCCGGCGATTTGACGTAGTCGTCGCGATCCTGGTTGAGAACGCCGTCGCGATCGAGCAGTACCAGCCGGTTCACGGCATGCGCCTCAGTGCCCGCAGCACCGTGGTGCGGGCGGTGGCGGCGGCAATGGCAGCGGCACCCAGCGGCAATGTCGCCAGTGCTCCCCAAAGCGCCGCATCGACTTCGAGGTGCGGTAGCATCGGCTGGGCGATTTCGCCGGCCAGGCCCCACAGCACAGCGATCGTCAGGGCCGCCAGGATCAGCCCCAGCGTACCGCCGCGCAGCGCCAGAGACACGGCGTGGCCCTGAAACTGGCGGGCCACGTAGGTATCGTGGGCGCCGATCAGATGCAGCACCTCGATCACTTCATGATGCACCGCCAGGCCGGCGTTGGTGGCAAAAATCACCGTCGTGGCGGCCGCCACGGCGATCAGGACGACCACCGTCAAGGCCACGAACTGGCTGGTTCGAGCCAGCCGCAAGAGCCCGCTCATCCAGACTTTGTGGTCGTCCACGCGGCTGCCGGGAACGGCCGCGGCCAAGCTTTCGGCCAGCTTCCCCAGGTCGCCCGGCTCGCGCTGGCTGTCGGCTTCGAGCGTTACGTCGATCAGCCGCGGCAGCGGCAGATCAGCAGAGATATTGCCCCGCCCCAACCAAGGCTCGACCAAAGCCACGATCTCCGCCCGTGACAGCACGCGAACTTCGGCCACGGCGTCACTTCGCCTGAGCACGCTGGCCGCCGTGGCCACCCTGGCGGCGGTCTCGGCACCGCCGCCGGGACCGGTGATGGCTGCCACCTGGACCGTCAGGGTGCCACCAAGCGCCGTGCTCCAACGCTCGACGGCCCGGTCGAGCAGTAGCGCTCCGGTCAGCGCCAGGGCTGCCAGATAGACCATCAGCGCGATCGTCCAAGGCAGGAACCTCCCCGAGCCGTCGCGCTCCAGTGGCAGATCCCGGCGGCGGCGCAACACCATTCAATCGTCCTTGAGTTCGCCGGCCGGCGGAGCGCTGCGCTCGACTGTCAGCGCCCCTTGATCGATGCGCAACGTCGGGTGCTGAAAGCGCTCGATCAGATTGCGGTCGTGGGTGGCGATGACGACAGTGGTGCCGATTTTGTTGAGTTCCTCGAATAGCCGCAGGATGCGCAACCCCTGCTCCATGTCGACGCTGCCGGTGGGCTCGTCCGCGAGCAGCAGGCTGGGGCGGCCAATGACCGCCCGGGCGATGGCGACACGCTGCTTTTCGCCATCAGAGAGTGTCGGCGGCCGGGCCTCCAGGTGGTGGCCGAGACCGACCCAGGCCAGCAGTTCGGCCACGTACTCGCGGATCTTTTCCTCGCGGGCACCGGCAATGCGTAGCGGCAGCGCCACGTTGTCCACCGTGGTCAGATGATCGAGCAGGCGGAAATCCTGGAAGACGACGCCGATGCGCCGGCGCAGGTTGGGCAACTCCCGCCGGGGCATGGTGGCGAAGTCGTGGTTGAACATGGTGATGTGGCCGCGCGAAGGCCGCAGCGCCAGATACATCAACTTGAGCAGCGACGACTTGCCGGCACCGCTGGGACCAGTCAGAAAATGATAGGATCCGCCTTCCAGATGAAAGCTGATGTCGCGCAATATCTCGGGATCGCGTCCGTAACGCATTCCGACATTTTGGAAGCGAACCACCGCGCCTACTCCTCACCCGCCTCGATTACGGCGCGCTATTGTGCCTTAATGTTACACTCTGCTGTTTGGCGGCGCCCGTAAGCAAAGAATCGCACAGCGCCTGTGCCGCAGTCTAGTATCGTGGACAACGTCTCGGCCAGCGCTTGCTTGAGTTGGGACAAAAGGCCTATAACGGCTTAGTTTTTTGGGGACAAACTGGGGCATGATTCTTACCTGTCCGTCCTGCCAGACCCGGTACAATGTGAACCCGGACGCCATGTCGCCCAGCGGGCGCGTGGTTCGTTGTGCCAAATGCGGGCATCAATGGATCGAGCAGCCGCCGCGCGACATGCCGTTGAGCGTCGACCTCCCGGCCGCCGTGCCACTGCCGCCGCAGCCGGCGGCCGCACCGCCGCCACCACCGCCACCACCACCGCCACCACCTGCGCCGGAACCGGCACCGGCACCGGCGGTGCCGCCGCCACCGGACGTCCCGCCGTCGTCCGACATCCCGTCCGAGGGATCGTTTGCCCTGCCTGAAGAGCAGGACGACGAAGTCGACGAGGACCACGACGCTGGCGATATCGAAGCTGCCGCCCAAGAAGACTTCGGCAGCGACAGCGAAGCCGAGACAGAGGATGGCGAGTCCGAAGACGACTTCGACGTTCCGGACATCGACAACATCGAGGACTTCGTCGCCCGGCCGCCGCGCCGGCCTCGCGGTGGACGCGGCCGTGCCGCTGCCCGCGGCGGCGGTATCAACGTCGGTGCGATGATTGGCTGGTTGGCTCTGGTCCTGGTGATCGGTGCCGTGATTGGTGGCGGTTTCTTCGCCCGCGAGAAGATCGTCGAGATATGGCCGCCGGCCAGCATGCTCTATGAGATGGTCGGCCTGGGTCCGGCCAAGCCCGGCTTCGGCCTCGATCTCAAGGACATCGCCTCCTCCCAGGTGCTCGAGGGCGACACCCCGATCCTTGTGGTCAAAGGCGTCATCACCAACATAACGGACGAGATTCAGGCTATTCCCAAACTGCGCGGCGCGCTTTTGGATGCCGGCCGCCGGGAAATCTTCAACTGGACCTTCGCCACCGAAAGCAACCAGCTCGAACCTGGAGAAGAGGCCGACTTCAGCACTCGGGTACCCAACCCGCCGGCCGAGGCTCGCGGGCTATCGGTGACCTTTTCGGTCAAGGAAGGCTGAGATATTGATTGCGGACCTGTGGTGAAAGCGAATGCCGGCATCGTCGAATTGTTCAGCGAGGCCGAGATTGCGGCGCGGGTGCAGGTCCTGGGCCGGGAGGTCGCCGACGACATCGGTCCCGACATTCTGCTCATCGCAGTGCTCAAAGGCAGCTTCGTTTTCACCGCCGACCTGATGCGGGCGCTGCATCGTGCCGAAGTGCGGCCGCAGGTCGATTTCATGCAGCTTTCGAGCTACGGCAGCGGCACCCAATCCAAGGGCCGGGTCGAGGTGGTACGCGACGTCGGTGACCCCATCGAGGGGCGCACCGTGCTGCTGGTCGACGACATCCTCGAATCGGGCCGCACGCTTTCCTTTGCCAAGCAGAATCTGCTGTCGCGCGGGGCCTGCGAGGTCAGGCTTTGTGTGCTGTTGGACAAGCCGCACAAGCGGGTGGCCGGGATCGAGGCCGATTTCGTCGGCTTTACCTGCCCCGATCACTTCGTCGTCGGCTACGGCCTCGACTACGCCCACTATCACCGAGAGCTGCCCTTTATCGGCGTCATAGAAGGGGATTAGGGCCGTTGGCGGCGGCCCTGGAAGAGGCACTGCGCCACCACGTTCGGGTGCTCTGCCAGGAGATCGGCCCGCGCTCTGTGCTCGAGGGCGACGGCTTGGAACGGGCACAGGACTATATCGCCGCAGACTTTGCGAAAGCCGGCCTCGAAGTCGAAGAGCAGGCCTACGACTATCGGGGCCGCCGCGTCGCCAACCTGATCGCCCGACCGCCCGGCGCCGCGGCCGGTGACACCACAATCATCGGCGCCCATTACGATACCGTCCCGGGCACCCCTGGTGCCGACGACAATGCCAGTGCCGTGGCCGTACTGCTGGAGACGGCCCGGCGCCTAAGGCAGCCGCCGTGTCCACTGGCCTTCATCGCCTTCACCCTGGAAGAGCCGCCAGCCCACACCAGTCGTTGGCAGGGCAGCCGCGCTTACCTGCGCAGCATCGGACGCCAGGGCCGACGGGATCTGAAGGCCGCCATCGTCCTGGAGATGGTGGGCTACACGGCGCCCAAGCAGCACTATCCTTGGGCCGTGCGCTGGCTCGGCTATCCGGCCGAGGGAAACTACATCGGCCTGATCGGCGACGGCCGCTCGCGCAATCTGGTGCGAACGGTCGAACGGGGATTCCGCCAGAATCC
Organism: Rhodospirillaceae bacterium; assembly: GCA_002690215.1. GTDB lineage: Bacteria > Pseudomonadota > Alphaproteobacteria > UBA2966 > UBA2966. The sequence goes on along the minus strand of NZDS01000048.1, from coordinate 7,160 downwards.
GGGACTACCAGTGGAAACGCTGTGCGTACCGCTCCGCGGCTGGCTGTTGCCGGCCACCCGGTTAAGCGATCACGCCAGTTTCTGGGATCGCGGCATTCCGGCGCTGATGGTCAGTGACACGGCGTTTTTTCGCAATCCCCACTACCACCTACCCAGCGACCGGCTGGAAACCCTAGATTTCGCGTTCATGGCGCAACTGGTGCGCAGCCTGGAGCTGGCCGTCGCGGAGTTGGTCGGATAGTGCTCTAGAACCGCCGGAGCAGGCGGTCGATGTAGTCGCGTTCGAGCTCTGGGCGCTGGCGCTGACCGGCCCGGCGGTGAAGCTCGTCGAGGATTTCGCGAGCCCGCTGCATGGCGGCCTTGTTGGGGATCTTGACGTGGTTGCCGATGTCGGTGCCGTCTCCGGGCAGCGGCCGGCCCAAGGGATCGACATTGCCACGGCCCAGCAGCCGCCGCGGTTGTCCAGCCCGGCCCGGGGTGCGGCCGAGCTGTCCCATCATCTGTCGCATCAGCGATCCGGCGCCCTGGCGCAACTGGTCCAGAGCCTCGCCCTGGGGGCCGACGGCAGCACCCGGGTTGCCGCCCTCAAGGGCCTGGCGAGCTCCCTTCATCGAGCGCTCAGCCCGACCCAACGCCTCGGGGATGTTGCCGCGGCCTTCGCCCAACCGGCGCATGATATCGCCCAGCGCGCGGCGCAACGCTTCCTGGGCGGCGCTGCCCTGGCGGCCATCGGGCATCCTGAGCTCGCCCCGATGGCCTAGCTGGTGGGCCCGGAAGGTCTGGTCGAGAAGNTNNTGCTGNCGCCGCATCAGNTCGCCNAGGTCGCGCANCAGNCGNTGACCGNGACCGTTCNGTTGNGGCTGGCCGGTCATNACGCTGGANCGCAGGTTTTNCANCAGNTTCNTGAGCTGCGANANCAGCTCGCGNGCGGCCTGGCGCGCNCCCATGCGGTTGAGNTCGCGAATGCGNTCCATNATNCGGGCCAGATCCTGGCGNTCGATCATCATCATGTCGGGATCGAAGGGCTGCGGCTCGACGCCCTCTTCGGCCTGGCGCCGCGCCATCTCGGTCAGCGCCTGGAGATATTTGTCCAGTGCCGCTTCGAGCTCGTTCATCAGGCGTTCGAGCTCGGCGTCATCAGCCTCCCGCGCCAGGGCCTCGAGCAAGGCCTCCTCGGCCTTGCGCAATTCACGTTCGGCCAAGGAAAACTCACCGTCCTCGATGCGCAATGCGGTGTCCCAAAGAATCTCCTGGGTTTCGCCAATGGCTTCCTCGGTGCGATCGTGAAGCAGCCGGCTGGCGGCGCTACGCATGCCCAGGAAGGCCACTGCGTCGTCGAAATATTTGTCCGGGAACGAAGCGATGGCGACCAGGGCCCGGGCTATGCTCTGGCGCGCTTCGGGTTCTCGGGTCAGGCGCTTGCGCTGTTCGATCAGGGCCCGCGCCACGGGGTGATTGAACTGCCTCTCCGGCAGCATCATCTGGATTTCCTTGCTCAGGCCGGTTTGATCCAGGCTGTCGCGCACGGCCAGCCGCAGCATCACTTCGAGCCCGGCCCAGGGGTGCGGCGTAAGGTCCTTGGTGCCACTGCCCTGGGTCCGGCGCGGCCGCAGCGAGGGCAGCGGCAGCGCGAACTCTTCGGCCGTGTCGGCATCGTTTCCTTGGCGCCACATCTGCAGGCTCAGGCTCTCGATGCCGTAGTCGTCGGCGGCATCGAAGGGCAGTTTCAGGGCAGCGCGCGGGGTGGCCGCGACCTGGCCCCCAAAGTCGACGCTCGGCGGCCGGTCCGGTGTCACCTCAATGCGCCAGCGGCCGAGCTCTTGCTGTTCCTGGAGGACGGCGATCTCGCTGCCCGATTCGATATTCATCTCGATCTGATGGTTGTCCGCATCGATGCTCTCGAAGGGCATGGTGGCGGCGTCGATGCGCAGCTCGGGCAGTCCTTTGCCGCTGACCCGGGCCAGCAGCACGCTGCCCCGGGGGATGGCCAGTATGGCAAGGTTGTCCTGCGCAGCGGCCGGATCGGCGTCGGTCAGCACTAGGGGCGCGACGCCGGTATAGGCCGGTGGCGTGATCCAGGCCTCGAGCAGACTGGGGCTGGCCGATGGCAAGCGGAACTCGGGGCTCAATGCGCGAGCCACGCGGCCGCCCCAGTCGCCACCCGCGGCGGCCAGGCCGATGAACAGCCCAAGTCCCAGCACGGCCCGCAATCCCCAGGGGTCTCGCCTGGCCAAGCCAGCCCGTGGCCAGCCTACCTTGAGTCCTCGGATAGCGGCGATGGTGCGCTGTTGATGCAGGCGCCAGAGCGATCGGGCGCCGGCATCGCCGGCGCCGCCGACAACTTCGTCACGCAAAGTCGCCAGCGGCCGGTGGTCGAAACCGCTGGCCCTCTCCAGCCGCCGTTCTGCAGCCGCCCGATCGGGCAGACGCAAATGTTTCAGGCCCAACACCAAGGCCAGGACGAGGGCCAAGGAAAAAAGGACCAACGCCAGTACATGGGGCCAGCCTGGCAGCCAGCGCCAGAGCTCCACGAGCGCCAGCAGCAGAAACAGCAGCACCACGGCCAAGGCCGGCCACAGAGCCGGCCACAAGCGCTCCCAGAAAATCGCCGCCCGGGCCAGTCCCTGCCGTCGGGCCAGGGCGCGCAGGACGGTACGGCGAAGGTCCGTCCGGTCAGCCCCCCGATCTCGCGCTCGGCCAGTGCCGCTCATGCCGCACCTTTTGCTGGATCTGCCTGTAGCCAATCCGGTAGGCGGTCGGTAGCCAACAATTCGGCCAGTGTTTGGCGCGGTCGTACTACGGCGAACCGGTTGCCGTTGACCAGTACCTCGGCGACCTGCGGCCGACCGTTGTAGGTCGATGCCATCACCGCACCATAGGCGCCGGCGCTGCGAATCGCGAGTAAATCGTCCGTGACCAGGGGCGGCAACGGCACGTCGCGGGCCAGGGTGTCGCTCGACTCGCAAATCGGGCCGACGATGTCGACCGGCTGTAGGGCCGGGATCTCGCGGGGCTCGCGCACCGGCACTACCTGGTGGCGGGCGTCATAGAGGCTGGGCCGCATGAAGTCGTTCATGGCGCTATCGACGATGACGAAGCAGCGGTTCGTAGTTTCCTTGAGGTAGATCACCCGGGTCACCAGCAGCCCGGCGTTACCCACGATGACCCGGCCCGGCTCGAGCACCAGGCGACAGCCCAGTGGCGCCGTCAAGCGCCTGACCAGGGCACCGTACTGGGCCGGAGAGGGCGGCTCCTCCTGGCCATAGGGGATGCCGAGGCCGCCGCCCAAATCGAGCCGGCGGATGTCGTGGCCGTCGCCGCGCAGCGCCTCGACGGCTGCTACCAGGAATCCAAAGGCCTCTTCGAAGGGCCCGAGTTCGGTGATCTGCGAGCCGATGTGTATGGCCGCGCCGACCACTTCGAGACCCGGCAATTGGGCCGCCCGGTCGTAGATATCGCGGGCTTGGGGCCAGCCGATGCCGAACTTGTTCTCGGCCTTGCCGGTGGTGATTTTGGCGTGGGTGGCGGCATCGACGTCGGGGTTGAGGCGGAGCGCAATGCGGGCGCGCAGGCCGGCGCCGGCGGCCAGCGACGAGAGCGTCTCGAGCTCGGCTGTCGATTCGACGTTGAATTGTCCGATACCTTCGGCCAACGCCGCGCTGAGCTCAGCCGGCTTCTTGCCGACACCGGAAAAGACGATGCGCCCGGGCGCCACGCCGGCTGCCAGGGCCTGGCGCATTTCACCCTCGGAAACCACATCGGCTCCGGCGCCGAGCTGGGCGAGGGTGCGGATGACGGCGAGGTTCGAGTTGGCCTTTACGGCATAGCAGAATTCAGCCTCGACGCCGTCGAAGGCCTCGGTGAAGACCCGGTAGTGGTGCTCGATCGTGGCCGTCGAATAACAATAGAATGGCGTATCCACGGCCTCGGCGATGCTTCGTAGCGCCACCCCTTCGGCGTGGAGCTCGGAGTTCTGATAGTGGAAATGATCCATGGCAGCCAGGCGTCGGCGGTGGAGGAAACTATCCTATTGCCGCTTCTTCTTCGCCTCCTCCTCTTGCTCTTCCTGGCCGGGCGGCGCCTCCAGCGGGCCTTTCTTGCCGCAGGCCGCCAGCGGGCCGGTCAGAGCCAGGGCCACGGCCAACATCAATATAGCTCTCGCCACTCTCACTGCGCTTGGTCCGCCAAAATCCGGCGCGCCACTTCCACCGCCTCCCGTACCCGCTCAGGCGCCGTGCCGCCGGCACTGCTGCGGCCGGCCAGAGCCCTGGCCGGATCGAGCACAGCGTAGACCTCCTTGGTCAAGGCAGGGGCCACGGTCTGTAAGTCTTCGAGCGCCAACTGGTCCAGAGTGACGCCCTGATCCTCGGCCAACCGCACGATCCTGCCGGTCACCTCGTGGGCCTCGCGAAAAGGCATGTCGACGTTTTGCACCAACCAGTCGGCGAGGTCAGTGGCGGTGCTGAAGCCGGTGCCTGCGGCTACCGCCATGGGACCCTCGTTGACCGTCATCTCGGCCACCATGCCGGTCATCGCCGTCAGGCCCAGTGCCACGCTGTCGCTGGCATCGAAGACCGGTTCCTTATCCTCCTGCAGATCCTTGGAGTAGGTCAGCGGCAGGCCCTTGAGGGTGACCAGCAGTCCGGTCAGTGCGCCAATCACCCGGCCCGCCTTGGCACGCGTCAGTTCGGCAGCGTCGGGGTTCTTTTTCTGCGGCATGATGGAAGAGCCGGTGGAAAGCGCGTCGGGCAGCGTCACGAAGGCGAACTGGGGGCTGGCCCAGAGCACGATCTCCTCGCCCAGCCGTGACAGATGCACAGCCACCAGCGCCAGCGCCGCCAGATATTCCAGCGCAAAGTCGCGGTCCGAAACGGCGTCCATGGAGTTGGCCGCCGGCTTGGCGAAGCCAAGCTCATGGGCCGTCATGTCGCGGTCGATGGCGAACGACGTACCGGCCAGGGCGCCGGCCCCCAGCGGGCATTCGTTGAGCCGCCGGCGGCAGTCGGCCAGGCGACCACGGTCGCGCCCAAACATCTCGAAATAGGCCATCATGTGGTGGCCGAAAGTCACCGGCTGCGCCGTCTGCAGATGGGTGAATCCGGGCATCAAAGTATCGGCGTGCTGCTCGGCGCGCTCGACCAGGGCGCTTTGCAGGCCAACCAGCGCGTCCTCCATACCATCGCAGGCCTGGCGCACCCAGAGCCTGAGATCGGTGGCCACCTGGTCGTTGCGCGAGCGCGCCGTATGCAAGCGCCCGGCTGCCGGACCGATGATCTCGCGCAAGCGAGCTTCGATATTGAGATGCACGTCCTCGAGCTCACGTTTGAAATCGAAGCTGCCGTCGGCGATTTCCGCAGCCACCTGGTCGAGGCCCTCGAGGATGGCCTGACCGTCAGCTTCCGAGACAATGCCCTGGGCCATCAGCATGCGGCAATGAGCCTGCGAGCCGGCAATATCCTGGGCCGCCAGCCTTTGATCGAAGTCGACGGAGGCGTTGATGGCCTCCATCACGGCATCCGGTCCAGCCGCAAAGCGCCCGCCCCAGAGGGGGTTTTGTGGATTCTGCAACTTCTGGCGGTCGGTCATGACCTGACTCCACTGGCGCAACGCGTTGGATCGACTATGTTTGTTCGTACCGGTGAAAGGTTAACGAAGATCGGCACTCGACCCATGACTCTCAGGTATCCCATCAAGGCTGCGACCTGGCTGCTGGCGACACTGCTGGCTGTTGGGCTGGCTTCTGTGGCGCTGGCAGCCGAACCAACCGTTTCGTCCCCGGCGCGCGGCAAGATGCGGAACTTTACCCTTTTGCCCGAAGCCAAACCAGTACCGGAGATCGGCTTCATCGACGCCATGGGCCAGCCGCACACGCTGCAGGAATTCCAGGGCCGCGTCGTGCTGCTCAATTTCTGGGCCACCTGGTGCGCGCCGTGCCGGCGCGAGATGCCGGCACTGGATCGTTTGCAGGCCAAGTTGGGCGGCGACGACTTTATGGTCTTGGCGCTGAGTCAGGACCGCAAGGGCCCGCCCGTAGTCACCGCTTTCCTACAAAAGATCGCGGTCGCCAACCTCGCCGTCTACGTCGATCCGACCAGCCGCTCGGCCCGCGCCTTCGGCGCCTACGGCCTGCCGGCCACGGTGCTTCTGGATCGCCAGGGCCGGGCACTGGGCCGCATGGTCGGTCCGGCCGAATGGGATTCCGATGACGCTATCAAGCTCTTCCACCACTTCATAGCCAAGGGCAAGAAAGCGGCCGATAAGAGTTGAAGTAGGCTGGCTTTAGCGCGTGGGCGTCGGCACGTCGGTGGAATAGTCGTAGAAGCCACGGCCCGATTTGCGACCGATCCAGCCGGCTTCGACGTATTTCACCAACAGCGGGCAGGGCCGGTATTTGGTGTCGGCCAGGCCTTCGTAAAGCACCTGCATGATGGCCAGGCAAACGTCCAGGCCGATGAAGTCAGCGAGTTGCAGGGGTCCCATGGGGTGGTTGGCACCGAGACGCATGGCGGTGTCGATGGCCTCGACCGAGCCCACGCCTTCATAAAGCGTGTAAATGGCTTCGTTGATCATCGGCAGCAGGATGCGGTTGACCATGAAGGCCGGAAAGTCCTCGGCATTGGCCGGCGTCTTGCCCAGCTTGATGGCAACCTCGTGCACCACCCGGTAGGTGCTTTCGTCGGTGGTGATGCCGCGGATCAACTCGACCAGCTTCATCATCGGCACCGGGTTCATGAAGTGCATGCCAACGAACTTGCCGGGCCGGTCGGTGCCGGCGGCCATTCGGGTGATGGAAATAGACGAGGTGTTGGTGGCAATCAGCGCTTCGGGCTTAAGCACCGGGCACAGCGCATCGAAGATGGTGCGCTTGACTTCCTCGTTCTCGGAGGCCGATTCGATGATCAGATCGGCGTCGCCCATGTCCTTCAGTTCGGCCACCAACGTGATGTGGCCGAGCGCGGCCGTGCGGTCGTCGTCGCTGATGACATTGCGCCCGACCTGGCGATCCATGTTGCGCTCGATGGTGGCGAGGCCCTTCTCGGAAGCCTCCATGGTGACATCGCTGAGTACCACGTCATAACCCGAGAGGGCACAGACGTGGGCGATACCGTTGCCCATCTGGCCGGCGCCGATGACGCCGATTTTGCGGATCTCACTACTCA
>NZDS01000047.1 GCA_002690215.1 Rhodospirillaceae bacterium | reverse complement strand
CGGCTCTTAGACCCCCACGCCCGTAAGCGCGCTGCCCGGGCGGCAAAGGCGAGCTAACGCGGGCCACATTGGTCATTCCCGCGAAAGCGGGAACCCAGGTTTTGCGCCCTTTTTCTATCGCTCCGCGGCTTCCAAACTGAAACCCTAAACAAACCTGGGTTGCCGCTTTCGCGGGAATGACACAAAAAAACCGGTGCCATCAGGGAACTCGCCCTATACCGACCGACCCTCCCGCGCCCGTTCACGCAACACGAACCGGCGGATCTTGCCCGAGGCTGTTAGCGGCATTTCGGCGACGAAATCGATGCCGCGCGGCACCTTGAAACGTGCCAGGTTCTGATCGCACCAGGCGATAATCTCGTCGGCCGTGACCCGGCTTTCGGGCCGGCGTACGACCATGGCATGGACGTCCTCGCCGCGCACCTCGTGGGGCAGGCCGACGACGGCAGCCTGCTGTACTCCGGGATGCTCGTGCAGCACCAACTCGACCTCCTTGGGAAAGACGTTGTAGCCGTTGCTGACGATCATGTCCTTGATGCGGTCGAGGATATAGAGGTTGCCGTCTTCATCCAGGCGGCCGACGTCGCCGGTGCGCAACCAGCCGTCCTCGAGCGTCGCCGCGGTCAGTTCAGGCTGCTGCCAGTAGCCCAGCATGAAGCCCTCGTAGCGAAATTGTAGCTCGCCCGGCTGGCCCACCGGCACGGGCTGATCATGGTCATCGCAGATCCGTACCTCGATACCTTCGAGCACCGGGCCGCAGGAGCCCTCGGGCGCCATCACGCCGGGCAGCGAGACGCTGGCCACGGTGGTGATTTCGGTCAGGCCGTAGCTCTCGACCGTGTCGATGCCCAAGCCCTTGAGTTCGCGGATCAGCGTCGTCGGCACGGGGCCGCCGCCGACATCGATCAGACGCAGGCTGGAAATATCGCGGCCGGCTCGGCGGCTGGCCTCGAACATGGTCACGAACATCGTCGGCACACCGGCCAACACGGTGATGCGGTGGCGCTCGATCATTTTCAGCGCCTCGTCGGCATCGAATGCGGGCAAGGTCACCAGGCAGCCGCGCACCAGACCCGAATATAGGAAATCGAAGCTGTAGCCGAAGAGATGAAAGGACGGCAGCAGGGTGAGGAAACGATCCTCAGGGCCATAGCCGAGCACGTTCATGGTCAGCCGCGCGTTGGCCAGCAACTGGCGGTGCCCCAGCACGATGCCCTTGGGTCGGCCTGTGGTGCCGGACGAATAGATGATCAGGGCCGGCGATTCGGGTGTGCTGCGGGACTCGGTCAATGGCTCGGCTACCCCGGCCAGGGCGCCTTCATAATCACGCCAAAACTCAGTGCCCTGGCCGTCTGCCAATAAGCAAATCGCCATCTCGCCGAGGATGTCGTCGGGCAGGACGGCCAGGTGCGCGGCCTGAGCGACGATGCCGCGGGGGCCGCAATCTTCGAACAAAATACCGTTCTCGCGGGCGGTGTTGAGGGTGTTGACAGGGACCGCCACGGCGCCGGCGAGGCTGGTCGCGATGAAGAATTCATAAAGCGGCCGCGAATTACCGAGAAAGCAGGCCACCCGGTCGCCGGGCATGATACCGGATTCCACCAGCAGCGCCGCCAGCCGCTCGGCACGAGCGAAGGTCTCGGCATAGCTCCATGAACTGCCGTCGGCCAGCACCAGGTGGACTGATTCCGCACTCTCGGCCGCGGCGCCGGCGAAGATTGCATCGACGGTTTGTAACGTCATGGCTTCAGGATAGAACCAGACAACGGAATGACAAAACCCCGGCGGCAGCGCTACATTGCCCGACCCGAGAGAGCATGAGGACCGGCCATGGCGATTTTCGCCGCACTTCCGATGACACCTGTGGACTGGGCCATGGCATCGGCGCTGATCCTGGTGGGCAGCACCTTGCAAGCGGCCACGGGGCTCGGCCTGGGTCTCATCGCCGGTCCCATACTGGTCCTGACGCTGGGCGGCAGCGCCGCCATCTTCATTGCAATTATGCTCAATTTGGCGCTCTCGCTGCTGCTTTTGCCGCAGGAATCTGGGGAGGTGCTGAGGCCGCAGCTGCTTACTATGACGCTGGGCGCCATCGTCGGCATTCCGCTGGGCTGGCTGATCTTGCAACAACTGGCGCCGCTGACTCTCAAAACCGTGGCCGGCGTCATAGTGCTGTTAGCAGCGCTGCAATTGCTGTCAACGCGCTTTCGCGGCAACGGTGAGCAGAATTCAGCCGGCCCCGCCAATGGCAGACTGACGCTGCTTTTGGGCGGCTTGGTCTCGGGCGTGATGTGTGGCTGCCTGGCCATCCCGGGCCCGGCGGCGCTGTGGGCCATGCTGCGTTGCGGCTTGCCGCCACTTGGGGTTCGGGCGACCCTGCGGGCGCTTTTCGCCATTTCCTACGCCGCCGCCGCGGCCATCCACTTCGGCCTCGACGGTATCGCCAGCCAGCCCTGGCTCGAAACCATGGTGCTGCTGCCAGCGGTGCTGCTCGGCCTGGGCCTGGCGCTGCTGATCAGGCGCTGGATCGATGCCGGCACACTCGGCATGGTACTCAACCTAATCCTGCTGGCCATCGGCATTTCCATGCTGTGGCGTAGTTGGCTCGAAATGCAGGCCAATGTTTGATCCTAGCCACACCATACCGGGCCTCGCCGCCTTTCCCCGCCAGCCGCTGAGCCAGGGCCAAACGCCGCTCGAGGCCTTGCCGGCGCTGGGCAGCAAACTGGGCATCGTGCTCTCGACCAAGCGCGACGACTGCCAGACCCTGGCCTTTGGCGGCAACAAGGTGCGCCAGCTCGAATTCTATTTCGGCGCCGCCGTCCAAATGGCGGCCGACAGCGTGCTTATCACCGGCGCACTGCAATCCAACTTCACCCGCCTGACCGCGGCGGCGGCGCGACGGCTGGGCCTGGTCCCGCACATTCAGCTCGAGGAGCGCGTAGCCAAGACCGACCCGCTCTATCACAGCTCAGGCAACCTTTTTCTCAACCAACTGCTCGGAGCCGAGATCGATTTTTTCCCCAGCGGCGAGGAAGAGGCGGCGGCCGACCGCGCCCTCGACCAGCGGGCGGAGGAGTTGCGGGCTGCCGGTGGCCGGCCCTATGTCATCCACCTCGGCCTCGATCATCCGCCCATCGGTGGCCTGGGTTACGTCGCCGCAGCGGCGGAGCTTTGGGCCCAGCTCGAGGGGGCGACGGAAAGGCCCGACCTGATCGTGGTGCCGTCGGGCAGCGGCCTGACCCACGCCGGGATGCTGGTCGGCGTACGGGCCCTGGGTTGGCAGGTTGCGGTCCAGGGTATCGCCGTGCGCCGCGGCGCCGATATGCAGCGCCCCCGGGTGCGCCAGCGCGCCGCCGAGCTGGCCGCCATGATAGGCCGTCTGGAACTCATCGACGACGGCGACATCCTGATCGACGACAGCGTGCTGGCACCAGGCTACGGCCAGCTCAACCCGGCCACCAAAGAAGCCATAACGCTGGCCGCCGGTCGCGAGGGCCTGTTGCTCGATCCGGTCTACAGCGGCCGCTGCCTGGCCGGCCTGATAGACCTGGTGCGCCGCGGCGAGATCGCGCCCGAAACCCGCGTGCTGTTCCTCCACACCGGCGGACTGCCGGCGCTCTTCGCCTATCAGAACCTGATGGACGAAGCGCAATCCAAGTACGAGTGAACCTATGAAAATCTTCGCGGCCATGCTGGCCACCGAAAGCAACACCGCCTCGCCCATCCTGACAGGCGAGCAGAGTTTCGAAGAAGTGGGTCTCTATTTCGGCGACGCCACCGAGCACGAGCCGAAGCTATTTGCCGTAACCCTAGCCGCCTGGCGCCAACGCGCCGAGGCCATTGGTGCCGAATGGTGTGAAAGCGTCTCGGCCATGGCCCAGCCCGGCGGACCCACCGTGCATGGCTTCTATACTCGGCTCAGGGACCGCATCGTCAGCGATCTCGAAGCCGCCGGGCCCGTCGACATGGTGTTGCTCTGCTTGCACGGCGCCATGGTCTCAACCAAATGCCTGGACTGCGAGGGTGACCTCCTGGAACGCGTGCGCCAAGTAGTCGGGCCGGAGGTGCCGATCGGCGTCGAGCTCGACCTTCACACCCACCTCAGCCAGGCCATGCTCGACAACGCCACAGTGATGGTGTTCTTCAAGGAATACCCCCATGTCGATATAGCCGAGCGGGCCGAGGAGGTCTTCGACATCACCCTGGCGGCAGCGCGGGGCGAAGTGCGGCCGGTGATGTCGACCTACGACTGCCGTATGATCAACCGCTTCCCCACCAGCCGCGAGCCCATGCGATCTTTCGTCGACCGCATGTCAGCGCTGGAGGGCCAGGGCGGCGTGCTTTCGGTCTCCTTCATTCATGGCTTCGCCTTCGGCAACGTGCCCGAGGTGGGCGCCCGCATGCTGGTGGTCAGCGACAACGACGCCGAGGGAGGCGCTGCCCTGGCCGCCAAATTGGGGCGCGAGCTATGGGACATGCGCTTCACGGCCTGTTCCAGCTTCGTCGGCATGGACGAAGCGCTGGACCAGGCCGTGGCCGCCAGCGAGGGTCCGGTGGTGCTGGCCGACAGCTCCGACAATGCCGGCTCGGGGGGGCCCAGCGACACCACCTTCGTGTTGCGGCGCATTCTCGAGCGCGGCATCGGCGACGTCGTCAGCGGTTTCTACTGGGATCCCATCGCCGTGCGCTTTTGCCAGGAGGCCGGCGAAGGCGAGCGCATCCCGCTGCGCTTTGGCGGCAAAGCCTGCCGCGATTCCGGCGAACCCATCGACCTCGATGTGGAGATCCGCAAGATCCTGCCGGTCGCCCGGCAGTCACTCGGCGACACAGTGGTCGACATGGGGGCATCGGTCTGGGTCAGCCACGGCGACATCGACCTGGTGCTCAACAGCGTTCGCACCCAAGTGCTGTCGCCCGAGGGCTTCAGTCAGTTCGGCATCGACCTGGCCGCGCGCAAGCTCGTGGTGGTCAAATCGATTCAGCACTTCCACGCCGGCTTTGCCCCCATCGCACGTCAGATCATCTATTCGACGCCACCGGGCCCGACGGTTTCGGATTTTACCATCCCGCGCTACGGCGCCCGCACGACGCCCTACTGGCCGCTGACCGAGGACCCGTTCACCGAGGGCTGAAAACTAGCAACTGGTCCGGCCCTCACATAACCTGTTGGCGGCAGTAGGTTTCGCGGCTGAGAAACGCGCAGCTCAAAGCCACCACGGCGCAAATCGGATAAACGATGAATGCGCTGGCGTAAGTCTCGGTCGAATAGACCCGCACGCCGCCAGCCACGACGCCCTGCCAATTGAGGTCGAGCAGGATGCCGATCAACGGCTGGAAAACGGCGCCGGCCAGCACCATGGCGAAGTTGATCACGCTGCTGACGGCACCGGCGGCGAAAACCGGGGCGTTTTCGCGGGCCATGGCGTAGACCACGACCACGAAACCGTTAACGAAGTTGAGGGCGAAGAAAAGCACATAGACCGCTGCCAGCGGCAGGGCCGGCAGCCAGAAAACCACGACGCTCCAAAGGATCAGGCCCGAGGTTCCGGCGATGATCATCAGCAGCCGGCGCCGGCCAACGTAGTCCGAAAGCCAGCCCCCCAGCGGCCCGCCGACAGCCCAGCCGATCAGCAGCGTAGACGTGATAGTGGCCGCCGTCGGGCGGTCCAGCCCGAAAGCCTGCATCAGATAGGGCACGCCCCAGAGGCCGGCGAAGGAGAGCGAAGGCCCGGCCATCATTAGGGCGAAAATGGCGATCAACCAGATCTGCGGCGTCTTGAGGGTGCGGCCCAGACCGTCCAGCAGCGGCGGCGCCGCCTCGCCCGATCCAGCCGCCGCCCGGGGGGCATCTTTGGCCACCAACCAAAACAGCAGCCCCATCATCGCCGCGAAAACAGCGGCGCCGACCATGGTCGGGCGCCAGCCGGTGATCTCGACCACGGCGGCCAGCGGCGCCTGCCCCGCGACGCCACCCAACATGCCCATCATCATGGTGCTGCCTGTGATCAGCGAAAAGCGCTGTGGCGGCATCCAGAAGGTGGCCAGCTTGAGCGTGCCGAGGAAACTGACGGCGGCGCCGCCACCGATCAGCAAACGCCCGAGGTAAGCCATGAAAAGGTTATCGGCAGTGGCGTAGACGGCGCTGCCGACGGCACCGACCAACAGCGCGCCGGTCAGCATGCGCCGTGGCCCCCAGCGGTCGAGCATGACGCCGACGGGGATCTGCAGGCTGGCGTAGGCGTAGAAGTAGAAGGCCGAAAGATTGCCCAGCACGGCCGCCGTGGCGTCGAAGTCGTGCATCAGGTCCTCGACCATGACGCTGGGGGCGACACGCTGGAAGAAGGCGTAGCTGAAGGACAGCGCTCCCAGCCCCAACATGAGCATCACACGCAACTGGCCGGGGCGCTGCTGCGAAGCGCGATCAGTGGGGTCTGACATGCCTGAAACTCGGTCGGGAATTCGAGGAACACCGTACTGCAACGGCTGGCCGCCGCTACGGAGATATTAGCCCGCATTTCTCGCCGGGTCACCGCCGGCATCAGACGCTAGTATGAAAAGGTTGCGTAGAGGAGACAACGAATGTCCCGCCACATCGTTTGCCTGAGCTACGACTTCGACGCCATGTCGCTGTGGATCGCCCGCGGCTTGACCACGCCGACCGCCATATCGCGGGGCGAGTTCGGTGCCGTCGGCGCCGGCCGCATTCTCGATCTGCTGTCGCGCCACGGCATCGCCGCCACCTGGTTCATACCCGGCGTCACCATCGGCACCTACCCCGAGGTCTGCCGGCGCGTCGTTGCCGAGGGCCACGAGGTCGGCCATCACGACTGGACCCACACGCCACCCAGCAAACTGAGCCGCGACGAAGAGCACGCGGGACTGGTCCGGGCAAACACCGCCATCGCCGAGCTCAGCGGCCGGCCGGCGCGGGGCTACCGCTCGCCTTCCTGGGACCTCAGCCCCCACAGCGTCGAACTCCTGCTGGCGGAAGGCATGGTCTACGACAGCTCCATGATGGGCGACGACTACACGCCCTACTATGCCCGCACAGGCGACGAAATCGTCGACGGCGAGCCGATGCGCTTCGGCCCGTCCAGCGCGTTGCTCGAGATGCCCATAAGCTGGTCGGCTGACGATTTTCCGCATTTTGAATTCGACCGTTTGGGCAGTGCTCTCAACCCGGGCCTAAAATCGGCCGAAGCCGTGTTGGGTAACTGGCTCGACGATTTTCGCTTTCTCCGCCAGAACCTGGACTGGGGCATCATGACCTACACTTTCCATCCCTTCTGCTCGGGGCGTGGGCACCGCATGATCATGATGGACAAACTGATCACGGCGCTTAAGAACGAAGGCGCCGAGTTCCTCACCATGGAATCCGCCGCCGCTGCTTTCATAGCGCGCCAAAGCGGCTGATGCGATTTTGTCCTTGCAATTAGTTTAACGTCTAACTATATAGTTAATCGTTAAACGATATTGCCGAAGGACAAACCCATGACCCTTGATCGTCGTTCGTTGCTCAAATTGGGCGGGGCAGCAGCCCTGGTACTGACCGCCGGCGGCGGCACCTTTCTCATGACGCGTACGCCGAACCGTGCCCTGGCACCTTGGCAGTCGGCCGGGAACGGTTATGCCGACCCCCGCCTGCAGGCCCTTTCCTACGCCATCCTGGCGCCCAACCCGCACAACCGCCAACCCTGGCTGATTGACCTCAGGCGCGAAGGCGAGCTCACGCTCTATTGCGATCCCGACCGCGTGTTGCCCGAGACCGATCCCTTCCAGCGCCAAATCGTCATCGGTCTGGGCTGCTTCCTGGAGCTTTTGTCCCTGGCCGCCGCCGAACGGGGATTCGCCATCGAGATAGTGCCCTTTCCCGATGGCCAGCCCGAACCCAACCTGGATGCCCGGCCCATCGCCCGGGTGCACTTCCGGGCCGCCGCCGCGGCGCCCGATCCATTGTTTCGCCAGGTCCTCGAACGTCGCACCAATAAGGAGCCTTTCGATACCTCGCGGCCGGTCGACGAGGCAGCGCTGGAACAACTGGCGGCGGCGGGTGGTGGCGCCTTGGCGGTGCAAACGACGAACGAAACGAAACTTGTCGCCTGGCTGCGCCAGCTCACCTGGCAGGCCATGAAGATCGAGATCGAGACGCCGCGCACCTACCTCGAAAGCATCCGCCTGATGCGGTTGGGCAAGACCGAAATCGAGGCCAGTCCGGACGGCATCGATCTCGGCGGCCCGTTTCTCGAGACCCTCTCCAAACTGGGCCTGATGACGCGCCAATCGCTGGCCGATCCCCAGTCGACGGCCTATCGGCAGGGCCTCGATATGTTCCGCGAGATCACCGGCACGGCCATGGCGTATGTTTGGATCAAGACGCCGGGCAACAGTCGGCTGGATCAGTTGGCCGCCGGCCGAACCTGGCTGCGTCTCAACCTCAAGGCCACGGAGCTTGGCCTGGGTTTGCACCCCTTGAGCCAGGCGCTGCAGGAATATGCCGAGATGGAACCCCATTTCGGCGCCATCCACAGCCAACTTGGTGGCTCCGGCCAACGGCTGCAAATGCTCGGCCGCCTAGGTTATGGTCCCGAGGTCGATCCCAGCCCGCGCTGGCCGCTGGAAACCAGACTGCAAGAGGCAAAATGGCCGAAGAGACCAAAGATCCGCCGATCTTCACGCTGTTCAACGAGATCGGCATCATCGAACAACTGTCCCGGCAGCGCCTTGAAAGAGTGCTGCCGGAGGGCCTCAAGATCTCTCACTTCAGCGTCCTCAACCATTTCGCGCGGCTTGGAGGCGAACGCGCGCCGACCGATCTGGCGCGAGCCTTTCAGGTGACCAAGGCGGCCATGACCAACACGCTGGGAAGGCTCGAGACGCGCGGCCTGGTCGCCATCCGCCCCGATCCCAACGACGGCCGCGCCAAACGGGTCGCCCTGACGGCCCGAGGCCGCAAGCTGCGTGACCGGGCCATCGCGGCTTTGGGGCCGGAGCTTGCCGAAATTACTGCCCACATTCCAGCCCAGGATTTCGCCGCGGCACTGCCCTTTTTGCAGCGCCTGCGCGCCTATCTGGATGAGGCCCGTAATCCTGTCTAGGGCAGCAACCCTCGCAGCAAAAACCCCCTCCCTTGCCCTCCCCCATCAAGGGGGAGGGAAAAAAACTGACCCCCTCCTCCCTTGTGGGGGAGGGCCGGGGCAGCGGCGACCCTAAAGGCTCGCGTCGACGGCCTTTGAAATATCATGGGCGGCCTCGATGCTCGAGGTGTCGTCCGAATGGATGGCCAGTTTCAGCGCCTTGGCCAGTTCGGTAAGCACTTCGAGATCGCGATCACGTGGCTCGATCGCCCTCGACAGGTCGCCGGAAACGTTGACCAGCGAGCGACAGAGCTCACCCTGGTGGGCGTAGCGCGTCTCGCTGATACGCCGCATCAGATCCAGGGCCACACGCTCCAACTCGTCGAGATCGGCGCGGATATCTTCTGACGGTTTGAGGCCTTTGTAGTGATCGCGAATGCGTTCGGCCAGGCAGCCGATCTGAAAGGCGTGGCGTTCCGCCTTCTGCTCGCGCACGATGGTCAGGCATTTGTCGAAGGGAATGGCGTCGGGGATGCCTGTGGCCTTGCGCCTGAGCGCGTTGGGCACCGGTATCAGTGGCACTTGCTGCCCTTGGGTCCGGAGCTCATTTTCATCGCGTCGGTTTGGGCCGATGTAGTCCGTGGTAACGACGAAAGGCCTGCGCTTTTCGACCAAGGCGGCGACGGCCGAACCGAATCGACTGCCGTGGGTTGGCATGGCTACCAAACCGTCGGCACCGCTGCGCGCCACCCGCTGCACCGTCTCGATGGTGGCATTCCAGGTCAGGCCGAGCACTGGCACAAAGGGATCGAGGCCAACCTCGCCGTGGCGCAGAGAGTTGACCATCTCGCAGGTATCGTCATCGCGCCAATCGACTGCGCTGACAACGAGATCGGTCTCCCTTGTGTCGAGGTGTTCGCGCAGGTGACCGGCGCCGTGGCGCACCTCGATTTCGCGAAAGCCCATGCTGCGGAAGATATTACGCACTGACAGAGATCCTTCGCAGAGCGGATCGCCGATCAGTACGTAGCTTCGGCCGTGGTCGTGCCCTTTCATAGCTTCACCTGTACCGCTCCGGACCGGGCTCCGGGCGGACGCACAGGCTAGCGTAGTTCCATGAAGATAAGCTGAATCGCCAGTTAGATGTGGTTGCCGCTCAATCCCCCGTGAGGCCCTGCAAAACCTTGCCCACGACCTCCTGGGCGCGATCCCAAACCATGGCGTTCCATTCCTCGTCTTCGCCATAGAAGGCGGCCCGAATGTCTCGTTTGATACTGCGCCCGAGATCGGAATCGAGCTCGCCGTGCAGGTGCAGCCAATTGTCGGCCCGCAACGCCTGCAGCACGTCGAGCGGCGGCACGGTGCCGTACTCAATGGCGATGATGGTGGCCTCGGCGTCGGGAACAGCCTGGGCATAGCCGGTCTTGATGGTGCCCTTGACGATGGCCGAGACCGAATCGCCGCCCTCCGGCGACTTGACCTCGTCGCCCAGCCAGGCCCGGGCCCGGTCGTAACCCGCGCCACGGGGAAGATCGGACCAGATCAGCTCGCCATGGCCGCGCGGCCCCAGGCCGGTGTGGAAGTCGACCACGGCCAGATGTCTGCACTGGCCCAGCCATTCGCCGGCCAGGGTCTCGATGGTGCGGCGCGACCAGGTCTTTTCGTGGCCGCCGAAGAAAAGGCCGTCGGCATGGCCGTATTGGCCGCCCGAAACCGCGGCCTGGAAGGCGAACATGCCGCGTTCCTCGATATAGCCGGTGATGGCGGCGTCGGCGGCGGCGCGGGCCGGGCCGTCCCAATCCGCCGGCACCAGCCAAGCATGGATCTCGTCGTAGCCCGGGTTCTGTGGCAGCGGCTGGCTGAAGTCGGCGAAATTGCGGTTGAGGTCGACGTTCTCCTCTGTCACCCGGCGCTGATGGGCGAAACCGTGAGGGTTGTGGGCGTGAACGTAGAGCAGCGCTGTATCGGGCGGCAAACCGTCCTGCAGGCCATTGCCGAGCAACCCCACCTGGCAGCCCGAGCCGCAGAATCCCTCGATGCCGTGAGTAGCCGAGGAAAGCACCAGCACGCGCGAGGCCTCGCGAGGCCCGAACCAGGCCAGGTCGAGGGCCAACTCGCCACCTTCGGGCCCGGTCAAGGGGTGGGGATAGCTCTTCTGCTCCGCCCCGGCCGCTGCCGCGGCAGCCAGAAATTTCGCCCGCGCTTCGGCGTATGTCGCCGAGAAACAATCTGCCAAGTCCATGCCACACTCCGCTAATTGCTGTGTCGAGGCCGTGAGACTAACGAATGAACAGCGCGAAAGAAACGCCGGGCTTGAGAATATGCCCCGAAGAACGACAATAGGTTCCGTCGCAGGGATCGGCGACGAAATCGAAAGAGAGATCGATTATGAAATTGGCTGTATTGACCGGGGGCGGCGACGTTCCCGGTCTCAATTCCTGTATCAAGGCCGTGGTTACCGAAGCGGCGCAAAACGACTGGGAAGTGGTCGGATTTCGCCGCGGCTGGGGCGGACCGCTCAACTACAACCCCGATGACGACGGCCCGCAGGAACGCTGGCTGCAGCCCCTGACGACGGATAGCGTTCGCACCATCGACCGCACCGGCGGCACCNTCNTGCACACCTCGCGNACNCAGCCNAGCAAGGTCAANCCGGGCGACTTGCCGGCCTTTCTCNCCGCGCCAAATTCCGGTGACNCNGGCGATGGACANNCCGGTNGACTGCACGCCCCACATCCTGCGGGTGNTCGAGCANCTGGGCATCGACGCCCTGATCGCCATCGGNGGCGACGACACGCTCTCNTACGNNGNCCNNNTGCACNANNAGGGCNTGCNNGTNATTNNCGNNCCCGAAGACNATGGACAACGACGTCTTCGGCACCGACTACTGCATCGGCTTTTCCACCGCCGTGACGCGTAGCGTCCTGGCGGTCGACGCGCTGCGCACCCCGGCCGGCAGCCACGAGCGAATTGCTGTGATCGAGCTCTTTGGCCGCAACAGCGGCGAAACGGCGCTGATCACAGGCTATCTCGCCGATGCCGACCGCACGCTGATCTCCGAAGTGCCGGTCGACATCGAGCGTCTGGCCAAACTGGTGGCGAACGACCGCAATGCCAATCCCAGCCGCTATGCCGTGGTGGTGGTTTCGGAAGGCGCCACCGTGGCCGGCGGAGAGATCATCGAGAGCGGCCAGGCCGACGCCTACGGGCATCGCAAGCTGGGCGGCATCGGCCACGCCATCGGCGACGCCCTGAAGGAGATCACCGGCATCGCCACCATCAACCAGCAACTGGCCTATCTTATGCGCTCCGGCCCACCCGATGCCCTCGACCGCATGGTGGCGACGATCTACGGCCAACTCGCCATGCAGCAGTTGCTGGAGGGCCGCTCGGGCCTGATGATGGCGTTGCAGGACGGCAACTACACCACGGTGCCCGCCAACATCTGCGTCCAGGGCGAAAAGCGCGTCGACGTGGCCGAGCTCTACGACAGCCAGGCCTATCGGCCCCGGGTGCGCCACGTACTGAACAAACCGATGTTCCTCTACTAGGTCCGGGCGTGACGATGCCGGGTCTCTGCCGCGATTGTTTCGAAGCCGTCGAGGACGCTGCAGTTTGTCCCGGCTGCGGCGCCGAAGCCAAACGGCTGCTGCGGCACGCCGAGCTCGATGATCTCGATGTCGCCCACATCGACTGCGACGCCTTCTATGCCGCGGTCGAGAAGCGCGACGATCCCAGCCTGCGCGACAAGCCGCTGATCGTCGGTCATCCCGGTGGCCGTGGCGTCGTCACCACGGCCTGCTACATCGCCCGCAAGTTCGGCCCGCGCTCGGCCATGCCCATGTTCCAGGCACTGAGGATGTGTCCCGATGCCGTGGTCATCCCACCAAACATGGCCAAATACCAGCGCGTCAGCCGCCAGATCCGCGAGATCTTTCTCGCCGACACGCCGGTCATCGAGCCGGTCTCGCTGGACGAGGCTTATCTCGATCTCTCTGCGGATGTGCGCAGCGATCCCCGCCCCGCTGCCCGGGTGCTGGCCGAGACGGCGATGCGCATCGAGCGCGACGTCAACATCACCGTCTCGATCGGGCTTTCCTACAACAAGTTCCTGGCCAAGCTGGCCTCGGACCTGGAGAAACCCCGCGGCTTCTCGCTGGTCGGCCGGGCCGAGGCGAGGGACTTCCTAGCCCCGCTGCCGGTGGCCAAGATCAACGGCGTCGGCCCCGTCACGGCCAAGAAGATGGCCGACTTGGGAATTACCGAGATCAGAGAACTCCAGGCCATGCCCGAGTCCCAGCTCGTCACCACTTTCGGCAAGTTCGGCCGCCGCCTGGCCGGCTACGTCCAGGGCGTGGATGAGCGTCAGGTAACGTCGCACCGTGCCGCCAAGAGCATCTCGGCCGAGACCACGTTTGCCCAGGACATCGCCGCCGCCGAGGAGCTTCGCCGCGTCATCAAACCGCTATGCGAGCGCGTCGCTGGGCGCCTGGAGCGTAACCAGGTGGCCGGGCACACGCTGGTGCTCAAGCTCAAGACCGCCGACTTCCAGGTGCTGACGCGCAACCGCCGTCTGCCTCACCCGACCCAGCAGGCGGACGTCATCTACGAACACGCCGCCGACCTCATCGCGCGCGAGGCCGACGGCCGCTACTTCCGCCTCATCGGAGTGGGACTAAGCGACCTCTGCCCGGCCGCCGAGGCCGACCCGCCGGATCTCTTTGGCGGCCGGGCTTGAGGGTGCGGTGATTACCCCCTCCCCTCCCTCCCCCGAATCGGGGGAGGGGGATTCGAACGGTGCCGAATGTGACGGCCGGTGCCGGGTCCCTCCACCGTCTGCGGGGGAGGGTGAGAGTGGGGGGTCAGCGCGACGGCAGCAAAAACCGTTCGATCTCGTCGAAGAGCTGCCAGCCGTGGCGCTCGCCAAACAGGAAATGCGAGCCGTTGCCGATGACCACGTAGCGTTTTTCCGAGGCGCCCAAAGCGTCATAAAGACCACGGGCGTCGGGATCGGTGGATTCGGGATCGTCGGCGCCGCGGATGACCAGGGTCGGTAGCGTGACTTCGGCGGCGGCGTAAAGCGGGCGTTCGTTGAAGATTTCGAAGACATCGCGCAGTACGCCGTTGGGCACTCGCACCGCTGGCGGATCCAGCCCCTCGGCCTCGGGATCGGTGCCCATGAAATCGGCGACCAGGGCATCCAGCATTGCCGGGTCGCGCCACTCGCTGGGATCGGCCGGACCGATCTGGCTGTTCCAGCGCTTGATGGTGTCGGATTCGCTGACCAGTCTGTAAGCCCCCAGTGCCGGGTTGAAGCGGCCAACGTCATCCGGATCGGTAACGACTTTCAGCCAGGGCTCGTTGCGGCTGTTGTAGACCGGCGCCGCCAGCACCAGGCGATCGACCAGACCGGGATAGGTGGTGACGAAAAGGCCCGAAATTACCGTGCCCCAGGAATAGCCGATCAACGAGATCCGTTCGACGCCGCATCGTTCACGCACGAAATCGACCGCCTCGGCCAAGTCCTCGATGACCTCGGCGGCCCGGGCGAAAGGCGCGTTCTGGTCGGCCGGCTCGGCCATCTGAGGTGGCCGGCCCGATCCTCCGTAGCCCCGGGCATCCAGGGCATAGCTGGCAAAGCCCGCACCGGCCAGCCGTTCGAGCCATGAATAGCCCGCCACCGGCAAATCGAAAATACCGCCGGCCATGGTCGCCCCATGCATGCAGATGACAGCGCGCTCGACCGTCCTGGCGGTCTTTCCTTGCGGCAGTCGTTCACGAAGGTGCAAGCGCTGGCCCGGGCTGCGGGAGCTTTCCAGTTGGTGATCGTCAACCTCGCTCACGACGCCCCCTCGCCCTCGTAGGGGATCAAGTGTTCGGCCTCGCCGCAGAGATAGATCCCCGCCGGGGTCTCCTGCTCCTCGCGGATATGGCCGACCAGGCCGGCGGCCCGGGTGACCACGGCAAAACCGCGCATGATCTTGGCCGGCACGCCGATCTCGCAGAGTACGGCACCGATGGCGCCGGTAGCGTTGATGGTGATGTGGCGGCCGTAGACCTCGTCGACGGCGGCGCCAAGATTGCGTAGCGCCGCGATATGTTTGCCGGGTACGCCGTGCCCCTCAGCCACGGCCAGGAGTTTCGGCGTGCGTGGATCGTCGGGCCGGTGGATGGGATGGCCGAAGCCGGGCAAGGGCTTTTTGGCCGCCCGGTGCTCCTCGGCCAGGCGCCGCGCCGCAGCCTCGACGCCCGCCGGATCGGCAACGATCTCCTCCAACAGCCGGGCCGCACCCTCCATGGTACCGACGAAGTTGTTGCCCACCGCCAGCAACCCGGCTGCAATGCCGGCCTGCATGGCCTCGGGCGACGAGGCATAAACCAGGCGCGTGGCCAGGGCGCTGGGCGTCAGGCCGTGCTCCATCAGGATCACCATGACGGCATCGACGATGGCGGTTTCGGCCGTCGAAGGCCGCCGTCCCATGACGCAGAGGAACATCATCTCGGTAAAGCTGGTCTGGCCGACCAGGTCCTCGACCAAGTCGTGGCCGCGAACCGTGATGCTATCGGGTGTGCTGGTGCAGATGGCGGTGGTCGGTTTCGGACCCTTCCACATGATTTTGTCTCCTACTCTTCCTCACGCAGGTAAGCGTCGGTGCTGTCGATCCAATCCTGGCGCGGTGGTGAAAAAAGCTCGATGACTTTGGTATCCTCGAGCACCGTCACCTCGTGGGGCAGGTTGGAGGGAATGACGAGGCTGTCGCCGCTCCCCACGATGCGCACGTCGCTACCGTCCTCTCCGAAACGGAACTCCAGACGTCCCTCTAGCACATTTGTAATTTGTTCGTTGTCATGCTGGTGCTGAGGCACGTGGCCGCCGGCAAACATCTCGATTTGCGCCACCATCAGGCGCTCGCCCCAAGCGAAACGGCGCTTCATGATAGGACCCATCTGCTCCCATTCACGATCTTCCCAATGCACGTGCTGGGCGTCGGTTTCGTTGGCCATGATTTCCTCCCTTTTCTATGTCGGTAACAGTTTAGTACCCTCGACGGAAGCCCGCCACGGCAAGGAATTCCCCATGAACGACCGCAATTTCCCCCCGCTCGGCAGCTACCATTTCGGTCTCTCGGAATCGGAGGAGAAGCGCGCGCTGCGGATCCACGACGAAGCCATCATCATCGACTTCGCCTTTGTGCACCCGGGCGGCTACCGTGTTTTCGAGCGCGAACCTTTCAAATCGGGCTACCAACGCCTGGTCGGCGAATACGCAGGGCTCGAACTGATGGAGAAGCTTGCCTTCAAGTTTCCCTACGAGGCCGACCTGGACCACATGCGCGCGCTGTGGGCCCAGTCGGGTGTCACGGTTGGCTTGGTGGATGCTTATTACGACATGACCAAGGTCGACGAGCCCCAAGCCAACCTGGAAATCATCGATCTGGTGCCCTGGCTGCGGCTAGTGCGAAACGCCGCCGACATCCGTGCCGCCAAGGCAGCAAACGAGCATGCACTGATGTTGTTTTGTCAGCCCGTGGGCACGGTGCCGCGCGATCTCGGCGCCTTCGAGCGTGCTTATGCCGGCGGCCTGCGAACCTTCATGCTGACCTATAACAAGACCAACGTGATCGGCTGCGGCTGCACCGAACGCCTGAACCACGGGCTGACGGACTTCGGCGTCGAACTCATGGCACTGCTGGGCGAACTCGGCGTCATCGTCGATCTCTCGCACTGCGGCCGGGCCACGACGCTGGAGGCCTGCAAGATCTCCAAACACCCGGTCACGGCCAACCACACCGGCGCCCAGGCGCTATTCGAGCACGCCCGTCTCAAATCCGACGAGGAGTTGCGCGCCATCGCCGACACCGGCGGCATCATCGGTGTCTTCGCCATACCCTTCTTCATGAGCCGCGACGCCGACGCCGACATCGATATCCTGCTCGACCATATCGACTACATCGCCAACTTGGTGGGTTGGCAGCACGTCGGTCTCGGCAGCGACACTCCCCACGTCGCCCCCAAGACCGTATTGGCGGACGTTTTCGACGCCGCGACCATGGCGCTCTTGGGCTTCCGCCCCGAGGACAACGTCACGCCCACACAAAACTTCGTCGGCTTCGACGACTACACCGCAATTGCCCTTCCACCGGACGGCAGCTCGACATATTTCCTGCCGCGATTGATAGGGCCAAAGCGGGCGTACGAATTAATGGCAATGAACCGCACCCTTTCCGCAAGTGAAGCCCGTGATCTTGGAATAGTGAACCAGATATTTCCAGCAGAGAATTTCGCAAAAGATGCGGAAGCATATGCACGACGGCTCGCGAACGGTCCTACACAAGCTCTTGGACATGCCAAGAATCTATTGACGCTTAGCACCGAAAACGCGCTGGAGACCGCGATGGAATTCGAACGTCGCGCCATCGCTGATTGCGGCCGGTCCGCCGATTTCGTCGAAGGTGCAAACGCCTTCGTCAACAAACGTGTTGCCAGCTTCATCGGCAGTTGACAGCTAACTCGCCCGCAATTCACACCGGGTATTGGCTTGAACGGCCTTGTGGCGTCAACAGGGCGGGTCACGTTGCTTGACCCCTGCCGGCACCACTAGAGCAGTTCAGGATTGCTGGCGATCATATCCTACATGCCTGAAGAAGTTGGAGCATTCTTGAGGCGTGAAACTACCAGTCGTGAGAAATCTGTGTGGCTTATATGAGTTTAGCTCAAGTGTTAGAGTCGTTCAAAGACCAATGAAAGTTCAATGCCGCATTGTGCT
>NZDS01000046.1 GCA_002690215.1 Rhodospirillaceae bacterium | reverse complement strand
CCGGCGCTGGCGGTGGCGGCGCTTCCATGGTCGCAACGACGACTCGTGCGCCCGGATTGGCGCCGCTGACGGCCAACTCTAGGCGGCCCGTGGCCGTTTCGAGCACGGCGCTGTTTTCCGTTGCCTCGACGACGGTGCCCCGAATCTGCGGTGCCTCGATCGAGACGATACGTACGGCCACGGCAGGGCCGGAATCGGGCGTTGCTGCGACAAGGGCCTCGCGGACCAGCGGTACGGGGACTGGCGGCGGCGGGATTTCGGTGGCGGTAGCGGTGACGCGCATTCCCGGTGCGGCACCACTGACAGCCAACTCAACGCGGCCGGAGGCTGTTTCGACCACGGCACGTCTTTCCGAAGCCTCGACGACCGTGCCCTGAAGCTTTGGCGCCTCGATATCGACGATACGCATGGCCAGTGTCGGCCCGGTCTGGTGTTGGACGGCGGCGGCGCTTCCGAGGTCGCGATGGTTATCGCCGGCCCGGATTCGAGCTGTGCCGCGACGATGACATCGCGGGCCAGCGGTTTCGGGGTGGGTGGTGGTGGTGCGTCCGTGGCTGCAACGGCAATCCGTGTTCCCGGCTCGGCGCCGCTGACGGCCAATTCCAGCCGGCCCGACGTCGTTTCCACGACAGCGCTGCTTTCTGAAGCCTCGACGACCGTACCTTGAATTTGCGGCCGGTGGGGGTGGTCCGTATCGCCCGGCGGCATTGCGACCGTTGCCACGCGCACCTCGATGGCGGATCCGGCGCTGAGGCCGAGGCGTGGTCTACCCAGTGGCCCGCTTTCGCCGGCTGCCGGCGTCGCGATGACGTTGCCGCCGAGCGTCGTGCCGGGTGCCGGGGGGCTGTGGTTTCGACAGACGCGGCGGCCACGCTTTCAAGCACTACCGGCGTTGCCCGAGGCTCGCCGTTGACCGAGAGCAGTTCGGCCTGCACACCGGCGTCCAGTGAAACGATACGCAATTCGACGGCATCGCCGGGTGCCACCTTGACCTCGCCGACCAAGCGATGGGCGCTGGCTGCGGTCTCGAAAACCAATTCACCGCTGCCGCCACTCACGGTGCCACTCACGGTGCCGCTCAGGATGGCGCCGGGGAGCAGGCCGGTGAGGGCGGTCGAGAGTTTCTCCTGTGGTGCTGCGGTCGAAGTTTTGGCGGCTGCCGGCTGGTTTTTGGTCTGGGCGTCTGGGTCCTGGCGATCGCCCGTCAAAGGTTTCGACGATCCCGGTGGGGTCGATCCCGGCGGGGTCGAGCCGGGCGGTGCCGGCGGCAGTGGTGGCGCCGTGCTCATGGCTGGGTGCCTGCAAGACCGTGCAGGCCATGACCCGGTGAGAATTCCGGGTTAGCCGGTGGGCAGGAAGATGAAATTGAAGACATAGTCCTGGCGTCGGGCCGGAGAACGGTGGTGGGCTTCGGGGTTGAAGCGGCCAAGTTCGCAAAGCGCGCCGCCGATCAGGGCCAGGCCCACATAGTCATATGCCGTGACGGCGGCCAGGGAGTCCTCGATGGCCAGGCCGCTGTGGATTTCCTCGATCTCGATCAACAGCACCGGGCGTTCGCGGGCCAGGGTTTCGCTGGCGCCGGACAGCACCGCCAGCTCGTGGCCTTCGACGTCGATCTTGATGAATCCGATGTCCACGAGCCCTTCGTCGTCGAGGCGCCGGCTTTCGACCGCTAACTCGCCATATTCCTGGCCCGCTTTGGCCGGTGCCAGGGTGGCGCGCTGGTTGGAATAGCTGCCGCCGCTGCCTGGAACCCTCAGAGTTGCGGTGCGGCTCTGGTCCGAGAGTGCCAGCGGCGAGAGTGTGACGTTGCCGTGCACTCCTCGGGTCAGGATACGAAAGATCTTGGGATTGGGCTCATAGGCATAGACGTGGCGGGAATGGCGCTGCAGCCAATAGGTGTAGACGCCCTTGTTGGCGCCGATGTCGACACTGGCCCGGCCGGCATCGCAGAGGAATGGCAAGAGCGCCAACTCGGCCTCGCCGCGGCGGCGCTCTCGGTGCGCCCGGATGCGGCAATAGAGGCGCGGCGGCAAAGCCGCGCCGAGCAGCCGCTCCTCGAGGCTCGAGGGCGGCTGCCACGAGGATGGCGTCGCGCGTTCGTCATTCATTGCTCGATGTTATCACAGGGCATCAGAGACCGCGTCGAGGGTATTTTGGAGTGATTTCAATCGCCGGTGATTTGCTGTAGACAGGGCCTGACCACAAAGGGGGGTGTGGCGGAAGCGGGAGGAGCGGAACAAGGTTGACGCGTAATGTCCGAAAGCGAACAGACCGTCCTTGTGGTCGACGACGAGAGCCTCAACATCGAACTCATCAAGGCCATCCTGAGTAAGGATTGCAACGTCGTCGGCGCCGCCGATGGCACCGAGGCATTGGGTTTTGCGGCAAGTGACAGCCCGGATCTCATTTTGCTCGACATCATGATGCCCGGTATGGACGGCTACGAGGTTTGCCGGCGTCTCAAGTCCGACCCGCTGACCAGCGACATTCCCGTCGTTTTTCTTACCGCACTGGGCAAAATCGAGCAGGAGGTCAAGGGTCTCGAACTGGGNGCCATNGANTACATCGCCAAGCCCATCAATCCCGAGNTCGTCAAGGTGCGGGTNCGNAACCANCTNGAGCTCAAGCGCNATCGCGACACNCTNAAGACNCTGTCGCTGCGCGACGGCCTGACCGGCATNGCCAANCGCCGNGCNTTNNANGANTTCCTCGACCAGGAATGGCGGCGCGCCNTGCGNAACNANGCCTGGCTGTCGCTGCTGATGATCGACATCGACCACTTCAAGCCCTTCAATGACAACTACGGCCACGGTGCGGGCGATGACTGCCTGATCAGTGTCGCCCGGGCTCTGGAAGCGACCCTGAAACGGCCGGCCGACCANGTCGCCCGCTATGGCGGCGAAGAGTTCGCTTGCGTGTTGCCGGAAACCGATGCAAAGGGCGCCGCCCAAATGGCCGAGACGCTGTGCCATGTGGTGCGCGATTTGTCTCTCAAGCACGAGTTTTCACTTGTTGGCGATACGGTCACCGTCAGCGTCGGCGGTGCCAGTCTCCAGCCGGCAGCCGGCAGCGATCCGGGCGGGCTGCTGGAAATTGCCGATGGCCGCCTCTACGCTGCCAAGAGCGCCGGTCGCAACCAGAGTATCTGTGCCGCTCCGGCTGCCGCGGCCGGCGACTGACTGCCAATAGTTTTTGGAGTGCGCGAGTGTACCGGCTCGAAACGATTGCCGAGGATTTCTTCTTCATCCAGTTCACCAACGTGGCCTGGCCGGCCTCGGCCAACATTCTCCTGATCGTCGATCCGGATGGTCTCAACCTGGTGGATGCCGGCCACAATGGTGGTGAGACTGCCATTGTACTTGAAAAATGCCTGGACGGGCTCGGCTTCGGGCTTTCCGACATCCACAGCATCTACCTCACCCACGGCCACAACGATCATGTCGGCGGCGTTAATTTCGTCAAACGTTTTGCCTCGCCGCGGGTTTTCATTCCACCGGGATCGATAGCCGAGGCGACAGACCCCAAGGCCCAAGAGAACGCCGTGCTGCCGGACTTCGTGCGTACCATCGCGCCCAGGCTCGAGCATTACGATATTCTCGATAATTTCCGCCGCTCCTGCGGTGACTGGGTACTGGATGGCGACGCGCTCAAGCCCCTGGCGGACGGCGACGAGGTGGCCATCGGACGCTACCGCTTTTGTCTTCATCACACACCGGGGCACGACGCCGGCCTGACGGTTTTTCATGAGCCGGATCGCAAAATTCTGGTGACCGCCGATCTCTTACGTGCCTCGCCGCCGGGAAATTCGTTGCCCTGGTATTCCTCCACTGGCGGCGGCGTGGCGCCGTATCTGGACAGCCTCGAGCGCGTCGCGGGGCTCGAGGTCGAACAGGCTTTCCCCTCTCATGGCGCCCTGAAGGGCGATTTCGCCGCTCACGTCGAGAAAACCCGGGGTTTTCTGATCAGCCGCGAAGAACGCATTCTTCAGGAGCTATCGCTCGGCCCGCAGACCTGCGAGCAACTCGACGTGCTGCTTTACAGCCCGTTGGCGCTGGAGATCTGTCCCTGGTATTCCAGCATCACCGAGGCCCATCTCGCCTACCTCATCGATAGGGGGCAGGTGGTGCGCCGGGAGCTCGAATATTGCTTGGTAGAAAGCGCCCCGCGTGCCCTACAGCAAGGAGCAGCCGATGACTGAACAACGTGAACTTTGGCAGTGGAGTGCCTGCGACCTGGCCCGAGCCATTCGCGACAGGGAAATCTCGTGCCAGGATGCCACTGCCGCCGTGGTCGAGCGCATCCGGGCCGAAAACGGCGAGATCAACGCCATCGTCGACGACCTGACGGAAGAGGCCCTGGCCGAGGCCGTCGGACATGACCGCATGCTGGCCCAGGAAGGCCCGTTGGGCCCGTTGCACGGCGTGCCGGTGACGATCAAGGAAAACGTCGACCAGAAAGATCGCGCCACGCCCAACGGCGTCGCCGCTTTTGCAGAGGTAATCGCGCCTGACGATGCGCCGGTGGTGCGGAATCTGCGCCAGGCCGGCGCCATCATCGTCGGCCGCACCAACACGCCCGAATTCTCCTTCCGCGCCACCACCGACAATCCGTTGCACGGCCGCACCGTCAATCCCTGGGACGAGACACGTTCGCCCGGCGGCTCCTCGGGCGGCGCCGCGGCGGCCACCGTGATGGGTTTTGGCCCTATCGCGCACGGCAACGACATTGGCGGCTCGCTACGCTTTCCCTCCTTCGCCTGCGGCACCGCCACGGTCAGGCCGACCCAGGGCCGGGTGGCGGCCTACAATCCCTCGGCGCCCGAGGAGCGCGGCCTTTTGGCCCAGCTCATGTCGGTGCAGGGCGCCATCGCCCGTGAGGTGCGCGACGTGCGTCTGGCCATGCAGGTGCTGGTGCGGCCCGATGCTCGTGATCCCTGGCATGTGCCGCTGCCCTTCGGTGGGCCCCCGCCGGCGCCGCCGATCAAGGTGGCGGTGACGCGCAATGGTCACGGCTATGCCATCGACCCGGTGATCACCGCCGCCATCGACCGCGCCGCCGGGGTGCTGAGCGATGCCGGCTACGCCGTCGAAGAGACCGAGCCGCCGCTGATGGCGGAGATCGCCGAGGCCTGGCGGCGAAATACCATGGGCGAGGTCAAGCTGCTGATGGACCCGGCTGTGCGTCAGTTCGGCAGCGAAACCATCCAGCGCATGTTCGACGAATACTATGAACTCATGAGCCCGTCCGAGCCCGAAGCTTTGATCCGCGGACTGGCCGATCGCACGCGTTTCACGCGCGCCTGGAACCTCTTTCTTGAAGATTACCCGTTGGTGCTGACGCCTTTCCTGATGCGTACGCTCTATGGTTGGGACGAGGACGCCCAGGGGCCGGAGTACGTCAAGGACATCTTCGATGCCGCCATCTACAGCTTCGGTATGAACTACTTGGGACTGCCGGCTGCCGTAGTGCCGACGGGGCTCGACGGCGGCTGGCCGGTTGGCGTGCAGATCATCGGTCAGCGCTTCCGCGAGGACCTCTGTCTCGATGCCGCCGAGGCCATCGAACGCAGCACTGGAATCCTGGCGGAGAAACTCTGGCAACAGCGCAGCTAATTCCAAGCTAGCCGCGGCGGGGGAAAGTTGACAGTATGGCGGCCCTCCAAATATCCCTAAAATATTTACGGATTTGACATGAGCGACCTGCTTTTCGAGCCTTGCAGCTTCGGCCCGCTGACCATCCCCAACCGCCTGGTGATGGCGCCCATGACGCGTTACATGTCGCCCGGCGGAGTGCCCGGCGACGACGTCGCTGCCTACTACCGCCGCCGCGTCGAAGGCGGCACCGGCCTGATCATCACCGAGGGCACCACGATCGACCAGGACGCCGCCTCGCCCAATGCCGACATCCCGCGCTTTCATGGCGACGATGCCCTGGCCGGCTGGCAGCACGTGGTCGACGAGGTGCACGCAGCGGGCGGTGTCATCATGCCCCAGCTCTGGCATCAGGGCACCATGCGCAAGCCGGGCTCGGGCGCCCATCCCGAGGCACCCAGCATCGGCCCCTCGGGCCTCTTGCTGCCGGGCAAGGAACGCGGCATCGCCATGACCCAGGCGGACATCGACCATTGCGTCGAGGCCTTTGCCAAGGCGGCGGGCGAGGCCAAGCGCATCGGCTTCGATGGCGTCGAGCTGCACGGCGCCCACGGATACCTTCTCGACCAGTTCTTCTGGGAGGGTACCAACCAGCGCGACGACGCCTATGGCGGCGACCTGGTCAAACGCACCCGGTTTGCCGCCGAGATCACGGCTGCGGTGCGCGACCGGGTGGGCCCGGACTATCCCATTTTGCTGCGTTTTTCGCAGTGGAAGCAGCAGGATTTCCCGGCCAAGCTGGCCCAGAACCCGGCCGAATTGGAGGCCTTCCTGGCGCCGCTGATCGAGGCCGGCGTCGATATCTTCCATTGCTCGACGCGGCGTTTTTGGCTGCCCGAGTTCGAGGGCTCGGACCTCAATCTGGCCGGTTGGACCCGCCAGATCAGTGGCAAGCCGACCATCACCGTGGGCAGCATCGGCCTCGACGACGACTTCATCAACACCTTCAGTCAGGGTGAGGCCAAGGTGACCAAGATCGATGAACTGTTGGCTAGGTTGGAGCGCGAGGAATTCGACCTAGTGGCGGTGGGCCGTATCCTCATCACCAATCCGGCGTGGCCGCATCTCGTGCGCGAGGGCCGCTATGACGAAATCTTGCCCTACACCAAAGACGCGCTGGCGACGTTGCACTAGCAGGAGCCAGCCCCCTCCCTCCTGATGAGGGAGGAATTGGAGGGGTAGCCCACAGCAAATCTGCTTCGCTCGACCCCAGCCGCTTGCCCTAGCGGCTGGCCAGGGACATGGAGGATTTTCATGGGACCACTCTCTGGGGTTCGAATTGTCGAGTTCGCCGGCATCGGACCTGGGCCTTTTTGCGCCATGATGCTCTCGGACATGGGGGCGGAAGTCATCCGGGTCGACCGGCCGGGCTCACCTTCGGAAGCCCCGAAAGATGCCCTGTCGCGGGGCCGCAAATCATTGGCACTCGACCTGAAGCATCCCCGAGCCGTGGATGTGGCGCTGCGGTTGCTTGAATCGGCGGACGGTCTGATCGAAGGCTTTCGTCCCGGAGTCATGGAGCGATTGGGGCTGGGGCCGGAGGTTTGCCTGCAGCGCAATCCGCGGCTGGTCTATGGGCGCATGACGGGCTGGGGCCAAGACGGTCCCCTGGCCGGTGCTGCGGGCCACGATACCAATTACATCGCGCTGGCGGGCGTGTTACATGCCATTGGACGGAAGGACGAGCCGCCGATCATGCCGCTGAACTTGATCGGAGATTTCGGCGGCGGTGGCTTGATGCTGGCCTTTGGAATCGCCTGCGCACTTTTCGAAGCCCGGGCATCCGGCCAGGGGCAGGTGGTCGACGCAGCCATGGTGGACGGTGCCGCCACGCTGGCATCGGTTATCTTCGCCTTGCACTCCAATGGCGCCTATGTCGACGAGCGGGAATCGAACTTTCTCGACGGCGGGAGTCACTTCGCGGGCGCTTATGAGACCAAGGACGGAAAATACATTTCAATCGTCTCGCTGGAGCCACAGTTCTACAGCCTGCTGATCGAGAAGCTTGGACTGGACGAAAACCGCTTTTCCGACCAGATGAACAAGGACCGCTGGCCTGAATACAGGCAAGAGCTGACGGCGATTTTCAAGTCGAAAACCCGCGACGAATGGTGCGGGATACTCGAAGGATCCGACGTCTGCTTTGCCCCTGTTTTGAGCTTGGCCGAGGCGCCTCACCATCCCCACAACGTTGCTCGGGGAACCTTCGTCGAACACGACGGTTATCTCCAGGCAGCACCGACCCCTCGCTTCAGCCGCACGCCTGGCGGCATTCAATCGGCATCGAAAGCGTCGGGTGCAGACACGAAAGAAGTGCTCGAGGGGCTGGGATACGGCAGTGAAAAACAAGCCGAATTGAGCGAAGCGGGCGCCATCGCCATTGGCGATCCGCCAAATTAACGGTGTCGTTCTAGCTCAGGCGCTTGCCTTGGCGTCCCGCCAAATCCTGGATGAACTGCCAGGCCACGCGGCCCGAGCGGGCGCCGCGGGTGGCCGCCCATTCGATGGCGTCGCGGCGCAATGCCTCGGCCTCGGCCGCCAATCCATAGTGTTCGACGTAGCCCTCGATCATGGCCAGGTACTGTTCCTGGTTGCAGCCGTGGAAGCCCAGCCAGAGGCCGAAGCGGTCCGAAAGCGAGACTTTTTCCTCCACGGCCTCGGCCGGATTGATGGCGGTCGAGCGCTCGTTCTCGATCATGTCGCGAGGCATCAGATGGCGGCGGTTGCTAGTGGCGTAGAAGAGCACGTTTTCGGGCCGGCCCTCGATGCCGCCTTCGAGCACCGCCTTCAGTGATTTGTAGCTGGAGTCTTCGCTGCCGAAAGAGAGATCGTCGCAGTAAAGCAGGCAGTGCCGGCCACTGGCGGCGCAAAGTTTCAGCAGCCGAGGCAGCGAGGGGATGTCTTCGCGGTGGATCTCGACCAGCACCAGGGCGCCGTTCGTCTCGGCGTTGATGGCGGCATGCACGGCCTTGACCAGAGACGATTTGCCCATACCGCGCGCGCCCCAGAGCAGCGCATTATTGGCCGGCAGGCCCTGGGCGAAACGGCGCGTGTTATCGAGCAGGATGTCGCGCACCTGGTCGATGCCGTGCAGAAGACCGAGCTCCACCCGATTGACCTCGGGCACGGGCTCGAGACGTTCGCTTTCGGCGCGCCAGATGAAGGCCTCGGCGGCTGCCAGGTCGACCACTTCACCGGGCGGCGGCGACAGTCGTTCGAGGGCGTCGGCGACGCGCAGCAGCAGGGGGGTGAGGTCGGGATCGGTCATTATTGGCGTGATCTCGAAATGGCGCTTGGAGTGAGGCCCCACCAGGGCCGCGAGACCCTAGCACAAGCCGAACTGGCGTCAAACGTGGTGCCACCAGAGACCGCTTGCAAAGCGCCAATCCGGCGCTATAGTCCGGCCAAACTAGCGGTTCCAATCCAGGGGATATTGATGTTTATTTCACCGGCCTACGCCCAGGCCGCCGGCGGTGGCGGCGGTGGCTTCGACATCACGGCGATCATGCCGCTGATCCTAATTTTCGCGGTCTTCTATTTCCTGCTCATCCGGCCGCAGCAAAAGAAGGCCAAGGAACACCGCGCCATGATCGGCGCGGTGCGGCGCGGCGACACCGTGGTTACCGGCGGCGGCCTGATCGGCAAGGTCATCAAGGTCAACGAAAACGACCGACTGATAGTCGAATTCGGCGAGGCCGACAACAAGATCAAGATGGAGGTGGTGGGCTCGACCCTGACCACCGTGGTGGCCAAGACCGATCCGACAGCGGCCAATGCGGCTGCCGGTGCAGCAGCTTCGTCGACACAATCGCAGCCCAGCGGCGGCCTGCTGGGCATGCTGTTCGGGAGGAAAAAACCCGACTAGGGTCATCCGAACGCCCAGATGCGCAGCTTTCCCACCTGGAAGATCGTCCTCGTCGCCGTCGTTTGCCTCGGCGGCATCGTCATGACGTTGCCCAATTTCCTCAGCCGCCAGAGCGCCGAAAGCCTACCCACCTGGCTGCCGCATCTGCAGGTCAACCTTGGCCTCGACTTGCAGGGCGGCTCGCACCTGCTGCTAGAGGTCGACGTCAAGGCGGTGATCCGTGAACGCCTGGAAGCGCTTATCGATGCCAGCCGTTCGGCTTTGCGCAAGGAGCGCATCGGCTACACCGGTCTGGGCCTGCGCGAGGGCGCTTCGATCGGTGTGCGCATACGTGAGAGCGACAAGTTCGAGCGCGCCCTCAGGGTCATCAAGGACCTGGGCACACCGCTGGCGCCCAGTCTTTTCGGAGGCGGTGGCGGCGGCAGCGATATCGAGGTGGAGGACGCTGGCGACGGCCTGATCACCGTGACCTTGACCGAGGTCGCCATCAACGATCGCAAGCGGGCCGCCGTTGAACAATCGATCGAGATCGTGCGCCGCCGTGTCGACGAGGTCGGCACCCGCGAACCCACCATCCAGCGCCAGGGCGACGAGCGAATTCTCATTCAACTGCCCGGCGTCAAGAACCCAGACCGTATCAAACGGCTGCTGGGCAAGACCGCCAAGATGGTGTTCCGGCTGGTCGATACCACGACCACGGTCTCGGATGCCAAGCGCGGCCGACTGCCGCCGGGCTCGGAACTGCTGGACGACGATGCCGAACGCACGGCCGCGGGCGGTCCCGTGCAGTACGTGGTGCGCAAGCGGGTTATGGTCTCTGGCGAATCGTTGGTCGATGCGGCACCCACTTACGACCA
>NZDS01000045.1 GCA_002690215.1 Rhodospirillaceae bacterium | reverse complement strand
AAAGGTCGGTAGCCGGGCTTGGGGTCGAGCACGCTGCGGATATCCTCGTAGACCTCGGTGTAGGAGCGCGTCAGCCCGGCGATCATGGCGTGGGCGTCGTTCTGGGCCACCATGCAGGCCGCGAAAACGGTGCGGAAGACGCTGACCATGCGCCGGCAGTCGCGCTGCAGGACGCCGCGGCGCTGCAAACGGCGGTAAAGAAAATCGGTGTAGGCCTCGCCCCGTTCGCTGGTCGCCGGGTCGACGATCTCGATGCCCGGCGGCTGGCCCAGGCCCAGGCTGTCCATGACGCCGTGGATCACGTCGCTCTTGCCCACCAGGATGGGCAGGCCGTAGCCGGCTTGGCCGAAGGCCACGGCGGCCCGGATGACGCGTTCCTCCTCGCCCTCGGCGAAGACCACGCGGCGAGGCTCGGCGCGGACCCGGTCGAAGATGCCCTGCAAGGGCCCGGCGATGGGGTCGAGGCGGGCGCGCAGCTGGTTGCGGTAGCCCTCCAGGTCGAAGATGGGGCGGCGCGCCACGCCTGAATCCATGGCC
Source organism: Rhodospirillaceae bacterium (assembly GCA_002690215.1). Lineage (GTDB taxonomy): Bacteria > Pseudomonadota > Alphaproteobacteria > UBA2966 > UBA2966. Next base: position 12,678 of record NZDS01000045.1, on the reverse strand, counting down.
GCCTGGGCCACGGCCGGCGGAATGTCGGAGATCAGCCGGGGATCGAAGGGTGCCGGGATGATGTAGTCGGGGCCATAGTGCTGGCGCTCGCCGGGATAGGCCGCCGCCACTTCGTCGGGCACGTCCTCGCGGGCCAGCGCCGCCAGGGCCTCGGCGGCGGCGATCTTCATGTCGTCGTTGATGGTGGTGGCGCGGACGTCGAGCGCGCCGCGGAAGATGTAGGGAAAGCCCAGGACATTGTTGACTTGATTGGGGTAGTCGGATCGCCCGGTGGCCATAATGGCGTCGTCGCGCACCGCCGCCACCTCTTCCGGCGTGATCTCGGGGTCGGGATTGGCCATGGCGAAGATGATGGGTTTGTCCGCCATGTCGGCCACCATTTCGGGTGTCAGCGCGCCCTTCATAGAGAGGCCGAAGAAGACGTCGGCGCCCTTCATGGCGTCGGCCAGGACGCGTGATTCGGTGGCCACCGCGTGGGCCGACTTCCACTGGTTCATGCCGTCTTCGCGGTCCTGGTAAATGACGCCGCGGGAATCGCAGAGCACCACGTTCTCATGCGGCACGCCCATGGCCTTGACCAACTCGGCGCAGGCGATGCCGGCGGCGCCGGCGCCGTTGACCACCATGCGGATCGACTTGAGGTCGCGGCCCGTCAGGTCGAGAGCGTTGATCAGGCCGGCCATGGCAATGATGGCGGTGCCGTGCTGATCGTCGTGGAAGACCGGGATCGACATCTCCTCGCGCAGGCGTTGCTCGATGATGAAGCACTCGGGCGCCTTGATGTCTTCCAGGTTGATGCCGCCGAAACTGGCACCCAAAAAACGCACACAGTTGACGATCTCGTCGACGTCTTGGCTGTCGACTTCGAGGTCGATGCCGTCGACGTCGGCGAAGCGTTTGAACAGTACCGCCTTGCCCTCCATCACCGGCTTCGAGGCCACGGCGCCGAGATTGCCCAACCCCAGCACGGCGCTGCCATTGGAAATCACCGCCACCAGGTTGCCTTTGGCGGTGAAATCGTAGGCCCGCTCGGGGTCCTCGGCGATGGCCAGGCAGGGCACGGCGACGCCGGGTGAATAGGCCAGGGACAAGTCGCGCTGCGTGATCAGCGGCTTGGTGGGAGTGATCTCGATCTTGCCAGGCTTGCCCTGGGCGTGAAAAAGCAGGGCTTCCTGATCGGAAACGCGACTGGTTTCGTCCATCTTTTCGGTCTTTTCGAATGGCGCGGGGCCGCCCTCCCTCGGCTTGCCGCGCAAATAAAACGCCAAGTGCCGCAAGACTAAAGCATTTTCCCTCGGCCTGTACACGGTATCGGTACAGGCGACCCGCCTTGTGTTACGTTCCCGCCATGTCGCAGGCGGAAGAAAGACAGGAACAGGTGACCGAGACGGCCCCGGCGAAAAAAGGCCGCAGCCGTGGCCGGGGCAAGGATTCCGTGACACCGATGATGGCCCAGTATCAGGCGCTCAAGGCCGAGCACCAGGACAGCCTTCTGTTCTACCGCATGGGTGATTTCTACGAGCTTTTCTTCGACGATGCGGCCAAGGCCAGCCGGGCGCTGGGCATCGTGCTGACCAAGCGCGGCAAGCATCTGGGCGAGGACATCCCCATGTGCGGCGTGCCGGTGCACGCCTACCAGAACTATCTGCAGAAGCTCATCCGGGCGGGCTTCAGGGTGGCGGTCTGCGAGCAGGTCGAGGATCCGGCCGAAGCCAAGAAGCGCGGGCCCAAGGCGGTAGTCGAACGCCGTACCGTGCGCGTCATCACCGCCGGCACGCTGGTCGAGGACGACCTGCTGGACGCCCGCCAGCACAACTATCTTGCCGCCCTGGCGCGGGCCGGGCGTGAGCTGGCGTTGGCATGGCTCGATATCTCGACCGGCGAGGTCTGGTTCATGGCGCTGGCTCCGGGAACACTGGGAGCCGAGCTCGAGCGCCTCGATCCGGGCGAGATCCTGTTGCCCGAGCCGCTCAGCCAGGATCCTGAATTCTTCGACATCTGGGCCGATCGGGCGGCGGTTCTCAATGTCTTGCCGGCGGCGCGCTTCGACAGCCAAAGCGGCGAGCGCCGTCTCAAGGCGCTCTACGGCGTGGCCGCGCTGGATGGCTTCGGCACGCTTTCGCGAGCCGACCTGGCGGCGCTGGGCGCCCTGGTCGACTACGTCGAGCTGACCCAGCGCGGGCGGCTCCCCAACCTCAAACGGCCGGCCCGCATCGAGGCCGCGGCGGTGATGGGCATCGATGCGGCAACGCGGCGAAATCTCGAGATCGTGCGTACGCTTTCGGGCGAGCGCCGGGGCAGCCTGCTTTCGGTCGTCGACCGCACCCTGACGGGCGCCGGGGCGCGGCTGCTGGCGGCCCGGATGGCGGCGCCGCTGACCGATCCCGAGGCCATTAGCTTACGTCTCGACATGGTCCAGAGCTTCGCCGACGACGAGCGCCTGCGCGAAGGCGTGCGCGAGATCTTGCGCCGCTGCCCAGATATTGGGCGGGCGTTGAACAGGCTCACGCTGGGTCACGGCGGACCCCGCGATCTGGCGGCCATCGCCCAGGGTCTGGCGGCCACGGCAGCGCTGCGCACGACCTTGGACGATGCCCGTCTGGGCAACCTGCCCAAGGGCTTGACTGAGTGCCAGCGCGATCTCGGCCTGCACCAGGTCCTGGTCGATCATCTGGAGCGCGCCTTGAAGGCGGAGCTTCCGGCGCTCGCTCGTGAAGGCGGCTTCATCGCCAAGGGATACAACGAGGCGTTGGACGAGCTTTTGATGTTGCGCGACGAAAGCCGGCGCCACGTTGCCAACCTGCAGGCCCGATACGCCGGCGAGACCGGCATCGATGGCCTCAAGATCCGCCACAACAACGTGCTCGGCTACTTCGTCGAGGTGACGGCCCGCAACGCCGACCGGCTGATGACGCGCGAGGACCAGACATTCATCCACCGCCAGACCATGGCCAACGCCGTGCGCTTCACCACCGGCGAGCTCGGTGATCTGGAGAGCCGCATCAACAGCGCCGCCGAACGCGCCCTGGCGCTGGAGCTCGAGATCTTCGAGGCCCTGCTGACCGAAGTGGCGGCGCGGGCCGCCGAGGTGGCCCAAGCCGCCGATGCCCTGGCCCGCCTCGATGTCGCTGCCGGCTTGGCCGAGCTCGCCGTCGAGCGCCGCTATTGCCGTCCCCAGGTTGACCTGAGCACCGACTTTGCCGTCGAGGGCGGCTTTCATGCCGTGGTGGCGGCGGCGCTCGAGCACCAGGACACGGCCTTCGTGGCCAACGACTGCGATCTGGCCGAGGCCCAGCGCCTGTGGCTGCTGACCGGTCCCAACATGGCCGGCAAGAGCACCTTTTTGCGCCAGAACGCGCTTATCGCCGTGCTCGCCCAGATGGGCTCTTTCGTGCCCGCCCGAAGCGCCCGCATCGGCGTCGTCGACCGCCTGTTCAGCCGCGTCGGCGCGGCCGACGATCTGGCCCGCGGACGCTCCACCTTCATGGTCGAGATGGTCGAGACGGCAGCCATCCTCAACCAGGCCGGGGCCCGGGCGCTGGTCATTCTCGACGAGATCGGCCGCGGCACAGCCACCTTCGACGGCCTCTCCATTGCCTGGGCGGTGATCGAGAACTTGCACGAAGTCAACCGCTGCCGGGCGCTTTTTGCCACCCATTACCACGAGCTGACGGCGCTGGCCGGGCGCCTCGGCGCGCTTTCGAACCACACCATGAGGGTCAAGGAATGGCAGGGCGAGGTAGTGTTTTTACACGAGGTGGCGGCAGGGGTGACGGATCGCAGTTACGGTATCCAGGTGGCCAAGCTGGCGGGTCTGCCGGTTGAAGTGGTGACGCGGGCCGAACATATCCTCGAGACCCTGGAACAGGGCGAGGAGGCCGGCGCCGTGAGCCGCCTGGCCGAGGATCTGCCGCTGTTTTCGGCGCTTTTGGAGAAGCCGGCTGGGGCAGCGACACCGACCCCTTCGGCGGTCGAGGAGGCATTGGCCGAAATCCACCCCGACGAACTTTCGCCGCGCGAGGCGCTGGAGTTGATCTACAAGCTCAGGGGTCTGCTGGCCGGCGACTGAGCCGCCCCCCCACCCTGCCCTCCCCCTTGATGGGGGAGGGCAGGGTGGGGGTGTTTTTTTCGTTGTGCTAGAGCCGCTAATCGAACGTCACGACGCTGCGGATCGAGTGGCCTTCGTGCATCAGGTCGAAGGCCGTGTTGATTTCCTCCAGCGGCATGGTGTGGGTGATCAGGTCGTCGATGTTGATCTTGCCATCCATGTACCAATCGACGATACGCGGCACCTCGGTGCGGCCCTTGGCGCCGCCGAAGGCGGTGCCGCGCCAAACCCGGCCGGTGACCAGTTGGAAGGGCCGCGTGGCAATCTCCTGGCCGGCCCCGGCGACGCCGATGATGACGCTTTCGCCCCAGCCCTTGTGGCAGCATTCCAGGGCCTGGCGCATGACGTCGACGTTGCCGATGCATTCGAAGGAATAATCGGCGCCGCCCCGGGTCAACTCGACCAGGTGGGCCACCAGGTCGCCGTCAACCTCGGCGGGGTCGACGAAATGGGTCATGCCGAATCGCTCGGCCAGTTCCTTGCGGGCCGGGTTGGTATCGACGCCGACGATGATATCGGCGCCCACCAGGCGGCAGCCCTGGATGACGTTGAGGCCGATGCCACCCAGCCCGAAGATTACGACGTTGGCGCCGGGCTCGACCTTGGCCGTGTTGACCACGGCGCCGATGCCGGTGGTGACGCCGCAGCCGATGTAGCAGACTTTGTCGAAGGGCGCGTCATCGCGGATGCGGGCCAGCGCAATCTCGGGCACCACGGTAAAGTTGGCGAAGGTCGAGGTGCCCATGTAGTGGAATACGGTCTCGCCGCCCAGGCTGAAGCGGCTGGAGCCGTCGGGCATCAGGCCCTGGCCCTGGGTCTCGCGGATGGCCTGGCAGAGGTTGGTCTTGCCGCTGAGGCAGTATTCGCACTGGCGGCATTCCGGGGTGTAGAGCGGGATAACGTGGTCGCCGGGCTTGAGGCCCGTGACGCCAGGCCCCGTCTCGACCACCACGCCGGCCCCTTCGTGGCCCAGGATGGCGGGAAATATACCTTCGGGATCGGCGCCGGACAGCGTGAAGGCGTCGGTGTGGCAGACCCCGGTGGCTTTGATTTCGACCAGGCACTCGCCGGCTCGCGGGCCTTCCAGGCTGACACTTTCGATGCTCAAGGGCTGGCCCGCCTGATGGGCCACGGCGGCGCGCACGTCCATTTCTTGATCCTCCCCTTCCGGCAAATCACGAGCCCACGGTAGCCAAGCCGCTGCGGTCGCGTCAAACTCTCTGGGCGGTGAGGCCATCGACTTGAAATTCAACGCCCGAGCAGGCAGGTAACGAGGCATGGAGAGCATTCCCAACCGTCGCGCCATTATCGACCGGCGCCAGCTCGGCAGTGCGCTGGAGGAATTGGTCTGGGACGGTGATCCGCACTCGCCGGCCGTGCGGGCCCAGGTGCTGGAGCTGCTGCGGGAATCACTGGATACCGGCCAGGCTGAGATCCGCCGCCGCTTCGAGGCCGGCGAGGCGGGTCTCAAGACGGCGCGCTCGATCTCCTTCCTGGTCGACCAGATTCTGCTCTCGCTCTACGAATTCACCCTCGCCCATGTCTATCCGCTGAGCAATCCGACGGCTGGCGAGCACCTGGCGGTGGTTGCGGTGGGAGGCTGTGGGCGCGGCGAGATGGCACCCCATTCCGACGTCGACCTCTTGTTCCTGCTGCCTTACAAGCAGACGCCCTGGGGCGAGCAGATGGTGGAATACCTGCTTTACATGCTCTGGGACCTGGGCCTCAAGGTGGGCCACGCGACGCGCTCGGTGGATGACTGCGTGCGCCTTTCCCGTGCCGACATAACCATCCGCACGGCGTTGCTGGAAGCCCGCTTGTTGTTCGGCGACAAGCCTCTTTATGGCGAATTCCGCCGGCGCTACCAGAGCGAGGTGGTGGCCGACACCGGCCCAGACTTCACCGAGGCCAAGCTGGCCGAGCGCAAGGCCCGCCACCTCCGGCTCGGCGATTCGCGCTATTTGGTCGAGCCCAACATCAAGGACGGCAAGGGCGGCCTCAGGGATCTGCATTCGCTTTACTGGATCGCCAAGTACGTCTACCGCGTCGATCGCGTCGCCGATCTGGTTGCGGCCGGTCTTTTGACGGCGGCCGAGCTCAAGCGTTTCGCCAAGGCCGAAGAGTTCCTGTGGACGGTGCGTTGCCACCTTCACTACCGGGCCGACCGGGCCGAGGAACGCCTGACCTTCGATGCCCAGCCCGATCTGGGCCGGCTGCTGCGCTTCGCCGACCGGGCCGGCGCCAAGGGTGTAGAGCGTTTCATGAAGCGCTACTACCTGGTGGCCAAGGAGGTCGGCGACCTGACCCGCNTCTTCTGTGCTCAGCTCGAGGAGCAGCACAAGCGNNAGAAGTTCTTCCGCCTGCCTCGGCTGGGCCAGCGCCGCCGCGTCGTGGATGGCTTCGTCATCGAGGGCGGGCGCATCGACGTTGAGCACGCCAAGGTCTTCGCCGAGGATCCGGTGCGCCTGCTGCGTCTCTTCCGCCTGGCCCAGCAGCGCGAAGTCGACATCCACCCGCGGGCGCTCAAGCTGATCACGCGCAAACTGGCACTGATCGACAACGAGCTGCGCCACGACCCCGAGGCCAACCGGCTGTTTCTAGAGACCCTAATCTCGCACCACGATCCCGAGACCGCGTTGCGCCGTCTCAACGAGGCCGGCGTCCTCGGCCGCTTCGTGCCCGATTTCGGTCGCGTGGTGGCCCAGATGCAGCACGACATGTACCACGTCTACACGGTCGACGAGCACAGCATTCGAGCCATCGGTATGCTGGCCCGTATCGAGGCCGGCGAGCTGGCCGAAGACCATCCTGTGAGCCACGACATTATCCACAAGGTGATGTCGCGCGAGGTGCTCTATCTGGCCGTGTTGCTGCACGATATCGCCAAAGGCCGGGGCGGCAATCATTCCGAGCTGGGTGCCGAGATCGTGCTCAAGCTGGCGCCGCGGTTCGGCCTCAGCGCCGATGACAGCGAGACCGTGGCCTGGCTGGTGCGCCACCACCTGGTCATGAGCAACACCGCCTTTCGCCGTGACATCCTCGATCCCAAGACGGTCGAGNACTTCGTCGCGGTGGTCGAGAGCCCGGAACGCCTGCGGCTTTTGGTGGTGCTGACGGTGGCCGACATCCGCGCCGTCGGGCCCGGCCGCTGGAACGGCTGGAAGGGCCAGTTGTTGCGAGAGCTCTACTTCCGTGCCGAGGAGGCGCTGTCGGGCGGCATGGCGGCCGATCAGGCGGTAGCCCGGGTAGCGGCCGCCAAGGCGGCGCTGCGGGACTCGCTCAGCGACTGGGACGACGCCGCGGCCGAGGCCCACTTCGCCCGCACCTACGATTCCTATTGGTTGACCGCCGACAGCGAGACCCAGGAACGCCACGCCCGCCTCATGCGGGCTGCCAGCGAGAGCGGCGCCGAGCTCAGCATCGACAGCCGCATCGACGAGTTTCAAGCCATCACCGAGGTCACCGTGTTCGCCGCCGACCACCCCGGCCTGTTTGCCCGTGTGGCCGGCGCCATGGCGGTCTGCGGCGCCAACATCGTGCGCGCCGCCATCAACACCACGGCCGACGGCATGGCGCTCGATACCTTTTGGGTGCAGGACGCCGACGGCAGTCCGGTGACCCGGCGCGAACGCCTCGAACGCACCATCGAAAAAACGCTCTCGGGCGAGATCCGCTTGCACCAGGCCTTGGCCGAGAAAACCTCGCTGCCCTCTCGCACCGAGGTCTTCGAGGTGGCACCCCGTGTGGTCGTCGACAACAAGGCGAGCAACGTCCACACCGTGGTCGAGATCCGCNCCCGCGACCGCCGCGGCTTGCTGCACGACGTCACCCGGGGGCTCAGCGATCTCGGCCTCACCATAGCCTCGTCCCGGGTTGCCACCTACGGCGAACGCGCCGTCGACGTCTTCTATGTCAAAGACGTTTTCGGCCTCAAGGTGACGCAAAAGGCCAAATTGGAAAAGATCCGCAAGCGCCTGCTCGAGGCCATCGAGGAGCCGCCGGCGCTACGCGCCGAAGCCGCCGCCCGGGCCAAAGAGATGGAAGCGGCAGCCGGCAGCTAGCCGCCTTTGTGGTTCTGGTGGCTGCCGTGATGGTGAATTCCATGCCCGCCATCGGTGTATCCCCGCAACCGGTCGTAGTGCCGAATTTGGTCCGCGCTCAAAACTGCCTTGAGCTCGAGATGGGCACGCAGGTGGACGAAGCGCAGCTCACCCCGCAGGATGGCGATGGCCGCTGTGGATTGCTTGAGGCCGTCCTGATCGAACTTGCCCTCGGCGAAGGCACCGTCCAGCTCGCGCTCGGCGGTGACGATGCGCCGGCCCAGTGCCTGGGCATCGGCGGACATGGCATCGAAGATGCGGCGGGTCGCTTCGGTCTGAGCGGCGTCGAGGCCGAGTTCCGATGCCAGATCGAGGGCGTGCCGCGGTCCCGGGTAGTGGTTGAGCTCGGCCGCCTTGGCCAGGCCCATGCCGCGGCCGGCTTCGAGATCGTCGACCTCGGCTGCCGACAGGGCCTTTATTTGGCGTTGCTCTTGGCCGGCGTAGGGCGAGGCGGCCAGGGCCGTCCCAGCCGGCAATACCAGGGCCCACAAGGCCAACATCAGCGTTCGCATGAATTCATCCTCAATCGATTTTGGGTTGGCGGCATAGCTTAAGCGACAATGCGGCTCTTTTGTGGCGTTCGCGAGGTGCCTTTTTTCCGCCGCTTAATTCCGCTATATCGCGGCATGGCCCGGCCCGTCGTCCTATTGCGCGCCATCGCCACGGTCGGTGGCTACACCATGCTGAGCCGGGTGCTGGGCTTCGTGCGCGATATCCTGATTGCCGCCACCTTGGGCGCCAGCCCAGTGGCGGACGCCTTCTTCGTAGCCTTCAAGCTGCCCAACTTTTTCCGCCGACTGTTTGCCGAAGGCGCCTTCAACGCCGCTTTTGTGCCGCTTTTCTCCGGCTTGTTGCAAAGCGAGGGGCCGGACCGGGCGCGGGCCTTTGCCCAGCAAGCCCTGGCCGTGCTGTTGGTCACGCTGCTTATTTTCGTTTCGCTTTTTCAGGCTTTGATGCCCTGGGTCATGCTGGGCCTGGCGCCGGGATTTGTCGACGAGCCGGCCAAATTCGAGCTCACGGTGCAGCTCACCAGACTGACCTTTCCTTACCTCCTGTTCATCAGCTTGGTGTCGTTGCTGGCCGGCGTACTCAACAGCCTGGGTCGTTTTGCCGCCGCCGCCGCGACGCCGGTGTTGCTCAATCTTTGCCTTATCGGGGCGGTGTTGTGGCTGGCGCCGCACACGCCGACGGCGGGCCATGCCCTGGCCTGGGGGGTGGCGCTGGCCGGCATGGTGCAGTTGCTCTGGTTGCTGGCGGCGTTGCACCGGGAAGGCTGGCGGCTGCGGCTGCCCCGGCCGCGGCTCACCCCTCGGGTGCGCGAGCTCTTGCGCCTGATGGCGCCGGCGGCCGTGGGGGCGGGCGTGGTGCAGATCAACCTGGTCATCGACATCGTGCTGGCCTCGCTGCTGCCGTCCGGTTCCGTCAGTTATCTTTTCTATGCCGACCGGCTCAACCAACTGCCTATCGGCGTCGTCGGGGTGGCGGTGGGGACGGCGCTGCTGCCGTTGCTGTCGCGCCAGATCGCGGCCGGCGAGGATGAAGCCGCCAACGAGAGTCAGAACCGGGCCGTCGAATTCGCGCTCCTCTTGTCGCTGCCGGCGGCGGCGGCGCTGATGGTTATCGCAGAGCCGACGTTGCGCGTGCTTTTCGAGCGCGGTGCATTCGGCCCGGCCGAAACCCAGGCCACGGCGCTTGCCCTTGTCGCCTACGCCGTCGGTCTGCCGGCCTACGTGCTGGTCAAGGTGCTGACGCCGGGCTTCTTCGCCCGCCTCGACACCCGCACACCGGTGCTCATCGCTTCGCTTTGCGTCGGCGTCAACCTGGTCCTCAACCTTTTGCTCATGGGGCCGATGAAGCACGCCGGCCTGGCCCTGGCGACGGCGCTTTCGGCCTGGCTCAANACCTANCTGCTGGCNCGNGTGCTNTATNGCCGTGGCCATTTCCGGCCCGATGCCGGNCTNTACCGGCGCCTNGGGCGNATGATCTTCGCCACNGCCCTGATGGCNTTGCTGCTGGCGCTNTTGGCCACNGCCCTGGCCGGGCCNNTGNNTGGCGGNACNNTGGCNCGCATNCCGGCGNTNGNGNTGCTGGTNCTGGCCGGGCTNGTNGGCTANGGCGCCGCNGCNCAGCTNTGCGGNGCCNCCCGCNTCNNNGATCTCAAANGNTTCCTGGGNCGCGANGGTTGACCAAGGGGCNGGGGCCGGGNCATAACTCCGCGGCTAAACCCGGATTTCTCACCGGGTCACGAGTACGCAAAGGCAAGAGGAATGACCGTACCTATTCCCAACCAACGCATCTTTTCCGGCGTCCAGCCTACCGGCAACCTGCACCTCGGCAACTACCTCGGTGCCATTCGCAACTGGGCGCGACTGCAGGACGAATACGAGTGCATCTATTGCATGGTCGACCTGCACGCCATCACTATGCCCCAGGATCCGGTCGAGCTGCGGGCCAGCACCCGCGAGGTGGCGGCCAGCCTGCTGGCTGCCGGCATCGATCCTGCCGACAGCATCGTTTTCAATCAGAGCCAAGTGCCGGCCCACGCCGAACTGGCCTGGATCTTCAACTGTGTCGCTCGCCTGGGCTGGCTCAACCGTATGACCCAGTTCAAGGAGAAAGCGGGCAAGGACCGCGACAACGCCAGCGCCGGGCTCTATACCTATCCCGCCCTGATGGCCGCCGACATCATGGTCTACAAGGCCACCCACGTGCCTGTCGGCGAGGACCAGAAACAGCACTTGGAGCTCACTCGCGACGTCGCCCAGTCCTTCAACAGCCAGTTCGGTGTCGAATGCTTCCCCCTGGTCGAGCCGCTGATCTACGGCGAGGCCACTCGGGTTATGAGCCTGCGCGACGGCAACAGCAAGATGTCGAAGTCGGAAAAATCCGAAATGAGCCGCATCAACCTGACCGACGATGCCGACACCATCGCCCGCAAGATCCGCAAGGCGCGCACCGATGCCGAGCCCCTGCCGGGCGATCCCGAGGGGCTGGAAGGGCGGCCCGAGGCGCTCAATCTGCTGGGAATCTACGCCAGCCTCGACGACGCCCCCGTGGCCGACACGTGCCAGCACTTTGCAGGCGCCCAGTTCTCCGCTTTCAAAGAAGCGCTGACCGAGCTGGCGGTAGCCAAGCTGGCTCCTGTCACCGGCGAGATGAACCGCCTGCGGGCTGATCCGGGACATGTCGACGAGGTGCTGCGCCAGGGCGCCGAGCGGGCCGCGGCGCTGGCCGAGCCGATCATCCGTGAGGTCCAAGACATCGTCGGATTCCTCAGGCCCTAAGCCCGGTCCTTCTTGATGCCTGCTCGGGCCGTCCCCATCTGTCAGGAGCCATGTTCGGAAATGATCAACCAATGCCGGAAGAATCTTCGGGGCTGAAACGCCTGCCCTTCCTCGGGCGCCTGGCCATTCTCGAGCGCCTGCCTGCCATCGGCCGGGTGGGTGGCCGTTCACTGGCCGGTCTGGCTGCCGCCGTTTTGGTCGTGGCGGTGCTCTACTACCCCATCGGTATGGTGTTGGTACACGAGATCGACGATGACCTGGCCTTCGGCGTCGAGGGCGAGGCCCCGGCCCAGGGCGCCAGCCGATCCGTGGCCCTGGCCGCGGCCCTGATCGGGCGCGAGGTCAACAGCCACCGCTGGGTGGCCAATGATCCCTTCTTCATGCCTGGTGCGGCGCTCGACAACATGCCCAATTTCCAGCAGGGCGTGGTGGCGGCGTTGGCTCGTTTTGCTTTCGAGTTGACCGACCAGATCGGCCGTACCCGGGGCTCCAGCCAGACCGATCCGGATCTCCAGGAGGCGGCCGGGCTGCTGCAGTATTCGGGCACCAAATGGGTCTTCGACTTTTCCACCTCGCTGGCCCCCACGGCGACCTCCGAGGCCCAATACCGCAAGGCGCGCCGGGCGCTGATTTCCTACAACGGCCGTCTGGCCGAAGGGAAAGCCGTGTTCGAACGCCGGGCCGACAATCTCATGGCCACGCTGGACCGCTTTGCCCTCGATCTCGGCTCCTCCTCGGCGGTTATCGACCGGCACATCGCGGAACACGCCGGCGACTTCATCGACCTGCGGGCCGACGACATCTTCTATTCCGTCAAGGGCCAGCTCTGCGCCTACTATTTTCTGCTGCGCGAGCTTGGGCTCGACTTTGCCAACATTATCGAGGAACGGGAGCTTACGGCGGCCTGGAAGCAAATGCTGGGTAGCATGAAGCACGTCGCCGAGCTCGATCCCTGGGTCGTCGTCAACGGCAAGCCCGACGCCCAGGTAATGCCCAGCCACCTGGCCGGCCAGGGTTTCTTTTTGCTGCGCGCCCGCACCCAGTTGCGCGAGATCACCAACATTCTGCTCAAGTAGTCACGCCGGCGCCAATAGACGCTGCGGCTGTCGATAACAAACTAAGTTGTCCGCTTTAGGTACCACATCAATTGACCGCTTCTGTTGATGCTGTTGGGCCTGTGGGGTTG
>NZDS01000044.1 GCA_002690215.1 Rhodospirillaceae bacterium | reverse complement strand
CAACATCTTGAAACTGCAGAAGGCGACTTGAGACCGATGCAAGCCCAAACATCTCGTACTAAGTTAACCGTCCATGCCGTTACTCGGACAGACTCCTAGCTCAAGGATCTTCGCACCTTCACTGTCTAGGGTCCCAACCACGGGGGTGCTGGCGGCCTTGAATGGTGCGCCTAAGCAGTGTTTCGCGTCACGGCCAAAGCATGTATTTTCAGGCGGCCGCGAATACGCTGGAAATTACGGGCAAACCGCATGGGCAAATCCGACATCCTTCTCGTCGAGGACAATCCCGACGATGCCGAACTGACGCTGCACGCCTTCCGCAAACACGACATGGTCGATGACATCATTTTGGTGCGGGACGGCGAGGAAGCACTGGACTACATCTTCGGCCGCGGCGCTTACAGCGAACGCGACACCGAACGGAATCCGTCGCTGATTCTGCTCGACCTCAAACTGCCCAAGATCGATGGCCTCGAGGTCCTCAAGCAGATTCGCGGTGACGACCGCACGCGGCGCATTCCGGTGGTCATCCTGACCACCTCCGACGACGAGCAGGACATCATGGCCGGCTACAACCTGGGCACCAACAGCTTCATCCGCAAGCCGGTCGACTTCGACGCCTTCGTGAGCACCGTCCAACAGCTCGGCCTTTACTGGCTGGTCACCAACACCGGCGCGCCGCACTAATTTTCTTTGCATGTCTCGCCCCCTCTCCGTCTTGATGATCGAGGATTCGGCTGACGACGCCGAGCTTTTGGCCATCGAGCTGCGCCAGGGGGGCTTCGAGCCGCAGATCCGACGCGTTGAAACCGCCGAACAGCTTACCGAAGCCCTGGCCGGAACGCCTCCCGAAGTGGTCATTGCCGATTACAATCTGCCGGGCTTAGGCGCCGCTCAGGCCCTGGAAGCGGTGCGCCGCAGCAATCCCGATCTGCCATACCTGGTGGTTTCCGGCGTCGTCAACGCCGAACAGGCGGTCGAGCTGATGCGAGCCGGGGCCCAGGACTTCCTCGACAAAAACGACCTGGCGCGTCTGGTGCCGGCGGTCGAGCGCGAATTGGACGAGGCCGAACGTAAGCGGCAGTTGCGCAAGGCCGAACGGGACCTGCGGGAATCGGAGAGACGCAATAGGGCCGTGCTCGAGAATATCGTCGACGGTGTCATCACCATGGACGCGGACGGTATCATCCGCGCCTTCAGCCAAGGCGCAGTGGCAATCTTCGGCCACCAGGCCGAAGACGTCATCGGCCAACCTATCGAGCTTTTGATGCCCGAACCATTCGACCGCCGCCACGGCGATTTCCTCAAGGAACACATGGGCAAATCCGGCGCCTCCGTGGCCAATTTCGGCCGCGAGGTGGTGGGTCGACGCAAGGATGGCAGCACCTTTCCCATGCACCTTGGTGTCGGCGAAACCGAAACCGCCGAAGGCCGCATGTTCATCGGCACGGCGCGCGACATCTCGGACCTCAAACGCATGTCCGAGGAACTTGCCCAGGCCCAGAAGATGGAGGCTGTCGGCCGGCTCACCGGCGGCGTCGCCCACGACTTCAACAACCTGCTGATGATCATCATCTCGAACCTCGAATTGTTGGGCGACGAGATCAATGGAAATGACGACCTCGAGAGCTTGATTGAGGCCGCTACCTCAGCCGCCGAACGCGGCGCCGATGTGACCCAGCGCCTGCTCACCTTCTCGCGGCGCCAGTCGCTGATGCCCGAAGCCATCGCCATCCGCGAACTGGTCGAAGATACCGTCAAGCTGCTGCGCCCCGCGATCGAAGAGACCGTGGAGATTAGGAGCATCGTCGGGGATATCGTTTCGGCACCCTTGGCCGACCGCGGTCACCTGCAGAACGCTCTGGTCAACCTGGCCATGAACGCTTGTGACGCCATGCCCGATGGCGGCACCCTGACCATCGAGATCGGCGACACCCGGCTGACACAGGTCGACCTGGGAGATGACAGCGAGGCCAAACCGGGCGAATTCGTCATGGTCGACGTGAGCGACACCGGTAAGGGCATTGCCAATGATGTCATCGACCGGGTGTTCGAGCCCTTCTTCACCACCAAGGGCATGGCTACGCACAGCGGCCTCGGCCTGAGCATGGTCTATGGTTTCGTACGTCAGACCGGGGGCCACCTGGAGATTTCCAGCACGCCGTCGCGGGGCACGTCCGTGCAGCTCTACCTGCCGGTGGCGGAGAACATGGAGAAGCAAACCGCCAAACGCCGACGACCGGCGCTGCCCGGCGGCGAAGAGACTCTGATGCTGGTCGAGGACGATCACGCCGTGCGCGGCGCCTTGGGCCGCCTGCTCACCAAACTGGGCTACGCCGTAATCGAAGCGGCTTCCGGTCCGGCGGCGATCGAGGCCTGCAAAGATGGCGCGATCGATTTACTGATCACCGATGTGGTCATGCCTGGAGGCATGAGCGGCCCTGATCTGGCCAGAGAATTTGCTGACCGCCAACCAGGCATCAAAATTCTCTACATATCCGGTTATGCCGAACGTCTGGTCGCCGACAAGTCGGCGGCCGACCTGGGCGCCCGCTTCCTAGGCAAACCTTTCCGCAAGGAACTGTTCGCCAAGACCATTCGCGAAATTCTCGACGATTAGCCCGCATTTCAAGTTCGAAAAAATCGCCGGGCCACCGGCTGGCTCTCCCAACCACCCACCGGGCACCATTGATGTCGAGCTGGGAAGGGGAGCGGGTGGCCTGGACCATTTCACACATGTTCTAGCGCCTAGCGCCTAGCCCGGTTAGATTGCTGCGCAAATTCCGTGCGGGGCGATGGCACTGTGACGAACGGCAAGATCGACGATCTTCCCACGGGGAGCGAAACCGTGCTTCTGGTGGAGGACGATGTAGCGCTCCGCCAGGTCATGGTGCGCGTGCTGCCACGCCTGGGCTACACCGTGATCGAAGCCAAAAACGGGTCCGCGGCCATGGACATACTGGCCAGCAACGACGTCGACCTGCTGCTCACCGATGTCGTCATGCCGGGCGACATCAGCGGCCCCGACCTGGCCCGCCGGGCGCTCAAACAGTACGCCGGTATCAAGGTTGTGCTGGCGACCGGCTACGCCGATGACATGATCTCCGAGATCGCCGATCTCAGGCGCAACGCTGTGCTTCTGCGCAAGCCTTTCAGGCGGGAAGAATTGGCGCGAGTTCTGCGCCAGGCGCTAGATGGCTAGCAGTTGTCGCTATTATTCGGCTGGTTTTGCCGGAGCCGCTGCAACTGCCGCTGTAGCTTCGCCTGGTGACTCCCCCTTTGGCGTCGGCGGCAGGCAGAGGGCGGCCAGCGAGCCCAGCCCGGCAAATCCCATGAGCACCAGGAAGAGCGGATCCAGATTGCCAAAAAGACCGTGTACGAATGGCACCAGCGAGACACCCAGGGCGCCGACGCCGAGCGCCAGCACGAACTTGACGCCGAAAGCACGGCCCTGCCAGTCGCTGGGCACGTAGCGCGCCAGCAGCGAGTTTTCCGCCGGTTGGCCAAATGTGTTGAGGCTGACCATCAGGATCAGCGCGCCCACCAGGGCCGGGCTCTGCATCCGGTAGGCCAGGTAGATGGCCGGGATCTGAGAGAGCTGGGCGAAAACATAGATCGGCTTGAGGGGGAAGCGGTCGGCCAACTCGCCCCCCACCACCTGGGTCACCGAGCTGCCGATGTAGGCCAGGGTGACAATGCCACCGATGGCAAAGACACCGCCGATGACTTCGCCCAGGCGTTCATCGATGATCTTGGGCAGAGCCACCGCCGTCGACTGATAGATCAGTCCGGTGCAGATCACCGTGGCTCCCAGCACCAGGAAGACCCGTAGACGCTGGGCCCCGGAATAGGCCGGCTTCGACCCGGCAGAGGCGGGCGCCTGTTGCAAATGGCCGCGCTTCAGGGACCAGAGATAAATCAGGCCCAAGGTCAGGCAAACCAGCCCTGGCGCAATGAATGCCATGCGCCAGCCGAAGTACTGTGCCAAGCCGCCCGCCACCACCGGTGCCAGGGCCGTGCCGGTGCTGCCGAATACGCCGTTGATGCCCAACGCCCGGCCCGGGTTGGCGGCGTTCCTGACCAGCCAGGGAATACCCACCGGATGGTAGATCGAGGCGAACAGGCCAAGCGCCGTCAACCCCACCATCAGGCCCAGCGGCGAAGTCGCCAACCCGACCATCAGCAGCGCCAGACCGACCCCGAAAAAGAAGATCCCGATCATACCGGCCTGGCTCCAGCGATCGGCGATCCAGCCGGCCGGCAGGGCGGCAACGCCGAACAACACGAAGCCCAGCACGGAAAGCCATTGCAAATCGGCGTAGCCGAGGCCCCACTCGCCCTCCAACGCCAGCACCACGGTGGCAAACAACAGGATCACGAAATGCGAAAATGCGTGAGCACAGCCGGCAAAGATCAAGGTCAGGTGTTTACCCTGCATTTCTCACCCCGGTCATGCTTTGCCCTGATCGTCGCTCACGGTTTCGCTGCTGATCCAGTCGAGAAAGGCGCCGTTGCCGTCGACGATGGGGAGCGCCACGACGCAGGGCACGTCGTAGGAATGCAAGGCCTTGATGCGCTCGCTGACCTGGGCCACCAGTGAGCTCCGGGTCTTGGCCAGCAGCGCTACCTCGGTATCGTCCTGCACCTCGCCCTGCCAGCGGTAGAACGAACGGATCTGGCCCAGCACGTTGACACAAGCCACCAGCCTCTCTTCGACCAGGGCCCGGCCAATCCTGGCCGCTTCCTCGGCATCGCCGGCGGTGATGTAAAGCAGCACGGCATCGCTCATCAGCCGGCCGCCTGTCGGGTCAGCTGGGCAGCGATGACGATAACGGAAAAGAGCAACAGTGCTCCGGCCTGGTGCAGCGCCGCCAGAGCTACCGGCACCACCAGCACCAGCGTGGCGATGCCCAGGCCGACCTGGATCGCGGCCACCACCAGTACCAGGTGAAAAGCTGTTCTGAGGGATCCGGTTACGCCCCGTCTCAGCGCATGCTGCCACAGTGCCACCACGGCCAACAGCGTGGCCACGGCCAGCCAGCGATGATCGAACTGGATGGTTATGAGGTTTTCCAAGGGGTTGATGTACCAAGGAGCGTGATCGAATAACCCCTCGGGCACCAGACGGCCGTCCATCAACGGAAAGGTATTGTAGGCAAAGCCGGCGTCGAGCCCGGCCACCAGGCCACCGGAGAGGATGACGACGAACACCACCAGCGTCATGACCAGGCCAAACCGGCCGAGGCCCCGCAGGCGATCGTCGACGATCACCGCTTTCGGTACCAGCAACGTCACCGCCACCGACAGCATGTAACCAAATATCAGCACCGCCAGACCGAGATGCGCTGTCAGCCGGTAGTGGCTGACGTCGGGCCGCTCGAGCAATCCGCTCTTCACCATCCACCAGCCCAGCACACCCTGCAGCCCACCCAGCACGAACATGAAGAGCAGCTTGGGCAGCAAGCCGCGATCGATCTTGCGGCTCAGCAGGAAATAAAGGAAAGGCACGAAGAACAGCACACCAATGCCGCGCCCCAGCAGACGGTGGGAGAACTCGAACCAGAAGATCGATTTGAACTCTGCCAGGGTCATGCCCTGGTTCAGCTTCTGGTACTCGGGAAAGCGCTGGTAGTTTTCGAACTCCAGTTGCCAAGCCTCGCTACTGAGCGGCGGTAGCCAGCCGGTGAGAGGCTTCCAGTCGACCATCGAAAGCCCGGAATGCGTCAACCGGGTAAGCCCGCCCAGCACCACCATGGCGAAGACCACGGCGCAACAGATCAGCAGCCAAATCGCGATTTGGCGACTTTCGGTACGCGACGACGATGTGCCGATGATGGTGAAATTCTCGACCAAGGTTCTTCGCTGCCTCCTTCATGCGCTGCCGGCCGATGATACCCAAGTCGCCAGCCCAGAAAAAAGGCCAATTGGAATCGGAAATCAAATAATCCGCAGCAGCGGAATGCCCTGACGCCGGTCGCGCCACCAATCGCGAACAATGACGCGACGCAGCTTGGCATAGGCCCGCAGCTTGGCCCCAGGCCTCGGCAATGGCCTCCCACCCGGCAGCCGGGTCCACAACAACGTCTCCATGCGGAAAGGCACCAACCAGAGCACGAAGGCCAACAGCCTGAGCACGGGCCAGTGAAAGGCGCCAGGCAGGTCGTAACCCCAGGCAGCGTACTTGTCGGCAAAGAGAAAGCGCAGGCGGAGGCGGTCGAGGGGGCCAACGATGGTGTTGTGGCGGTCGCTGATGGTGTGTCGCTGAAAGCCGCTGAGGGTGCGGCCGCCTGTGGTCCAATGCCAGGTTCGGCCGCCAAAGGTGCTGTGCAACAACGTTTCATGCCAGGGGATATTGAGCCACTCGCAGAGCCGCTCGAGGGTGGCGCGCGGCGCCAGGTGCAGGTCTTCGAGGCGCGCCGCGGCACTGTTCCGGGCATCCCAATCGACGATGTCGCTGTCGCCCCCATCCCCATCCCCGTCCCCATCACCCCCCTTCAGACAGAGGTAATAGTGACTGAGAATGGGTTTAGCGTGATCGAGGCCGCGGCCCAAAGCGTTCTCCACCAGTTCGAGATCGGCAAAATCCCCTCCCTCGAACATATGGCGATACCACGATGCCAAAGTCTGGATGGGCTCGCGCACCGTGTGCAAAAAGCGGTAATGGGGATAGAAATCCTCGAACAACCGGTCGATTACCCTCACATCCAGATTGTGGGCCTGAAAGACGATGATCGGATCGCGGCTCTGGAAATCGCGGCCCAGGGCCTCGGCATACGCCACGTGCAGGGACTGGAAGAAGAACTTGCGAGAGACGCGCTGGCTCGAAAGGTCGTCGACCTCGAATTCGAGCGCTCGGATCAAGGCCGTAGTGAAAACCTGGGGATCGATCTCCAGGCGTTCGTCGCGCCCGGCCCCCATGGCGGCGAAATCATAATCGACTCCGAGAGCCTGGCCCACACCGATTACCTCGTCTGTGCAGTCAGCGTCGAACAGAATCCGGTAGTTGCCCAGGAAGGCGGACACCAGGTCGGCCGCAGCGAGCTCGCCGAACTGGTCCCAGAAGATACGGAAGCCGCCCAGGTAGTCGGCCGGGAACATCAGAACGTCGGGGTGGCCGTCGAGCAGGCTCTGGAGAAATAGCGAGCCCGAACGGCCGTAGTAGTGCACCGACACCAGGCGCCGGACGGTACGAGGGTCGAAGTTCGAAGGGCTATTCATGGCACCTGTCTCAGCGCCGGCCGAAGACCAGCTCCTCGCGCTCGTAGAGCCGTGCCGCCAAGTAAAGCAGCAGCAGCGCCAAGGCCCCCGTGACGCCGCCCGAAGTGGCCACGTTGGCCCAACTCACGGTTTCATCGCGCAAGGCCTGGCCGAACAGCAGGGTCTGCGAGAAGGCGGGTATGGCCATCATCCAGAGCTGCGATTTGACGGGCGCGAATACCAGCACCATGCCGGGTATGGCCGGCACCAGCGGCAACAGCCCGAGATAGGTCTGGGCCTCCTTGAAACTGCGGGTAATGGCAGCGATGACCACCTGCATGCTGACAGCCAGCACCATCAGCGGCAGCGCCACCGCCAGGATCGCCGCCGTGGCCCTGAGATCGAGCGCCCGGAAAAAATTCGACTCCGCCCCCGCCACCCACAAAAAAGTCAACTTGAACGCCGCCAACTGCACCACTACGGCGACGAAGGTAAAGAGCAAAGCCGCCAGAAACTTGCCCAGCATCAAACCCCAGCGCGCCACCGGATTGAGCAGCAATGGCTCCAAGGTGCCCCGTTCGCGCTCGCCCGAAGTGGTATCGATGGCCAAATAGACGCCGCCCAGGAAGATCGCAAAGATGATGAAGGGCGGCACCATGAAGAGAAAGAAATCGGTCAGATTGGCCCGGTTGGCGACATTAACGGACTTGATCTTCAGAGGCTCGGCGAGGCGCGGGTCGACGCCTTTGCCCTCGAGACGCTGACGTCCGATGCGGCGGTTGTAATCGCCCAGGATCTTCAGCATGCGGCTCACCGACAACAGCCCCGGCAGACGCGAGCTGTCGACGATCAGGCGCACCTCGGCCGGTCTCTGGGCCAGGAAACGCTCGCGGTGGTCGGGCGCGATGACCAGCACGCTGTCGACGGCTCCCTCCTGCACCGCCAGCGTCACGTCGGCCGGCGCCGGCTTCACGCGGATGCCCCGATCCGCGAGGTAGTTCATCAGATGCGGCGCCCGCTCGGCACCCGCCACCGGGAGGGTGACGATGCGTTCGGGGTTGTCGGAGACTACGCCGGTGACGGCCGAGATCATGCCGCCCAGTAACAACGGTCCGAGCAGTGGATAGACCAGCGCTGACAGAAACGACCGGCGGTCGCGGATGTTGTCGACCACCTCCTTGGCGAATACGACGAAGATGCTACGCCACATGGTTCCCAGTGCCGCCCGGCTGTCGGGTCCCGGTAAGGGCCAGGAAAACGTCCTCCAAGTCGCTCTCGCCGGTCTCGCGGCGGAGCTCGTCTGGCGAGCCCTGAATCACCACGCGGCCGGCCGCCAGCACCACCAGATGGTCGCAAAGCTGCGCCACTTCCTGCATCAGATGGCTGCAGATAAGAATACAGCGACCCTGCGTCCGGTGCTGCCGGATCAACTCATGCACGGTGCGGGCCGAATTGACGTCGAGGCCATTGGTCGGCTCGTCGAGCAGGATGTTCTGTGGCCGATGCACCAGGGCCCGGGCTAGGGCCACCTTGACCGACTGGCCCTTGGAAAAGCCCTTGGCCCGGCGGTCGACGAAATCGGTCATGCCCAAGGTCTCGACCAGGCGCTCGATGCGAGCCTCCAGGTCGCCGCCGCCGAGGCCGTGCAGGCGGCCGAAATAGCGCACGTGCTGGCGTGCCGTCAGGCGCTGGTAGAGACCGCGATTGTCAGGCAACACGCCGATACGGGACTGCACCTGGCGGCGCTCGGCGACGGTGTCGAAGCCGTCGACGCGGGCACTGCCGGCATCGGGCCGCATCAGGGTGTAAAGGATCCTGAGCGCCGTGGTCTTGCCGGCGCCATTGGGGCCGATCAGGCCGGTCACCCGGCCGTCAGCGGCCGCAAAATCAACTTCATCGAGAGCGGTCAGCGGCGGAAAGGCCTTGCACAGCCCCAGAGCCTCGATCATGCCGCGATCATCCGTCAGCCCACGACCGCCTCGCCCAGCAAGGCCCGGCGGAAGCGATCCTTGAGATAGGCGCCGTCCTTGGGCGGCAGCACCAGCGGCAGGTTTTCGGCACGGATCTTGATGACGCTGAAGACCGGTCCGGGCGCTGAGCGGATGCTCCCCAACCCGGCGTCGAACTCGCTCTGATCGCGGATTGTGCTGCACAGCTCCAGTNCCGCCCCCGCCGCCATGGCGGCCAGGTCGGTGCTCCGGGCGGTGTGGGTTTCCTGCATACCGGTCTCACCGTAGCGTTCATTGTCGAGCACGACTATGGCCAGGTTGCCGGGCGCCTGCACGGCCACCGTCGCCAGGCTGCCCAGCCCCATCAGCATCTCACCGTCACCGGTGATCACCAGCACCCGGCGTTCGGGCTGCGCCAGCGCCAGTCCGAGCCCAATGCTGCAAGCCGCCCCCATGGCGCCCCAGAGCGGGAACGTGAGGTCACTGTCGCCGGCCGCCGTCGAGTCCCAGACGCAGGCCCCCAACCCGGCCACCAGCAGCATGTCGCCACGATCTTCCAGAAGCTTCNCTACCACCTCGCGGCGGCGTAGCGGATAGCTGTCGGCACGTCCTTCTGACATCACCTAGTCCTTGTCGAAACTTTTTACACCGACAACGCGCTGGCCGATCAACACCGCTGCCGAACTCGAACCCTCGAACACCATACGCGCCGCCGCCGCCACCGTTTCACCCACCTGGGCCGCTTCTTCGACCGGAAAGACCATCACACCCGAGGCCTCCAGCACCGGCCCGGCATTCTGCCCCATAGGCAACTGCCAGGGATTGAACTCACCCCACTGGCCGCGCATGGTGGCCAGCAGCAGCAGCGGCAGGCGACAGGTCTTGGCGAAACCGAACATGTTGACGCAGTTGCCGATACCGCTCGACTGCATCAACAGAACTCCGCGTTGGCCGCCCAGCCAGGCGCCAGCCAGCACGCCGATGCCCTCCTCCTCGGTGGTTAGCGGCACGGCCGTCATGGCGTTGTCAAGCCGGCAGCGTTCGATCAGTTCGGAATGCCCGGCATCGGGCACGTAGGCGACTTGGCGCACAGCGGCAGCCGTAAGCTCCCGGTGAATGTCGCCGGGCCAGGATGGTTGTGCGGTATTCATGGAAGATCCAGCAGCAAATTGTTGGCGACAAAAATGAGAGTCCCTGTGGCGGCCCTTGGCTTAGCACGAAATCCCCCAACAGGGCCATCCGTCGGGCCGCCCCGTTGCCAGGTCTGACGGCGCGTGGCAGTCTGGCATCGATCACTGTGTGCAAATGGGGGAATTTGCCAAGTTATGACCGCTTCGGACGAAAGCTTCGGTGCCTACCTGCCAGATACCGACGTGAGGCTGCCCGGGGCCAGCGGCGGCCCGCTCCAAGGCCTCACCTTTGCGGCCAAAGACGCCTTCGATGTAGCCGGCTACATCACCGGCAACGGCAGCGCCGACTGGGCTGCCAGCCACCCTCCGGCCGCGACCACGGCAGCCGCCGTCGGCGCCGTGCTGGAGGCCGGTGCCGATCTGGTGGGCAAGACCATCTGCGACGAGATGTGTTTCAGCATGGTGGGCTCGAACCCCTACTACGGCAGCCCCATCAACCCGCGGGCGCCCGAGCATGTCACCGGCGGCTCGTCCTGCGGCTCGGCGGCGGCCACAGCGGGCGGCCTGGTCGACTTCGCGCTGGGCACCGACTGCGGCGGCTCGGTACGCGTGCCGGCGGCCTTCTGTGGCCTCCTGGGCATTCGCCCGACCCATGGCCGGGTCTCGGCCGAGGGCGTGGCGGCGCTGGCGTCGTCGTTCGACGTGGTGGGCTGGTTCAGCCGCGATGGCGGCATTTTCGAAAAGCTCGGCAAAGTGCTGCTCCATGGCGCAGCCAGCGACTACCGGCCCGGCAGGCTATTGCTGCCCGAGGACATGTTCGCCGGTGTCGAGCCAAAGGTGGCGGTCGCGTTGCACGACAAGGTTTCCCTGATCGAGACGGCGACGGGCCTCAGCGCCGAGCCCACTTTGCTCACCGAGGAGGGCACCGAACGCTGGTACCAGGCCTTCCGCGTCCTGCAATCCGGTGAGATCTGGCAAAACCACCGCGGCTGGATCAAGGAGCATAACCCCAGCTTCGGCCCCGGTGTCGCCGACCGCATGCGCTTTGCCTCAGGGGTCACCGGTGGCGAGATGGCCAAGGGCCAGGCCAAACGCGGCCAGGTCGTCGACCGCATGATCGAGATCCTCGGCGAGGACGGCCTGATCTGCATGCCGACGGCCGGACTGCCGCCGCGCTGCGATGCCGGGGCTGAAGAATTGCAGCGATTCCGCGATGTCACCATGGCTCTGACCTGCCCGGCCGGACTGGCCGGCCTGCCCCAGGTCCACATTCCCCTGGCCGAGGTCGATGGTTGTCCCGTCGGGCTTTCGCTGATGGCGCCTTGGGATGCCGACGAGGTACTGCTGTCGCTGGCCGCCCAGCTGGCCACAGGAACAACAGCCGCCTGACCCCGACCCCGCAAGCCCCGGAAGGCCCCTAAGGAGCCGCACCATAACCGTGACCTGGCAACCGGAAATCGACGAACTTCGCCGCCGCAGCGCCATGGTCGAAAAGATGGGCGGCCCGGAAAAGATCAAACGCCAACACGATGCCGGCCGCCTGACGGTGCGGGAACGTCTTAATCTGCTGCTCGACGAGGGCAGTTTCCACGAGATCGGCGCCCTGGCGGGCCGCGCCGAATATGACGAAAACGGCGAGCTTGTTGAATTGCGCCCGTCGAACACGGTATTCGGCCGCGGCAAACTCGAGGGCCGCCCGGTGATCGTCTCCGGTGACGACTTCACGGTGCGCGGCGGCGCCGCCGATGCCTCGATCAAGGCCAAGCAGATTATGGCCGAGCAGATGGCCAACGAGCTCAGGCTGCCCCTCATCCGCCTGATCGAAGGCACGGGCGGTGGCGGTTCGGTGAAAACGCTGGAGGTCGACGGCCGCACCTATCTGCCGGCCAACCCGGCCTGGGAATGGGTTGTCGACAACATGTCCCAGGTGCCGGTGGTCTCGCTGGCGCTGGGGCCGGTGGCCGGCCTGGGGGCCGCCCGCGCTGTCGCCAGCCACTATTCACTGATGATCAAGGACCAGTCCCAGCTTTTCGTGGCGGGACCACCGGTGGTCGCGCGCACCGGAGAAGCGGTCGACAAGGAAGGCCTCGGCGGCAGCTCCATCCACACCCGCAACGGCGCCATAGACGACGAAGTAGCGGACGAGGAAGAAGCCTTCGCACGCACCCGGCAGTTCCTTTCCTACCTGCCGGCTTCGGTTTTCGAATTGGCAGCCCGGAGTCCCTGCGACGACCCCGTCGAGCGCCGCGACAACTGGCTGATCGACGCCGTGCCGCGCGACAACCGCAAGGTCTACAAGATGCGCAAGATCATCGACAGTGTGGTCGATGCCGGCAGCTTCATCGAAATCGGCAAATACTACGGCCGCTCCGCCATCACCGGACTGGCCCGGTTGGACGGCTGGCCGGTGGCACTGTTGGCCGGCGATCCCTACTTCTTCGGCGCCGGCTGGACGGCCGATGCCTCGAACAAGGTGACACGCTTCGTAGACCTGGCCGATACCTTTCACCTACCCGTGGTGCACCTAGTCGACAACCCAGGATTCGTCATCGGAACCGACGCCGAGAAAGCCGCCACCATCCGCCATGGGGCACGCACACTGTCAGCCATTTACCAGACCAACGTGCCCTGGTGTTCGGTCATCATCCGCCGCGTCTTCGGCGTCGCCGGCGCCGGCCACACCAATGCCTCGCGCCTCAAATACCGCTATGCCTGGCCTTCGAGCGATTGGGGCTCGCTGCCCATCGAGGGCGGCATCGAGGCGGCCTACAAGTCCGACCTGGAGGCCTCCGATGACCCCGAGGCTTTGCACCAGGAAATCATCGAACGCCTCAACCACGTGCGCTCGCCCTTCCGCACCGCCGAGGCCTTTTTGGTAGAGGAGGTCATCGATCCCCGCGACACCCGCCCCTTGCTCTGCGAATTCGCCAACCTGGCGGCACCCTTGCGCGAGCCTGGGAGGCGCAGCTACGGGCTGCGGCCCTGACCCCTATTTTTCCGGCTCGCCGGCGGCCTTCCAGGCCTCGTATTCCGCCACTGTGTTTTCGTCCGGTGGATAGACACCGCGCAACGGGCTGCCGCCACGCACCTTGGCGGTGAGGAACCGTTCCTGGCGCTCTTGCTCGAAGCCGTCGACCGCCACTTCGGCCGCCAGGTGGCGCGGAATCACCACCACGCCCTCGGCATCGCCGACCAGCACGTCGCCGGGATAGACGGCGACACCGGCGCAGCCGATGGGTTCGTTGAGCGCCTCAACCGCGTGATGGCGGGTGAGGTTGGTGGGAGCGGCCGAACCGGCAGCAAAAGCCGGGAAATCGAGGGCTGCTATTTCGGGCCAGTCACGCAAACCACCGTCGCTGACCACGGCGGCAGCGCCCCGCATCATCAGGCGCGTCACCAGGATAGAACCGGCCGAGGCGACACTGGTGACGCCGCGGCAGTCGATAACCAGGGCCTGGCCCGGCGGTACCGTCTCGACCGCTTTGCGCTGAGGGTGGTCATAGTCCTTGAAGACCTCGAGGGTGTCGATGTCCTCGCGCGAGGGGATGTAGCGCAACGTATAGGCCTCGGCGACGAAGTTGACGGCTGCCGGATTGGCCGGCTGCAAGCCAAAGAGAAAGACGTTGCTAAGCCCCCGCTTGAAAAGCTGGGTGGTCAGCGTTGCCGTGCTGATCCCGGCCAGGCGCTCCCTGGTGTCGTCACTGATGGTGATGTCGCTCATGATTTAGGCCTTTGCTTGGGGCAGAATTAGGCAGGAACCTCAAAGTCGCGCGGCGCCTCTCCGGCCAGGGCGATCTTCCACATGCCCTGGTAGGCGGCCTCCAGATGGCGGCAGAACTTGAGGGTATCGAAGAGCGGCGAGATCTGTCGGCCTGCGGCGATCTTATCGCGCACGGCGGTCAATGCGGCTTCGTCGCCGGCCAGCATTACCGCCTTCTCGAGATATTCTTCGAGGCTGTTGCAGATCAGCTCCTCGAGGCCGGCGGCGACCAGCAGCGAGGCGCCAACACGATCGGTGCCCGGCGCCCGGCAGCTCAGCACCGGCACGCTGCACCAGAGAGCCTCGATAGTGGTGACGCCGCCGCCGTGAATGCGCGTGTCCAGCACCAGGTCAGCCAGGGCATGGCGGGCCAAGTGGACGGCATGAGGCACCCGGGTGGCAAAGACCAAGCGATCGCTTGCGATGGCGCGACGTTCGGCTTCGGCCTGCTGATTGGCCACCGTTGCCTCGCCAGCCAGCAGCCACAGCACGCTGCCGGGGACACGCTCCAGAATGCCCATCCAAAGCGCGAACATGTGCGGGTCGAGCTTTTGGGGGGCGTGGAAATTGGCAAACACGAAGCCTTCGTCCGGCAGCCCGAAATCGCTGCGCCCGGCCGCCATCTCGGCGCGCCGCGGCGACAGTGCGGGCAACGACTGGTGGGGCAGACAGGCAACGCTTTCGCTGCTCTCGGGGCGCTCCTCGGGCGGCCAGTAGACGGCGTCGCTGATCAGGTAGTCCACCAGGCCCCCACCCAGGCTTTTGCCGTACCCCAGGAAATGAGCCTGCAGCGGCGCCGGCCCGAGCGCCAGGATACCCAGCCGGGCGCGGTGTGTGTGGCCGGCCAGATCGACCAGGATGTCAACGCCGTCCTGGGCGACAAGCGCCGCTGCCTCGGTGTCCGAGAGCGCCGAGAGATCGCGAAAGTCATCGAATCCATGACGCAAGGCGTCGCCGATCCCGTCATCGGCAGCCACCGGCGTCAAACCGTAACCGACAATGCGAAAGCCTTCCCGGTCGTGATCGTGCAGCACACCCTGCAAGGCCGTGGCAACTTTGTGGGTGCCGAAATCGGGCGACAGGTAGCCGATGGTCAGGCGCTCACGTGGCCCCACTTGGGGGTTCGGATCCTGGTCAGCGGTCCGGGTGCGGGTGGCAAAATCAGCGGTGCGGTGGGCCACCCGGGTGCGCAAATCCTCGCTCACCGGCAGCGCGAACAGGCTGAAGGCGGCCACGCTGACCGCGCCGCCGGCCGCCAGTTCGCGCTCGCTGAGCTCGATCACCCGTGCCACCAAGTCGTCGAAATCGTGCCAATCGCAAAGCGCCATGCGGCCATAGAGCAAGAGCGGCCAGGCGCTCTCGGCATCTTCATGACGGGACAGCAAATGCTCGAGAAAAACCACGGCTTCGGCGCTGCGGCCAATACCCAGCAGCAAGCGCGCGATGTCGAGCAATGCTGCCGGCTGATCGGGATCTGTATCGAGGATGGCCTGGTACATCTCGGCCGCCTCGCCGTAGCGGCCCAGTGCCTGCAGTGATTGGGCGGCGGCGCTGAGAACGGCGGGATCGGTGTCGCCCACCTCCAGGGCCTTTTTGAACAGCAGCACGGCCTCGGCGTGGCGTTGCTGGCGCTGACGGGACACGGCCAGGCCATGGAATACGCGGGCGCCTGATGTCCCCGCCCCGCCTGCTTCCAGAGCCTGGTGGTACCATGATTCGGCATCAGCGAAGCAACCCAGGTCGCTGAGGGCATCGCCAATGCCCTGCATGGCGGCTGCCGGATCTTCGGCTGCCGCCACCTCAGCAGCAAAAGCCTCGGCCGCTTCGGACAGACGGCCCAGCCCGGCCAGCGCCTTGCCCAGAAGGTGCTGCACCGCGGCTTCCCCGGCATCGGCCAGTTGCGCCCGGAGGGCCACGGAGTGGGCTTCTTCGGGACGGTCCAGCGCCATCAGCAGCGTGCCGATGCCGACCAGCAGATCAGAGTTGTCGCCGGCACTGGCGGCAGCCCGGCGCACGCCGGAGAGAGCCTCGTCATGGCGACCACGGCGCTGCTCCAGGGCGGCCAGGCCGAGCAGTGTCTCGGCATCGCCGGGCTGCAGCTCGGAGCTTTGCCCGAGGCATTTTGCGGCACCTTCGAGATCACCCTGGCGCAGATGCAACGCACCCTGGTTGCGCCAGGCCTCGGCCCAGTGCGGTGCTCCCTCCAGAGCCGCCTGGTAGGCCGCGATGGCCTCGCCGGCCCGGCCCAGACCGGTCAGCGCTACGGCCAGATTGAAATGAGCTTCGGCCAGCTCGGGTGCAGCGGCGATGCTGCGTTCATAACGATCCACCGCCTCGCCCAAACGGCCCGCCGCCAGGGCCAGGCCGGCAAGCTGGAAATGACCCACCGGGTTTTCCGGCTCGAGCGCCAAACTGCGCTCGAAACAGCGTTGGGCCTCGGCCAGCCGATCCTGCCCTCGCCTGACTTCGCCCAGGTTCAACCACGCCTCGGTGCGGTTCGGATCGAGCTCCAGCAGATGATTGAGGCAAACCGCCGCCTCGGCCAGGCGCCCGAGCGTGGCCAGCAACTCGGCCAATTCAGCTATGGCTACAAGATCGTCGTTGGCTTCGAGCAGAACCGCCTGGTAGGCGGCTATCGCTTCCTCGAAGCGCCCGCCAACGCGCGCCGCCCGGGCTTTTTTGAGTTGCTCCCCGGCCATGGCGTTTCCTATCACGAAAACCGCCAGCGGTTTGCAAGCCGATGGCATGGCGTAGCGCTATCTATTCCGCGCCCTGCAGGCGCCGGGCTCGGCCTCGGAGCTATTCGAGCCGGACCAAATGTGGCAGCCCTCGGCCGGCAAGTGGCGCCGGACGGCAGGGAGAGGGATGCCGCCTGGCTGGCCTGATACAACTTCACCACCCACTGCACGCAGGGCTCGGAGGTGGTTTTCTCGGCATCCGAATGCAAGCTATGGCCCGCGGATGGCATCAGCTTGAGCGTCTTTGCCAACGACGACGAACGGGCCGAGTTGCTCACCCGTTTGCTGGCCACGCCCTACTGGCAGGCCTTTCTCGAGTCGAATTGAATTACGCAGCGGCTTCTATGCCAAAGACCTCGGCGGCGAACTGCGGATAGGCTTCTGCCACTTGACGGGCCACCTGGCCGCGCACCAGGGCCAGGCGCTCAGGCTCGGGTTCGGGCGTGGTCGGCACATGGTCGGGCAGATCGAACTCGAAGCCCGTGTTCTCCAATAC
Organism: Rhodospirillaceae bacterium; assembly: GCA_002690215.1. Taxonomy (GTDB): domain Bacteria; phylum Pseudomonadota; class Alphaproteobacteria; order UBA2966; family UBA2966. The sequence continues at coordinate 26,911 of NZDS01000044.1, read as the reverse complement.
ATCCTCGACCGATTGTCCGGGATGCACGCTTTCCAAACGGAATCGCTCGCGCTGCTTGTCGAAGGAGAAAACGCAGCGTCCGGTGACCATGGCGTGGGGGCCGCCGGGCCGGTGCACCCCGGGCGGGCTGGTGCCCGGCGCGCTGACGAAATCGACCTTGGGCACCATCACCCGGGTGGTGTGTTCTTCACGGAAGAGGATCACCCGCGGCACCATGAAATAGAGGAAAGCCGAGCCGAAGGAGCCGGACCAACGCACCTCTTGCTGGGGATAGTCGCCGACACCCACCAGATTGATGTTGGCCTGGCCGTCGATTTGGCCGCCGCCCAGGAAGAAGGCGTCGAGCCGCCCCTGGGCGGCCATGTCGAAGATCTCGGTGGAGCCGTTGGTGAAGTACTGACGCCGGCTGTTGAGCATTGAAACGCAGGTACGGCCTTCGGATAGCGCCTGCACCAGCAGTGACGCCGAGCCGGGGATAGGCGATGCCACACCGACCGCAATGTGCCCGATGCCCTCCAGCAGCCGGGCCACGGCGCAGATCAGCAGCTCCTCCTTTCGGTATTCCACTGCTCTATTCTGCCGCCGCCCGGGCCGGGCCGCTGCTGGCGGCCAGATATTCGGCAAAACCCTCGGGCGTCGCCGCCTGGCGCGCGTACTGGCCCAAGTGGCCGGCGTCGATCCGGTAGCTGCCCGGCAACGGCAGCGGCCAGGCACCACGCTCAACCTGCGCCAGATGACTGATGTAGAGCGAGGGAATGACGGCCGGAGCCCGTAGCGGATCGGCCAGCAGATCCTCGTCGACGATCTCCTCGACGCTGACCAGCGTGGTCTTGGCGGCGTGGGCCATGAGCATCAGCTCGCGGTTCGACCCGATCCAAACATTGCCCAGGCGGTCGGCCAGCGGGGCGTGGAATAGAGCCACATCGGGCACGATGGCGGGCAACAGCACGATGGGATCAGGTTCCTCGGAAAAGGGATTGTCGATGACCTGGTAGTCGTCGCGAAAGCGTTCGATGTCGGAGCCCAATAGGCCGCGGATGGGAATGAAAGGAAGGCCCTTCTCCCCGGCCTGGAGAGCCGATATCACCGCCGGGCAGGTGGAATCCTTGAGTTTAATGGTAGCGGCCTGAACCGCCCGCCCAAAACAAGGCGCCTGGCCGAACTCGTCGAGCGTGACGCCGGCGCCCTCGACCACCGCCACCTTCCCGGCGCCAATCAATACGTCGGCCTGCAGCCCGGCACTCGGCACCAGCACCAGATGCAGGCCGCCGGCACCTTGTTGCAATAGCGCCCTGGTTACCGCCATGGCGGCACCGCTGCGGCTCGGCGGCAAGGCCAAGGTGGCGCCGTCGGGGATCTGCTCCGCCAGGGCTGCGGCATCGTCGTGGAATTGCACAGAACAAAAAGAACTCATGGCACCGGCTCCTATCGTCTGCCGCGATTATCGGCCCAGCATAGTCGATCGAGCGGCCGGTGGGCAGTCCTCGTTCCTACTTATGTGCCGCCTTGGCCTCCGCCGCCAGGCAACGGGTGACTTCGATGCGCTTCGACATCTGCTCCAGGTAGGCTGCCAGTTCGGTACCGCTGAGACGCCCGCCGCTGGCGGTCACGGCGGTCGAACCTCGATCCTGGATATCCTGCAGCTTGACCAGCCGCCCCTGCCAGCTCTGAACGTAGGCGTCCCAGTTGCCTGCGTGGCGGCGATCAACGTAGCGCACGACGGCAAGATGGCTCTTGTTTTTCCACCAGGCGACAGAGGGAAAGGGCTCGCACTGGCTGGCGGCGACCCAGGAATAGGTTGCCGGGAGGGTGCTTGCTGCGGGGGCTGCGTTTGAGGAGGGTGCCGTGTTTGAAGCAGGGGCAACGCTTGAAGAGGACGCTGTTTTGGGTGCCAGCTGCGGGCGGGTCAGCAGCGGAATCTCTCCACCGCCATACCAATAGGCGCCGCCGCCGGCGATCAGCACCAGGGCCAGGGCCAGCACCGCCAGCGCCAGGCTGTGGCGGCGGCGCGGCGGCGCGCCTTGACCTGCGGCCTGGCCAGCGCTGCGCTCGAGAACGTTGTGTACCCTGAGAATCAGCTCGCGGGTGTCGAAAGGCTTGGTCAGGTAGTCGTCGGCCCCCAGTTTGAGCGCCTTGAGCCGGTCGTCCACGCGCTTGCGCGCCGAGGCCACGATGATGGGAACGGACGAGGTCTGGCGGATACGCTGGGCCAGATTGAGGCCGTCGGCATCGGGCAGGTTGAGATCGAGAATGATAAGGTCGGCGGCGTCGGTCGTGAGAATATCGAACATCCTCTCGCCGGTCAGCGCAGTCGAGACGCGATAGCCTTCGTTTGTCAGGTGCAGAGCAACGAATTGCTGAATCTGCTCGTCGTCCTCGACGATGAGAATATGAGCGGTCACGTTCGCGGCCTCGGGTTCAGGCAATGACGACTATCTAAGGAATATTGGTCGGAGCGGCAGGATTTGAACCTGCGACCCCCACACCCCCAGTGTGGTGCGCTAACCAGGCTGCGCCACGCTCCGACCTAGGCGGCAATACCGCGGGGCGCACTATAGCGCCGCTAAGGCATCGCCGCAATGACCGCGAACCATCACAACAATCTGGAAATAATCCAATTAATTACAATGGATTAACAATTTATCTTAATTCAAAATCTGAAATAATTCTGCAACTCAGCGGCGGCGGCGCGACAGCATGTCCTGCAGGGTTCTGAGTTCGGCCACGATGCCTTCGAGCTCAGCCCGTCGCGAGGCCCCCAATGGTGCGGTGGCAAGCGGGCTGCTATCTCCGCGGCGCCCCGAATCGCGCAACACCTTCTGTACGCCCTTGATGGTATAGCCCTCGCCATAGAGCAGGCTGCGAATACGGCGTAACAGCTCGACATCCTCGGGCCGGTAATAGCGTCGGCCGCCGCCCCGCTTGAGCGGCCTGATCTGGCTGAATTTGCCTTCCCAGAAGCGCAGCACGTGCTGCGGCACGTCGAGCTCTTCAGCCACCTCGCTGATGGTGCGAAATGCGCCGGGAGACTTGGCTACCCGCCTTGCACTGCGCCGCTCGGTCACTTTGGGTGTGCCTCTAGAGCGCTGATTTCAGGAAGGCCCCGCCGCGCGACAGAAGCCTGTTGATACGGTCCTTGAGCACGTGAGATGGGCGGAAAACCAGGACCCGGCGGGGCAGTATCGGTACCTCTTCTCCGGTTTTCGGGTTGCGACCGACGCGCTGGCCCTTTTTCCGCACGTAGAAGCTGCCGAACGAGGACACCTTGACGGTCTCGCCATCGACCAGCCGGTCGGCAATACGGCCCAGCACGGATTCGACAAGATCGGCGGACTCGTTGCGCGATAGTCCGACCTCTTGATAGACCGCTTCGCTGAGCTGCGCCCGCGTTACGGTGCGTCCTGCCATGGCCTGCTCCTCCCGTTACCAGACACAACGGTAGCGCGGCCAAAGAAATCCGTCAATATCAAAGGGATGCGGGGCGACGTTTAAGTCAGACGCGAATCGCCGACTGAAACTGCCTGATTCACCACCGTGCGACGCAGCCGCCCCAAGCGAATCCGCCGCCCATGGCCTCCATCAAAACCACGTCGCCAGCCGTGATACGGCCGTCGCCGACGGCCTCGGCCAATGCCAACGGCACCGAGGCCGCCGAAGTGTTGGCGTGCCGGTCGACGGTGACCACAACTTTTTCGGAGGCCAATTTGAGCTTGCGGGCGGTACCGTCGATGATGCGTTTGTTGGCCTGGTGGGGCACCACCCAATCGATGTCGCTGGTTTCCAGGCCGGCCTTGGCCAAGGTTTCGCCGACCACCGAGGAAAGGTTGGTGACGGCGTGGCGAAAAACCTCCTTGCCCAGCATGCGCAGTTGCCCGGTGGTCTGGGTCGACGAGGGACCGCCGTCGACGTAGAGCATGTCGTGATGGCGGCCGTCGGTGTGCAATTGAGTGGCCAGGATGCCGCGGTCGCTGGGGTCGCCCGAGACACCGCTCCCTTCGTTCGCCTCCAGCAGCACGGCACCGGCACCGTCGCCAAAGAGCACGCAAGTGGTGCGGTCGCTCCAGTCGAGGATGCGCGAGAAGGTTTCGGCACCGATCACCAGCACGCGCTCAGCCTGGCCGGCAGTGATGAAGTTGTCGGCTACCGCCAAGGCGTAAATGAAACCACTGCATACCGCCTGCACATCAAAGGCAAAGCCTCTGACCATGCCCAATTCGGCCTGCACCACGGTGGCCGTGGCAGGAAAGGTCTCGTCGGGTGTGGCGGTGGCGAGCACGATGGCGTCGACGTCGGTGGCCTGGCAATCGGCGGCGGCCAAGGCGGCGCTGGCGGCCTTGACGGCCAGGTGAGAGGTGAATTCTCCCTCGGCCGCGACATGGCGCTGGCGGATACCGGTGCGGCTGACGATCCACTCGTCCGTGGTGTCGACCAGCGCAGCCATTTCGGCGTTGTCGATCACGCGTTCCGGCAGGTAGGCACCACAGCCGCTGATCAGGGCACGCCGGACAGTCACGAGACGGCGGCCTCGGCCTCTGGCTGGGCAGCCGGAGCCCAACGCCGGAGATCGGCCTGGATGCGCTCCTTGAAACGTCCCTCGACCATATCCAGCGCCACGCCGACGGCATTGGCGAAACCGATCGAGTCGGTACCACCGTGGCTCTTGATGACGACACCGTTGAGGCCCACGAACATGGCACCGTTGTGTTCGCGCGGATCGACCCGGCGGCGCACCGCGTTGAACGCCGGCCGCGCCAGGATATAGCCGAGCCCCGCCATCAGCGAACTGCGGAAGGCTTGATTGAGAAATCCAGTATAAAGCCGCGAAGTGCCCTCGACCGCCTTCAGAGCGATATTGCCGGTGAAACCGTCGGTGACGAAGACGTCGACGGTGCCGGCACCGATGTCGTCACCCTCGACGAAGCCGTGGAATTCGAAATCGAGATCTGAATCGCGCAGGATCTGGCCCGCCGTCTTGACCGTCTCGTTGCCCTTGAGATCCTCGGAACCGACGTTCAGGAGGCCCACCGTGGGCCGTTCTTTGCCCAATTCGATACGCGCAAAGGCAGCGCCCATGATGGCGAATTGAACCAGATTATCGACGTCGCATTCGATGTTGGCACCCAGATCGAGCATGGCGCTACGGCCGGCCAAAGTGGGAAAGAAGGTGATCATGGCCGGCCGCACGATGCCTTCCTGCATACGCAGCACCACCTTGGCCATGGCCATCAGGGCGCCGGTGTTGCCGGCCGAGACCACGGCGTCAGCACGGCCATCGTCAACCGCGTCGATGGCCAGGCGCATGCTTGACTGGCGGCCCCGGCGCAAGGCCTGAGAGGGCTTGTCGGCGTCGTCGATGACCTGCTCGGCATGGCACACCTCGACCGCCTCGGCCAGGCCGGTCTGGCGATCCACCAGCGATCGCAACTGCACCTCGTCGCCGAACAGCAGGAAGCGCAGCCCGGGGTGGCGCTGCCGCGCCAACTGCGCCCCCTCGACCACGATGGCCGGCGCGTCGGCGCCACCCATGGCGTCAAGGGCGATGCAACGCCCCGTGCTGCGGCCCGAGTTCATGCCACAGCCCCTGCGCGCGCCGCTCGACGGTCGACCGTCATGAAACTAGATCGAGGATGATGCTTCGACGACCTCGCGACCATCGTAGTGGCCGCAATCCTCACAAACGTGGTGGGGGCGCTTGTATTCGCCGCAATTCGAGCATTCCACGTAACCGGCGGGTTTGAGGGCGTCGTGCGATCGCCTCATGTTGCGCCGTGACGTGGATTTCTTCTTTTTCGGTACTGCCATGACTTCACTTTCTCACTCTGCACCGCCGCCAGGCGGCCTCATCTCTGCTTTGTAGTGCCTTGCGGTGCCTTTGTTCGGAATCCCCCGGCCCTTTCCCCTCATCGTCTAGGTATCGGGGTTAAGGCGCCTGCGCAACTCGGCGAACGGGAAATGTCTTCCCTCGCCCTCTTCGTCATCTCTCACCGCGTCTTCATTTTCGCCAACATCTTCGCTTTCGAATACCGCTCCCGGACGGCGCGGGTAAGGCTCCAACGCCAACGCCAAGTGCTCGGCAATCAAGGTGCCGACATCAGCCTTGCCTTGGCGCAAGACCTCGGATGGTTCCTCGTCCTCAATGCTGAATTCTTGAATGCTGAGGGGCACCTCGCCATCGTCGGTATCGCTGCCGCTAGCGGCCCTTTCGGGAACAAAATCGGCTTCNATCCTCTCGTCGATGCGGGCGGCTATGGGCTCCAGGGTTACGACGCAGGACTGTATCACATCGGCAACAAAATGAATATCCACGTGGCAGCCTCGGGTTTGAGGCTGACGCTTTGCCCGAACCGTGGCCGAAAGGGATTCGATCGCCACGATATCCAGCCGCGCCGCCAAGGCCCGACATTCCGCCGCCTCGGCCACGAACTCGAACGTGCTTTCGTCCGGGCCCAAGAGCTGGCTCTCTATGATGCGGCTGAACTCGCCATCGAGCACGCCCATCGCCGTCCTCCAATATCGATCGCTTCCACGCGCGACCGCGGAAGGGCCGGAAAATAGTGTCAAATCGTTGCCCCGGTCAATTGGTTTTCACCTCCGGCGGGGCGCTTTTCGCGCCCGGTGGAGGCAGGAAATCGACCTCTCCGGCCAGCAACGCCTGGCGCTCCGTCGCCGCCAGATGATCGATCTGCGCCAGAACATGGCCGGCGAGCGCCGCAAGCTGGGCAGCTTGGGGTCCTCGATCATCAGCCAAGGAGCCGTAGACGTTGCGCTTAAGCGCCGCCGACAGGTAATTCTCGGGCGGCCCGGCCACCGCCAAGGCCTCGTCATAGGCTTTGGCGCGGCCATAATAAGCCCGCGCCATGGCTTTGACGCGGGAGCCAACGCTTAGATCTCCAACCCCCATTTCGCGCAAGCTCCGATCCATGTCGGCCATCATGAGATCGAACAGCGCCTGCCCCAGCGCCACCCCGGCGGCGTCCTCGAGGCGCAGGCGACGAGCAACCAGATGGCAATGCAGCACCAAGAGGTCATAACGCCCATCCAGCGTGTCAGGCACGCCCAGGTGCTCGTAAAAAGCCCCCATGCGGGCCTGGGCAACGACCGCCCGATACAGAAGGTAGACTTCGTCCGAGGGCTCTGTGCGCTTGAAAAATCGTTTAAAAATCATAACTTAACGCCTCAAAGCCAAGAGCGTTGACAGCTCTCGCCGGTCGGTGCCATGGTGCCCGCCAGAAGCCGGACAGACCCGGATTTCCACGGAACTCCTCTAGCGGATCAGCGCCCATGCGGCCCCGAAAACTATCTCTCGGCCTTCTCGCCGGTCTTGTCACCGGTTTTCTCGCCCTGGGCGCCTGCGCGCCCCTCAGCGATGTCCAGGGACACGTCCCCGACGAGGAGCAGATCGCCAAGATCGAGCCCAAGCTTAGCAACCAGGGCGATGTTTTGCGCCTGCTGGGCTCGCCCTCCAATGTCGGCACCTTCGAGATCACGACCTGGTATTACATCTCCAAGCAGACGGAAACCTTCGCTTTCTTCGAGAAGGACATACTGCAGCAGCAGGTCCTGGCCATCAGTTTCAGCAAAACCGGCATCGTCCAGAGCGTCGAACGCTACGGCCTCGACGATGCCCGCAAGATCGAGCTGGTGGAGCGGGTGACGCCGACCCGGGGCAAGGAACTCGGCCTCTTCCAGCAGATCTTCGGCAACATCGGCCGCTTCACCGGCCAGGATGCCGGCCCCGGCATGCCATAGATTGGATCATAGATCCAATCTAGGATTCTCGTCGCTCACGGCGGCGGACCTGTGGTCCGCAGCCTGCGCGGGCGCGCCGCAGGTGCGGCGGGTCGCGTTGCTCCCGTTGCACAAAAGAACAAAGCACTAAAATAACAAAACACTAAGCCGCCCCCCGGAAGGGGGCGGAGGCCAAGGGCGCGGATGCGCCCGCCCGGTGAGGGTCTAACAAAAACACGACCCGCCCGGCGAGGGTCTAGTGAGCCAAGGTGGCGAGCAACAAAAGCGCCACGATGTTGGTGATCTTGATCATCGGGTTGACGGCCGGACCGGCGGTGTCCTTGTAGGGATCACCGACGGTGTCGCCGGTTACGGCGGCCTTGTGGGCCTCGGACCCCTTGCCGCCGTGGTTGCCGTCCTCGATGAACTTCTTGGCATTGTCCCAGGCGCCGCCGCCGGCGGTCATCGAGATGGCCACGAAGAGGCCGGTGACGATGACGCCCATCAGCATGGCACCCAGCGCCGAAAACGCGGCGCCCTGCCCGGCCAGAGCCAGGATCACCCAGTAGACCACGATCGGGGCCAGCACCGGCAGCATCGAGGGAATGATCATCTCCTTGATGGCTGCGCGGGTCAGCAGATCGACGGCCCGGCTGTAGTCGGGCTTTGCGGTGCCCTCCATGATGCCGGGAATCTCGCGGAACTGGCGCCGCACCTCTTCGACCACCGAACCGGCAGCCCGGCCCACCGCGGTCATGGCCATGGCGCCAAAGAGATAAGGCAACATGCCGCCAAGGAAGAGTCCGACCACGACATAGGGATTGCTCAGCGTGAAGTCGACCTTGACGTCGCCGAAAAAGGCTTTGAGATCCTCGGTGTAGGCGGCGAACAGCACCAGCGCCGCAAGGCCGGCTGAACCGATGGCATAGCCCTTGGTCACCGCCTTGGTGGTGTTGCCGACGGCATCGAGGGCATCGGTGGTGTTGCGAACCGATTCCTCGAGATCCGCCATCTCGGCGATGCCACCGGCGTTGTCGGTGACGGGACCGTAGGCATCCAGCGCCACCACCATGCCGGCCAGGGCCAGCATCGCGGTGACGGTAATGGCGATGCCGAAGAGACCGGCCAGGGTGTAGGCGATGATGATACCGGCACAGATAATCAGCGCCGGCACCGCCGTCGCCTCCATCGAGATGGCCAGGCCCTGGATGACGTTGGTGCCATGACCCGTGGTCGAGGAGCGCGCGATGCTCTGCACCGGACGGAAGTTGGTGCCGGTGTAGTACTCGGTGACCCAGATGATCAGGCCAGTGATCACCAAGCCGAGAATGGTGCAGAAGAAGAGATCCATACCACTGACTGGCTTGCCGCTGATGGTGAAAGTGCTGGCCATGCCAACGATCATGTCGGTGACCGGCCAGAACAACACGGCCGAGAGCACGGCCGAAACAAGAAAGCCTTTGTAGAGAGCTCCCATGATGTTCTGGCTGGCGCCTAGGCGGACGAAGAAGGTGCCGATCACCGAGGCGATGATGCAGGCCCCGCCGATGACCAGCGGATAGAGCATCAGACTCAACTGCATGGCGGTGTCGCCGGTGAAATAGATCCAGGCCAGGACCATGGTGGCGACCACGGTGACGGCGTAGGTTTCGAAAAGGTCGGCCGCCATACCGGCGCAGTCGCCCACATTGTCGCCGACGTTGTCGGCGATCACAGCCGGGTTGCGCGGATCGTCCTCGGGAATGCCGGCCTCGACCTTGCCCACCAGATCAGCGCCGACGTCGGCGCCCTTGGTGAAAATGCCGCCGCCGAGACGAGCGAATATGGAGATCAGGGAAGCCCCGAAGCCCAGCGCCACCAGGGCGTCGACGATCTCGCGCCCAGCCAGATCGGTACCCATGGCCAGCAGCACGCCGAAGTAGCCGGCCACCGCCAACAGGGCAAAACCGGCCACCAGCATGCCGGTGACGGCGCCCGCCTTGAAGCCAATGGCCAGACCTTCCTGCAAGCCCTGGCGCGCCGCCTCGGCGGTGCGTACGTTGGCACGCACCGAAATGTTCATGCCGATGTAGCCGGCAGCTCCCGACAGCACGGCGCCGATGGCATAGCCTATCGCCGCCTTGAGGCCGAGGAAGAAGAACACCACAACCAGTACCACGACGCCGACGATGGCGATGGTGGTGTATTGGCGGTTGAGGTAGGCGCTGGCCCCTTCCTGGATGGCCAAGGAGATTTCCTGCATGCGCTCGTTGCCGGGGCTGGCAGCCAACACCGAACGGCTGGCATAGACACCGTAAAGGACGGCCAGGACACCGCAGGCAATCACAAACCACAATATGGTTGGCATGGCTTCAGATCCTCATTTCTGTAGGGCTCGAATGGGGCACGAATGATTCCGGGCGCTTTGAGCGGGCAAACGCCGGACATTGGCGCCGAAAAAAATTTCGCGGAACTTACGGGAGTAGCCGGCAAAAGGCAACCGCAGTCAGGCGCTCCGGTGGCGCAGTAGCCACAGCGACGCCAACCCAGTTAGCGCCAGGAACGGCAGAGCACCGTAAAGCACGGCATGCCAGCCGATAAGGTGCAACAGCGTGCCCGAAGTCAGGGAGGCGGCGGCCACGGTGCCGAACACCAGAAAGTCGTTGATGGCTTGTACCTTGGCCTTTTCAGGCGGCGCATAGCACTCGGTCAGCAACGTCGTACCGCCCACGAACAGGAAGTTCCAGCCCAATCCCAATAGCACCAGCGAGCTCCAGAAATAGAGGAACTCGAAACCCGAGAGCGCCACTGCGACACAGGCAAACATCAATAGCGTGCCAGCGAGCATGATCTTCAGCACCCCGAATCGATTGATCAGCGTACCGGTAAAGAAGGCCGGTGCGAACATGCCGACGATGTGCCACTGGATGACCATGGCGGTATCGCCGAAGGGATGGTGGTGGGCCGTCATGGCCAGCGGCGTCGCCGTCATCACCAGGTTCATCACGCCGTAGCCGATCATGCCGCCCAGTACGGCAACCAAAAAGACCGGCTGGGCGGCAATAGTGGCCAAGCTGCGCCCGCCGCTTTGCCGCTCCTCCTCGCTAGGCGGCGGTATGTCGACCAGCATCAGCAGGCCAATGGCCAGGAAGGCAAAGATCATGGTCGACATATAGGAGCCAAGGAAGAGATGGTCGGGAAAGATGTCACGCGTCCAGATGGCACTGCCCGGTCCAAGGAAAGCGCCCACGATGCCGCCGGCCAGGACGAACGATATGGCCTTGCTCTTGAACGACCCGCTGGCCACGTCGACCGCGGCAAAGCGGTAGTACTGACCGGCCGCGTTGTAGAGACCGGCGAGGCCGGTCCCGGCACTGAAGAGCAGAAAGTCGCCGGCATAAATGGCATAGCTCGACAGTGCCCCGGCCAGGACGCCGATCACTGCGCCGCTCATGAAGCCGACCCGCCGCCCCACCCGCTTCATCCAGAACGAGGCCGGCACCGTGCTCAACGCCGTTGCCACCACGTAAGTGGTGACGGGCAGCGTGGCATAGGCCTTGTCGGCCGCCAGCTCGAAACCCACCAAAGGGCTCAGCGCGATGAGAATGGCGTTGCCGGTCAGCAGCAGCGCCTGACAGGCAGCCAGGACGGTAACGTTTCGTTGGGCTCGGTTCATGTCGGCGGCTGCCTGGCTGCGAATTCTAGAAGTGCCGGTATCCGGCCGTTGCTTCGACGATCCGGCCATCGCCGTCGAGCAGGGTGACGCCGCCGCCGGCACGAATCTCGCCGACGCGGGTAAACGCCACATTGGTCGCAGCCGCAGCGGCAACAGCCGCGGCCTCGCCAGCCGGCGCTACGGTGGCCAGGATCTCGTAGTCGTCGCCGGCCAGCAGCTGCGGCCGAAGCGCCGGATCGAGCACCAATGCGGCCTCGGCAGCCGACGACAGCGGCAGCCGCGTCGCCTCGATTACGGCAGCTACGCCGGAGGCCCAGCAGATATGTTCGAGATCGGCGACCAGGCCGTCCGAGACGTCGGTGGCAGCACTGACCAGGCCGCCAAGTGCCCGCCCCAGCTTCAGGCGCGGGCGCGGCAGTCGATAGCGATCAAGCAGCGCATTAGCGGCTTCCCGGTCCAGTTCCGCCAATTCCCCCTTGCTCACGAGCAGACCCAGGGCGGCGTCGCCGACGCTGCCCGAGAGGTAGACGAGATCGCCCTCGCAGGCGCCGTTGCGACGCAACGCCTGGCCCTCGTCAACCTCGCCCAGAGCCGTCAGCGTCAGCGTCAGGATCCCCGGCGTCGCCACCATGTCGCCACCCAACAGCGCCAGGCCAAATTCCTCCTGGTCACGAGCCAGGCCAGCAGCAAAAGCTTCGAACCAGCCTTCGCCCAGTTCCGGCGGTACGGCCAGTGCCAGCAAGTAGCCGACGGGTTCCGCGCCCATGGCCGCCAGGTCCGAGAGGTTGACGCGCAACAGCTTGCGGGCCACCAGGTCCGGCGCCTCGTGCGCGGGAAAATGCACGTCCGCGACCAGAGCATCTTTGGTCAATACCAAGTCGCTTCCTGGCCGAGGCCGCAAGAGGGCGGCATCGTCGGTCAAGCCAAAAGCCAGCTTGTGGCCGCGCGCCAACGGCGCGAAGACCTCATTGATCAACTCGAATTCGCCGCGCCGGCCCAGCTCAGCCACTTTCGGCCGCCATCTCCTGCGGCGCCGCGCCCAATTCGTCGGGTCTGAGAACATGACCGAGACGGTCGAGCACGCCGTTGACAAGGCGCGACTCGGGTCCTTCAAAGAAGGCCTTGGCCAAATCGAGGTATTCGTTGATGGCAACCCGCGCCGGCACATCCGGCCGATCGGCCAACTCGAAGGCACCGGCACGCAGGATCTGGCGCAGAATGGCATCGAGCCGCTCCACCGTCCAATCGGTGGTCAGCGCCGCCGCGATCATTTCATCGAGGTCTGGGCGCCGCCTGCTGACGCCGCGCACGACGGTCGAGAAAAAGTCGCTGTCGGCCTCTCCGTATCTATCGCCGTCAAGCTCTTGGCCCAGGCGATGGGCCATGAACTCGGCGATCACGGATTCCACCGGGGTCGCCGAAATTTCGATCTGATATAGCGCCTGTATAACCCCCAGGCGGGCCAATCTGCGGCGCCCCGGTCGGGCCGGTAATGCGGCCCCAGCACTCATCGTGCCGGCATCAACTCGCGCTTGACCCGCACCATCTCGATGGCGGCGCGGGCCGCCTGGGCGCCCTTGTTGCCCTGATTGGTGGCCGCCCGGGCCAACGCCTGCTCGCGGGTTTCGCAGGTCAGGATGCCGTTGCCCACGGCCACGGAAAAGTTCATGGCGATGTCATTGAGACCGCGGGTAGCCTCCATGCAGATGTGATCGTAATGACTGGTTTCACCGCGGATGACGCAGCCCAGCGCTACGTAACCATCGTACCGGCGACGGCCGCCGACCAGTTCCATGGACCGGATAGCCATGCGAATGGCGGCCGGCAGTTCGAAGGCGCCGGGCACCGAAACACGCATGTAGCTGCCTCGCACCTCCTCGATGGCGCCAAGTGCTCCGCGCACCAGTTCATCGGAGATGTCGGCGTAGTATCGCGCGTCGACGATCAAAAGGTAGGGCGCGTCAACCATGATCAAAAGCCCTCCAGCTTGGGAATGGAACGTTGATCGGCGATGCTCAGGCCGTAGCCTTCGAGACCGACTATGGTGCGCCGGGAATTCGACAAAAGCACCATATCGCGAACTCCGAGATCGAGCAAAATCTGGGCCCCGATGCCGTAGTCGCGCAATTGCGGCGGCACTTCGAGCGGCTCTCCCAGACGGTCGCGCACCGAATCCGAAAGCGATGATCGTCGTGGCTCGCGGATCAGCACCAACACACCCCGTCCCTCGCGCTCGATTTCCATCATGGCGCTGTGCAATTCGCCGCCGCGGCCGCCCTGGGCGATCAGCAAGTCATCGAGCAAGTTGAAGGCGTGGACCCGCACCAGCACCGGCTCGGGGCCGGAGAGGTCACCCTTCACCAGCGCGATGTGCTCGGCATATTCGACCGAATTGACGTAGACGACCAGGTGAAAAGTGCCGAAGTGACTTTCCAGCGTGGTCTCTAGTGTGCGCCGGATCAGCGTGTCGTTGCGCCGCCGGTAGGCGATCAGGTCGGCGATAGTGCCCAACTTGAAGCCGTGGAACTGGGCGAAAGTCACCAGGTCCGGGAGCCGCGCCATGGTGCCGTCGTCGTTCATGATTTCGCAAATCACGCCCGAGGGATTGTAACCGGCCAAACGGGCGATATCGACCGCCGCCTCGGTATGGCCGGCCCGCACCAGGGTGCCACCGTCGCGGGCCACCAGGGGAAAGACGTGGCCCGGGCTGTTGATGTCGGACGAGTCCTTGGCAGGGTCGATAGCGACGGCAATGGTCTGGGCCCGATCGGCGGCCGAAATGCCGGTGGTGACGCCTTCCTTTGATTCGATCGAGACGGTGAAGGCGGTTTGGTGGCGTGATTCGTTCTTGTGTGCCATCAGTGGCAGTTGGAGCTCGGCAATTCGTTCGCCGGTGAGCGCCAGGCAGATCAGCCCGCGGGCGTGCTTGGCCATGAAGTTGACGGCGTCGGCGTCGGCGATTTCCGCCGGGATGACCAGGTCGCCCTCGTTCTCGCGGTCCTCGTCGTCGACCAGAATGACCATGCGCCCCTGGCGCACGTCAGCGATGATCTCCTCGATCGAGGAGAGATAGTCGTGATAGGTCGAGTTCATGACGCTTCGACCAGGCGGGCCACGTAGCGTGCCAACACATCGATCTCCAGGTTGACGCGAACCCCCGGCTGGGCTTCGCCGAAGGTTGTCTGGCTCTGAGTGTGAGGAATGATATTGATGCCGAAGCAGTCGTCTTCAACCTCGTTGACGGTGAGCGATACACCATCCAAAGCCACCGAGCCCTTGGAGGCCACATAGCGCTTGAATTCAGCCGGCGCCCGGAAGACATAGCGCAGTGAATCGCCCTCCGGCTCGAGCGAGACGATTTCCGCCGTAGCGTCGACGTGGCCGGTGACGATATGGCCGCCAAGCTCATCGCCGACGCGCAAGCTGCGCTCCAGGTTGACTGCCGAGCCGGGTTGCCAATCGCCCAGGGTGGTGTGTGCCAGGGTCTCAGCCGATACGTCTACGGCGAACCAATCCTCGCCGCGCTCGACCACCGTCAGACAGGCGCCCGAACAAGCGATGGAGGCGCCGATCTCGATGCCGGCGGTGTCGAAGGCGGTAGTGATGACGAATCGGGTGTCGCCGCGCTTCTCTACTTGGCGCACGCGGCCGACATCTGTGATGATGCCCGTGAACATGATTTGGCTTCCCGGCCTCCTGTTTTGCATGTGAATCCGTGGGGTCGCAGAACTACCCGCCCTTGACCCGCCGGTCAACTCTCGATGGCGAAGGTCTCCATCGTATCGTCACCGCAACGCGCGCTGCCAAGGCGACGGAAGCGAGGACTTTGCCCAAGCTCTTCGACACCGAACGCCGCTGCCGCCGGCAGTCCATCGCCGCCAATCACTGCCGGAGACCGGAACCAGACCAACCGATCGACCAAACCGGCCTGGAGGAACCTGGCGGCCACCTGGCTGCCGCCCTCGACCAGCAGCCTAGTGACCCCGCGCTCGGCCAGCACCGCCAAAGCCTCACTCAGGTTCGGTTTGCCTACGGCGTCAGCCGCGACCTCGATAATCTCGACGCCAGCAGACGTGAAAGCTAGGCGTCGCTTCGCGTCGGCTGGTCGCAGTGTGATGATCCAGGTCGGCAGGGTCAAGGCGGTGGCCACCAGCTTGGCCGTCAGCGGCGTCGCCAGGCGGCTGTCGAGCACCAGCCGCAGCGGTGATCGTGCGGCCAGGCCAGGCAGACGGCAGGTGAGTTCGGGATCGTCCGCCGCCAGCGTTCCGCTACCCACCAGGATGGCATCGTGGCGGGCCCTGAGGCCGTGGGCCTGGCGCCGTGCCGGTGCTCCGGTAATCCATTGGCTGGCACCGCTACGGGTGGCGATGCGGCTGTCCAGCGTAGTGGCAGTCTTCAGCGTTACCAACGGGCGGCGCTGGTTGATCCGCATGATGAAGCCGGCGTTGAGCTCACCTGCCTCTGCCGCCCCAAGGCCTACGCTGAGCGCCACCCCTGCCGCCTCAAGGGCACGCAAGCCGGCCCCCTTGACGCGCGGGTCGGGATCTTCCAATGCCACCACGGCCCGGCTTACGCCAGCCGCGATCAGAGCCTCGGTGCAGGGTGGGGTCTTGCCCTGGTGGGCACAGGGCTCCAGCGTAACGTAGGCCGTGGCCCCCCGGGCCGCCGCCCCGGCCCGCCCCAGGGCTTCGCTTTCGGCATGCGGCCGGCCGCCGGGCTGTGTCCAGCCGCGACCCACCACGCGCCCCTCTCGCACCAGGATGCAGCCCACGGCGGGATTGGGCCAAACAGCCCCCAGGCCGCGCCGGGCCAGGCCGAGCGCGGCCGCCATATGGGCCCTGTCGGCGGCGTCAGTCGTCTTGCCCGCCCCCGCCCAGCTCGCCGACGAACTCCTCGAAATCCTTGGCCTCGCGGAAGTTGCGGTAGACCGAGGCAAAACGGACATAGGCCACCTGGTCGAGATTGGCCAGCGCCTCCATAACCATGCCGCCGACAATCTCGGACTTGACTTCGTTCTCGCCGCGGCTCTCAAGGCGGCGCACAATGCCGTTGATCATGCGGTCGATGCGGTCGGGCTCGACCGGCCGCTTGCGCGTCGACAGCAACACCGAACGTTCCAGCTTGTCGCGATCGAAGGGTGCCCGTGAGCCGTTCTTCTTGACCACGACGAGCTCGCGCAACTGCACGCGCTCGAAAGTCGTGAAGCGCGAGGCGCAACCCGGACAGAAGCGTCGGCGGCGAATCGCGGCCTTGTCCTCGGTCGGCCGCGAATCCTTTACCTGGGTATCGTCGTTTCCGCAGAATGGACAGCGCATGATGCCTCCCCGAGAACGGTTCCGGTTTCAGTCAGTTGGTGCCCATAGAATCAACAGCATAGATCGGGAAGCGCCGACAGAGC
The DNA here is from genome assembly GCA_002690215.1 of Rhodospirillaceae bacterium. Taxonomy (GTDB): domain Bacteria; phylum Pseudomonadota; class Alphaproteobacteria; order UBA2966; family UBA2966. The sequence continues at coordinate 10,130 of NZDS01000044.1, read as the reverse complement.
GCCGCCACCGCCGCCGCCGCCTGGGCCTCGCGGGCGGCGTCGCCGTCGGGCGAGGCAGCCAGGGCCTCGAGCACATCGGCGATGATGCCGCCCACCTCGGCGAATTCGGCCTGGCCGAAACCACGGGTGGTGGCCGCCGGCGATCCCAGACGCACGCCTGAGGTCACGGTCGGGCCCTCGTTGTCAAAGGGCACGCCGTTCTTGTTGGTGGTCAGGCCGACACGGCGTAGCGCCGCTTCGGTATCGCGCCCCGTCAAGCCCCGGGAACGCAGATCGAGCAGCATCAGGTGGGTGTCGGTGCCGCCGGAGACGATATCGAAACCGCGCCCCATCAGGGTTTCGGCCAGCACCCGGGCGTTGCTCACCACGGCTGCGGCATAGGCCGCAAATTCAGGCCTCAAAGCCTCACCCAGCGCCACCGCCTTGGCCGCAATGACGTGCATCAGCGGCCCGCCCTGAAGACCGGGGAAGATGGCGGAGTTGATCTTCTTGGCGATGTCGGCATCGTCAGTGAGAATCATGCCACCGCGCGGCCCACGCAGCGTCTTGTGGGTGGTCGTGGTAACGACATGAGCGTGGGGAAAGGGCGAAGGATGGACGCCACCGGCCACCAGGCCGGCGAAGTGGGCCATGTCGACCATCAGGATGGCGCCGACGGCATCGGAGATTTCGCGGAAACGCTGGAAATCGAGAGTGCGAGGATAGGCCGAACCGCCGGCCATGATCAGCTTGGGCCGGTGTTCCTGGGCCAATCTTGCCAATTCCTCGAAATCGATCCGGCAGTCCTGGCGGCGCACGCCGTACTGGATGGCGTTGAACCACTTGCCCGACTGATTGGGCGCGGCACCGTGGGTGAGATGGCCGCCGGCTGCCAGCGATAGCCCCATGACGGTATCGCCGGGCTGGATCAAAGCCATCATGACGCCCTGATTGGCCTGGGTTCCCGAGTGCGGCTGAACGTTAGCGTAAGCACAGCCGAACAGTTTCTTGGCCCGTTCGATAGCCAGGGTCTCGGCGCTGTCGACATGGTCGCAGCCGGCATAGTATCGCCGCCCTGGATAGCCCTCGGCATATTTGTTGGTCATCACCGACCCGGCGGCCTGCAGCACCGCCGGACTGACGATGTTTTCCGAGGCGATGAGCTCGATCTCGTCCTGCTGGCGCCGCAACTCGGCGCTAATGGCGTCAAAGATCTCGGGATCCCCGGTGGCCAGCGTATTGGCGAAAAAATCCTCCTCCTCGCTCAGCTGGGTGGCGGTCTGGCGAGTGGCAGTCTGGCTAGGTGTCATCGCTACCTTTGTCCTCAAATTTCAGCTTAATTTGGCGACACGCCGGTCGTGGCGTCCGCCCTCGTAGGCCGTGCCCAGGAACTCCCGGAGGCAATCCTTGGCCACCTCCTCGCCAATCACTCTGGCGCCCAGAGCCAACACGTTGGCGTCGTTGTGCAGGCGGCTCAGGCGTGCCGTGAGGGCATCGTGGCAAAGCGCCGCGCGTACTTCGGCATGGCGATTGGCGGCAATCGAAATACCGATGCCGGTGCCGCACAGCGCCACCCCATAGATGGCCTGCCGGGCCACCAGCGCCTGCGCTACGGCTTGACCGAAATCAGGATAGTCGACCGAATCCGGACCATTCGTGCCGAGATCCAGCACGCCGTAACCCATGTCCTCAAGCTGGCGCTTGAGAATCTCCTTGAGTTGATAGCCGGCGTGATCTGCTGCTATTGCGACGGTTGTGGCGGCCATGACGCACTATCTGGCTGAGGAACGCCTCTCATACCATATGTCGCACCCCAGCACCAGTACAACACAACCTGTCGAGCACGGTGTCGTTCATCTGGTTGCCTCGGGCAAAAACTTTCTAATACCACAGTTGCCACAATCAAATATTTCCTGTCCCTATCGCCGCGAACCTATTAGTATCCATTGGCAAGGCGCAAGTAACCTGGGTGCATTGATTGAGTTCTTGTCGCGTTGTTAAGCGTAGTGCCGCTTCCATTGGCGTAGCGCCATCTTAATTGGTACCAAGCCTAACGATGCTCGCGAGGACTTTGATCATGGCTGATGAGAATCAAGTCGAGATCTCGAAAGTGGAACTGCTTCACATGGCGGCCGACATCGCGGCGGCCTATGTCAGCAACAACACACTTACGGCCGAGCAACTTCCCGAGGTCATCCGTACCGTCCACCAGACTTTGAGTAGCGTCGGCCAAGGTGACACCGGGAACGAGGTCAAATCCGATCCGGCGGTGCCGATACGGCGCTCGATCACGCCCGATTATATCGTCTGCCTGGAAGACGGCAAAAAGCTGAAGATGCTGAAGCGCCACCTGCGCTCCGCTTATGACCTGAGCCCGGACGAATATCGCGCAAAATGGGGCCTGCCTGCAGATTATCCGATGGTGGCGCCGAATTACGCCAAGCAACGCTCAGAATTCGCCAAGAAAATTGGTCTGGGGCAAAAGCGCCGGCCCGGCAGCCAAAACCAGGGCGGCAATTCAAGCTAGCCTCAAAAAGGAATAGGCAAGGCAGCAAAAAACGGCGACCATGGCAATCAAGGCTGGCGCCGCCGGCCGCAAATCTGCCGACGGCAAAAAAATGCTACGGCAAGAGACTAGGTAGGTTCTGTCCGGCAGGGCCTACCTCCATGACCCATTAGGGAGGGATACAAATGAAGATGCTTACCCGCCATGCGGCCACCGCCGCTGCCTGTGCCGTTGCGGCGCTGCTCGCCGCCTCGCCGGCGGTTGCCGACGTCAAGATCGGCTCGCTGGGCGCCATCACCGGCCCCATCGTCAGCCTGGTCAAGGAGATCAACGCTGTCGAGCGTGCCGCCATCGCCGAGATCAACGCCGCCGGCGGCATCCTGGGCCAAAACGCAGCCCTGATCGAAGCCGACACCGCCTGCTCCTCGCAGACCGCCGTCGACGCCGCCAACAAGCTGATCAACGTCGAGCAGGTGACGGCCATCGTCGGAGCGCTGTGTTCCGGTGCCACCATCCCGTCCGCCAGTAACGTCGCCGTACCGGCCAACGTGCTGATGATTTCGCCGGCCTCGACCTCACCCGAGATCACCGATCTGAAGGACAACGACTTTCTCTTCCGGGTGGCGCCGTCGGACGCCTTCCAGGGCTACGTCATGGCCAAGCTGGTGCTCTCGAAGGGCATCAAGAAGGTGGCGCTGACCTTCATCAACAACGACTACGGCGTCGGCCTTGCCGGCACCTTCCGCGACACCTTCAAGGCCGGCGGCGGCACCATTGCCGGCGACCAGGTGCATGAAGAAAAGAAGCAGTCCTACCGCTCCGAACTGGCGGCGCTGGCGACCGGTGGCGCCGATTCCCTGGTGCTCATCGGCATGGCTGACGGCTCCGGCGTGACGATCATGAAGCAGGCCCTCGAAGGCGGGCTCTTCAAGAACTTCATCGGCGGCGACGGCATGAAAGCCGACTCGCTGGTCGATGCCCTCGGAGCAGGCAACCTGAAGGGCCATTTCTTCGGCACCATCCCGACCTCACCGGAGAACCCCTCGCTGGCCAAATTCAAGTCCATGTACGGCGACGGCAAGGCCTTCAAGTTCGGCTCGGCCTATACCAACCAAGCCTACGACGCCACCATGCTCATCGCGCTGGCCATTCAGAAGGCCGGCTCGACCGACCGCAAGTCGGTGCGCGACGCGCTGCGCAAGGTCTCCAACGCGCCCGGCGAAGTGGTCGGCCCCGGCGACTGGGCCAAGGCCGTCAAGCTCATCAAGGCCGGCAAGGACATCAACTACGAAGGTGTCAGCGGCAGCCACGAGTTCGACGCCAAGGGCGAAGTCAGCGGCGTTTTCGCCGAGTGGAGCGTCAAGGGCAAAGTGCTCGAGGAAGGCCCACCGCTGGACATCAAGTAAGACAGTAGCAAACAGCGCTGCAGCAAAAGACTCCCTCCCGCCTCGGCGGGAGGGATTTTTTTCCCGATCTTCTCTCCTGGCTAATCGTCGCTTGCAGCAGGCTCCTGGTTGGTTCGGCCTTCGGGGAGTTTTTCCGGCAGGATGCCTAGGGAGAATTTCTGCAACACCACCTGCAGCAACAGTCCGATCAGGAACATGCGCAGGAAAGGCACCCGCACTGCCCACTCGCCCGAGAAACGCGAGGTGACGATCTCGGTGGCCGACCATAACGTCCAGATCACCATGGCCCCCAGGATGGCGCCGCGGTTATTGCCGCTGCCGCCGACCACCAACATGACCCAGACCAGAAACGTGGTAAGCAGCGGATCGGTCGCTTCGGGTCCGATGTACTTGAAGAAATGGGCCATCAAGGCGCCGCCCAGGCCCATCAGGGCGGATCCGATGACAAAGGCCTCGATGCGGAAGCGCTCGATGTTCTTACCTGCCGCCCGGGCCGCCAACTCGTTGTCGCGGATGGCCCGCATGACGCGGCCCCAGGGCGCCGCCTGGCCGCGCTCCAGGAACCAGTAGACGACAAACAGGATGGCGAACACCAGCAGCATGTAGGCCACCGGGCCCCAGGGCTGGGGAAGGGTCTCGAAGGGCCGCGAAATGTTGGAGATGCCGCGCGAGCCGTTGGTCGCCCAGGCCTCGTTCTTGAGGATCAGGCGCAGAATCTCGGCGATGCCGATGGTGGCGATGGCCAGGTAGTCGCTGCGCAGCCGGATGCAGATGCGGCCGATGCCCCAGGCCACAATGCCCGAACAGATCATGGCCGCCACCAACCCCGCCCCGAAAGGCAGGTCATATCCGCCCAGATGCTTGCTGGTTTCGGCCGTCGTCACGATGGCGCTGACATAGGCGCCGATGGCAAAGAAGCCGGCCACGCCGACGTTGAAGAGCCCCGTCAGGCCCCATTGCAGGTTGAGACCCAGCGCCATGACACCATAGATGCCGCCCATGGTGACCAGGAACATCAGGTAATTGAGAATGCCGAAGAACTGATCCATCAGTAGACCCTTCCCCGGAACAATCCGCTGGGCCGCCAGATCAGCATGGCCACCATGATGGCAAAGGCGATGCCCGTCTTGTAGCCCGGCGACAGCAAGGGCTCGCTGCCGATCCAGGGATACGAGGAAAGCTCCTCGGCCAGGCCGATGATCAGGCCACCGGCCATGGCCCCATAAGGACGGCCGATGCCACCCAGGATGGTGGCGGCGAAGATCGGCAATAAGAGGTTCCAACCCACGGACGATTGCAACTGGGTATCCCAGCCGATGAAGACGCCGGCCGCCGCCGCCAGGGCGCCACCGATGACCCAGGTGGCTTTGACCACGCGTTCGGTGGAGATACCGGCCAGCCGCGCCAGCTCGGGCGAATCGCTGACCGCCCGCATGGCCTTGCCGATGCGCGTGCGCGTCAGTATCCCGTGCACCGCGACCATCAGCACCAGCGTCAGGACGATGATCCAGATGTGGCGTTCGGCAATACGGATCGAGTCGAAGAAGACCAGTGGGCGTGAGATGCCCACCGAATAGGTTTCGATTTCGACGCCCCAGATCACCTTGATCAACGAGCGTAGCATGAGGGCGACACCGAACGAGGCGATGACCAGCACGATGGTCGATTTGTCGCGGAACGGTTTGTAGAAGAAGCGGTCGATGCCAAATGAAATCACGATGGTGCCGGCCATGGCGAAGGGCAGCGCCACCAAGGGGCTGAGGCCCAGGCCGGCGACCAGGGTCAGGGCCAGGTAGGCGCCCAGCGTCATGAGGTCGCCGTGGGCGAAATGGGCGAAGCGCAGGATGCCGAAGATCAATGAGACGCCGATGGCACCAAGGGCGTAGATCGAGCCCAACACCAAGCCCGGCATCAGGTAAAAATTTAGGAATATCAGGAACGCGTCCACCATTACCCCCCGAGGAACATTTCCGCCACCTCGCGGTCGGCGATCAGTTCGGCGCCCGTTCCTGTATGGCGGTTTTGGCCGTCGACGAGCACGTAGCCGCGGTGCGAAATGGCCAGGGCTTGCCGGGCATTCTGCTCGACCATCAGGATCGGCGTGCCGCTACCGTTGATGTGCCTGACCAGGCCGAAGATCTCCTCGGCATACTTGGGACTGAGACCGGCCGTAGGCTCGTCCAGCATCAGCACCTCGGGATCGAGCATCAGGGCCCGGCCCATGGCCACCATCTGGCGCTGGCCGCCCGACAGCACTCCAGCCGGCGCGTTGCGCCGCTCCAGCAAGGGCGGAAACAAGCCATAGACGTGGGCGAGGCGCTCGTCGAGGGGGCCGTCGAGAATGAAGGCCCCCATTTCCAGGTTCTCCTGGACGCTGAGATTGGGGAAGACGTTGTCGGTTTGGGGCACGAAGCAGACGCCGCGGGCCACCACCTTTTCCGTGGCCACGCCGGAGATGTCCTCGTCGCCCAGCATGACCTTGCCGCCATGCATGTGCAAAAGCCCGAAGACAGCCTTCATGGCAGTCGACTTGCCGGCCCCGTTGGGGCCGATGATGGAGACGATCTCGCCGGCCTCCAGGCTCAGCGAGACGCCGTGCAAAATGGGGGCGTCGGAGCCGTAGCCGGCGGTGACGTTGTGCAGGGCCAACACGCTCATGCTGGGTCCCCCGTCTCGGAGGAGCCGAGATAGGCCTCGAGCACGCGTTCATCCTTGCGGATGTCCTCCATGACGCCGCTGGTCAGCACAGTGCCCGAGGCCATGACGATGACCGGGTCGCAAAGCCTGGCAATCATGTCCATGTTGTGCTCGATGATGCAAAACGTGATGCCGCGCTCGCTGTTGAGGCGCTGGATCTTTTCGCCGAGTTGATTGAGCAGCGTCGGGTTGACGCCGGCACCGGGCTCGTCGAGCAGGATCATCTGGGCCCCCGACATCATGGCGCGGCCCAGCTCGACCAACTTTTTCTGCCCGCCGGAGAGGTTGCCGGCCAGCACGTCGCGCACTTGCTCCAGGCCGAGAAAGGCCAGCGTCTCCTCGGCCTGGACCAGCACTTCAGCCTCGCGCTGGGCCACCGCGCCAGGCATGAACCAGGCCTTCAGCAGATTTTCGCCGTCCTGCGCGGCCGGCACCACCATGAGGTTTTCCAGGCTGGTCAGGCCGTTGAATTCGTGCGGAATCTGGAAGGTGCGGACCAGGCCGCGGTCGAACAACTGGTGGGGCTTCAGGCCGGTGATGTCCCGGTCCTCGAGCAGTACCTGCCCGGCGTCAGGCTTGATAAAGCCAGTGATGATTGTAAACAGCGTTGTCTTGCCGGCCCCGTTGGGACCGATCAGGCCAGTGATCGTGCCCCGCTTGACCTCGATCGAGCAGTCATCGACGGCGTGAATGCCACCAAACGACTTGTGTATGTTGCGGACCGAAATCACGACGCCCGGACCGATCGCCTAGCCAGACAAATAGTCACTCAACCTCACCCGCTCCACCCCCGGGATGCGAGTCCTCTCGAACTCGGCCTCGCGTCCCCATGGTTTGGTGGCGTCGATCGCCAACCGCCCCCAATGGTCCCTGTTGTCGTCCCGGTAAAACCCGGGAACGTCTTCGATGATGAAAGCCCTGGTATCGGCGCGGCCGCGCGTCAGGTAGGCCCACATCGCTTGGCTCATATTATAGGGATCGACGTCGCGGTCTACCACCACGCACATTTTGCTGTAATCGGGGTGGGCATCGAATGCCGCCAACAACACCTCCCGGGGGTGGTCGTGGGACTGCTTGTCGATTTGCACCACGGTGTTGAGTAACGTCGGCTGGCAGCTCACGTCGACGATGCCGGGAAGCTTTGCGGTCTCGGTGAGGTGGCGATAGATGCGCGCGGCGATGGCGGTTTCCAGCAGCCGATAGTCGTCCGCCGAGCTGCAGAGCAGCGCCTGAAAGGTGGCGCCCTCGCGCCAACTCACCTGCGACACTTCGAAGACGGCGTTGTCGCCCACCGGCACGTAGTAGCCCATGAACTCGCCGAATGGCCCCTCGGGCCGGCAGAGGCCCGGCAGGATGCGGCCTTCGATGACGATCTCGCTGGCCACCGGCACCTCCAGGTCGACGGTATTGCAGGGCCGCACCGCGATGGGACTGCCGGCGATGGCCGCCGCCGCCTGCATCTCGTCGGCATTGATGGGTAGTGAAGCTGCCGCCGCCAGAAACACCTCGGGCGGCGCGCCAATCAGCATGGCAGCCTCCAGAGCTTCGCCGCGCGCTTCGGCCTGGGCCTGGTATTTGGCCAAGTCGTGGCTGGGCCCCAGCCGGACACGAAGTTCCTGGTCGGACATCACCTGGGCCCGGTGAAAGGAAAGATTGGCGACGCCGCTTTCGGGCTCGCGGGCGAGAAATACGGCGGAAGTAAAATAAGGCCCGGCATCGCGTTCGTAATAGGTGATCTGGGGCAGCTCACTGATGCGGCCCGAAACCAGCGGCCCGGCATTGCCCGGCTGGGTAGCTGCGACGTCGTCTAGCGCCGCCGTCAGTTCGACCCAGCGGCGGCAGAAATTGCCATCGTCGGCACCGATGATGCGACAGAGCCGTCGGCGGCTGCCATAGAGGTTGGCGGCCACCGGCAGGGAGCTTCCCCGCACGCGTTCGAACAACAACGCCGCCTCGCTCTCCTCCTGGGAGGCCTGGATTACCGCCGCCAATTCATGGCGGGGATCAACCTCGCGTTTGACGAGGCGCACTTCGCCCTCTCGCCCGAGCGCCGAAAGATAGTCACGCATGCCGCACCTCCTGCCCCCGAACATACCCGGGTTCGGGCTGAAAAGTATTTCCACATATATTCTCTGTGAATAATTTTATTTCACACCATTAGATTCATTAATCTTGACAAACCACATAATAAATTCGATATTACCGATCGGTCGCCACAACCTTCGGGAAATCACCAGATCGAAAGCCAAGTCATGACCATTGCCAGCATCCACGCCGACGCCATCCCTGACCCGAGGCTCATCGAGATTGATGCCCGAACCCTCGAATGTTGGCTGATGGACGGTGCGGCAGTGGTGGTCGATGTGCGCGAGGCCGGGGAATTCGCCGCCGAGCACATCGAAGGCTCGGCGTTGTTCCCGCTGTCGGGCTACGATCTCAGTGAATTTCCCGCCAACTGGGGCCTGCCGGTCGTGCTTGTCTGCGCCATCGGCGTGCGCTCGGCCAAAGCGGGCAACGCGCTGTTGCGCCATGGTCACAAACAGACCATCCACCTCAAAGGCGGGCTCGAGGCCTGGAAGCAGGCCGGGTTCGAAACCGCCCGGGCCGCTTGAAACCTCTCAAGGCCAAATCGAAATAGGTCCCTGTCCCCAATTATTTCGCGCGTAAACTGGGGACAGGGACCTAATTCAGGGACCTAATTATTCCGGCCTTCGAGGGCGGCCTACGGACCGCGGGCGCAATCGGCAGCCCAATTGTTGCTCCAGGCTGGCGATGGCTTGATCTGAGCCGAGCGGCCAGCCGTTACGGGTGTGGTGACGCAGAATCTGGGATTGTTGCGGCTCCTCTGGCCCCCTGAGATAGGCTTGCCAATCCTCGACCAGACCATCTAACACGCCTGGCGAAAGCAGTTCATCGGGAGACTGGCCGAGATGGTGACGGGCACTGCTCCAGGGCCATTCCGCGGCCTTGGCAACCAGGCCGGCCCGCACCGGATTGAGCTCTACGTAGCGCGCCGCGGCCAGCAGGTGCCCCTCATCCATGGCCGTGGAATAGAAGCGATCTTGCCACAGGTGCCCACACCAGTCCCGGCGACGATTGATGCGCCGGGTGTAGCGATGGTGCGTGCTGCCAACGGCCCTGCTTAGCGCCGCCCGGCAATCAGGAACCAGCACCAGGTGAACGTGGTTCGGCATCAAACAATAGGCCCAGACGGCGGCGCCAAAACGCCGGCAGGCCTCGCCCAAATGGTTACGATAGGCCTGGAAATCGCGGTGCTCGAAGAACACCCGCTGGCGCCTGTTGCCGCGCTGGGTAACGTGATGCGGCCAACCCGGCACGACGATGCGAGCCTGTCTTGCCATGACTTTCTCCCCTGCTTGCTGTCAAGCCTCAAGGGAACCTATGAAAGGATTAGAGCGTTTTTCCGCAACCAAGGCGCCAAAATTGGGGACAGGGACCAATTTCAGGGACCAATTTTTTGGGGCTGCTTGGGGGAGCATTCGTGGTCTGGTACCGGACAGCGCTGTCTTCGTTTGACCTTT
>NZDS01000043.1 GCA_002690215.1 Rhodospirillaceae bacterium | reverse complement strand
CCACCTCGACCTCGATAGCATCCACTGGGTCATCGTAGGCGGCGAAAGCGGTCCCGGCGCCAGACCGATGGAGGGCACTTGGGTGCGCGAAATTCGCGACCAATGCCTAGGCACCGACGTGCCATTCTTCTTCAAACAGTGGGGCGGACTCAGGCCGAAATCGCAGGGCAGATTGCTTGACGGACAAGAGTGGAGCGGGTATCCAATCAATGAATTTTCTCCCGATGCGGGCGAAATTGCCGCAGAATGAAGTATCAGGATCCATATGCCGGAACAGTTCGCCCTGTTCGATCTGCCGAAAATGGATGGACCGGGACCACGGTTCTCCGCTTTCCATCATCGAATCTGGACTGAGAACAAGGCTCGCCTGATCGAGCGCTATCTATTTTATTTTGTGTTGATTACGAGGCACGGTGCCTACATCGACGGATTTGCAGGTCGGCAGTATGAAGACAAACCCGATGCTTGGGCCGCTAAACTCGTTTTGGAAAGCGAACCCCGGTGGCTGCGCAATTTCTATTTTTGCGATCGAGATTCCGCTAAGGTCGAAAACCTAAAAAAGTTGCGAGCCTCCCAGATCCCGCGCCGGGAGAAAGAACCAAAGAGGACGGTCGAAATATTCGATGGTGATTTTAACCAGGCCGTCAATCAAGTGCTCAAATCCGAGGATATCCGCGACCGGACAGCAACGTTCTGCCTTTTGGATCAACATACTTTTGAATGCCATTGGCGCACCGTCGAAGTCTTGGCGGCGCGGAAGCCCAATGGATTCAAGATTGAACAATTTTATTTTCTGGCTACCGGTTGGCTGGATCGGGCTATGAAGGGCACTAAGAACTATGCTGTTTTGAGGGCATGGTGGGGTCGCGATGACTGGGCGCAATTGCGTAGTCTGAAATCATACGAAAAGGCCGAGGTTTTTTGCGCACGCTTTCGCAATGAACTTGGGTACAGGTATGCCTTCGCATTTCCGATATTCAGCAGAAAGGATGGCGGAAGAACTATGTACCACCTTATTCACGCTACAGATCACGAGGCGGCCCCAAAACTAATGGAAAGGGCCTATCGCCAAGCGGTTTATGACGATGGGGGTTTCGAGCAACTAGATCTAGAATTCGAAAATTTGAAGGCTAGAGAAGAGCAGTAGAACTGGTACGAATTTTCTCTTCTTGAGTTGGGCTGTTACCCCCGCCTCCTAATTCGCCCCTTCGAGCAGCCTTCGCGCGATCACCTGAGCCTGGATCTCCGCCGCGCCTTCGAAGATGTTTAAGATCCGCGAATCGCACAGCACGCGACTAATCGCGTATTCCTGGGCGTAGCCGTTGCCGCCGTGGATCTGCACGGCGTTGTCGGCGGTCGACCAGGCGACGCGGGCGGCCAGCAACTTGGCCATGCCGGCCTGCAGGTCGCAGCGCCGGTCGGCGTCCTTTTCGCGGGCCGCGAAGTAGGTNAGCTGGCGGGCCGCCATGAGCTCGGCGGCGGCCCAGGCGAGCTTGCCGTGGACGCGGGGGAAAGCGTAGATCTCCTGGCCGAACTGTTGGCGATCGCGGGCGTAACGCAAGCCCAGTTCGAGCGCGTTCTGGCCTACGCCCAAGGCCCGGGCGGCCGTTTGTATCCGGGCCGACTCGAACGTCGCCATGAGCTGCTTGAAGCCGTTGCCCTCCTCGCCGCCGAGGAGGTTATCGGCCTTCACCTCGAAGCCGTCGAACGAAAGTTCGAACTCCTTCATGCCGCGATACCCCAGCACTTCGATTTCCGATCCCGTCATGCCCTCGGCCGGGAAGGGATTGGCGTCGTCGCCCCGGGGTTTTTCGGCCAGGAACATGCTGAGGCCCCGGTAGCCCTTGGTTTCCGGGTCGGTGCGGGCCAACAGCGTCATGACGTCGGTGCGGGCGGCGTGGGTGATCCAGGTCTTGTTGCCGGTGACGCGGTAGACCTCGCCGTCCCGTAGCGCCCGAGTGCGCAGGCTGCCGAGATCGGAGCCCACGTTGGGCTCGGTGAAGACGGCGGTGGGCAGGATTTCACCCGCGGCGATGCGCGGCAGCCAACTCTGTTTCTGCGCTTCGGTACCGCCCAGGCGTACCAATTCGGCGGCGATCTCGGACCGCGTGCCCAGCGAGCCGACACCGATGTAGGCCCGGCTGAGCTCCTCCGAGACCACGCACATGGCCATCTTGCCCATGCCCAGGCCGCCGAACTCCTCGGGCACGGTGAGGCCGAAAACGCCGAGCTCGGCCATCTGGTCGATGATTTCCATGGGAATGTAGTCGTCGGCCAGGTGCCATTCATGCGCCGCGGGCACCACCGCGTCCTCGGCGAAGCGGCGGAACTGGTCACGCACCAGCGTCATGGTCTCATCGAGATCGGCATTGCCGAACTGGCCGGAATCGGCGGCATCGGCGATCAGCACCGCGAGGCGGGCCCGGGCCGCGGCCGTGTTGCCGCCGGCCGCCAGGGCCGTCACGGCCGGCGTCTGCAGCGCTTCGACCTCGGCCGGGGCCACATCCATGTCGGCAGGGCGCACCACCTCGCCCTGGCTCATGGCGATGCCGCCAGAAAGCTGGGCCAGGTATTCGCCGTAGACGAGTTTCAGGATCAGCCGTTCGAGCTCACCCAGGCGGCCATCGGAATCCAATCGCTCGGCCCAGCCCAGGGTCTGGCCCAGCGCCTCGACGTAGGTGGCCAGCCAGGAAAAACCGTGGGCGGCGTACTGGTTGGCTTCCAGCCGGCCGGGGTCGATACGGCCGTCGTCACGCCGCACCAGAGCGGCCACGGCTTCACGGGCGGCGCCACGAAAGCGCTCAGCCGCCTCGAGTGCCTGGCGGCAGAGCGGCAAAAGGTCGTCGAGAAGTGCGGGCGGGGTTTCGGCTGTGGACATAGGGAATCTCGCGGTTAGCGGGTCGAACGGGCTCAGGCCGACAGCAATGGCCTGAAGTTCCCAAGGTGGCAGCGCCCAAAACGGCTTAAGATAAAAAAACTTATCTTAACGCTTGGTGCTCGATAACTCATTGGAATCGCCTGGAAAATCGAGCCAAATAAGATTCGACGGCTGTCCTCGAAAGACCTAGCTTCAAGAGCCGTGGCCTACGCCACCGAATCCTCCCAGGCTTCCCGCACGTCCTCGATGGTGCGCAGACCAGGCACCTTGGCCGAGACCAGTACGGCCATGTTGCCGGGCTTGTGCAGGTTCTGGTGCATTTTGGTGTGGGCCATCGGGATGTCCTCCCAGGAGAAGACCTCCGACATGCAGGGATCGATGCGGCGCTCGATGACCAGCTTGTTGGCCTGGGCCGACTGGTAGAGGTTGGCGAAGTGGCTGCCCTGGATGCGCTTTTGCCGCATCCAGACGAAGCGCGCGTCGAAGGTGATGTTGTAGCCCGTGGTGCCGGCGCAGAAGACCACCATGCCGCCGCGCTTGACCACGAAGCACGACACCGGAAAGGTTTGCTCACCGGGGTGTTCGAAGACGAAATCGACGTCGACGCCCTTGCCGGTGGTCTGCCAGATGGCCTTGCCGAATTCGCGGCACTTCTTCATGTAGGCACCATAGGCCTTGGCATCGTCGACCGGAGGCAACTGGCCCCAGCAATCGAATTCGCTGCGGTTGACCACGCCCTTGGCGCCCAGTGACATGGCGAACTCGCGCTTGGCCTCGTCCGAGATGACGCCGACGGCGTTGGCTCCCGCTGTGGCGATGAGCTGGATGGCCATCGAACCCAAGCCGCCGCTGGCGCCCCAGACCAGCACGTTGTGGCCGGGCCGTAGGATATGCGGCCGGTGGCCGAACAGCATGCGGTAGGCGGTGGCCAACGTCAGCACGTAACAGCCCGATTCCTCCCACGTCAAATGGCGCGGACGGGGCATCACCTGTTGGGCCTGGACGCGGGCGAACTGGGCGAAGCTGCCGTCCGGTGTCTCGTAACCCCAGATGCGCTGGCTTGCCGAGAACATGGGATCGCCGCCATTGCATTCTTCGTCGTCGCCGTCGTCTTGGTTGCAGTGCACCACGACCTCGTCGCCGACCTGCCAGCGGGTAACCTTGCTGCCCACTTTCCAGACCACGCCCGAGGCATCGGAACCGGCCACGTGGTAGTCCTGCTTGTGCACGTCGAAGACCGAAACCGGTACGCCCAGCGAAGCCCAAACGCCGTTGTAGTTGACGCCCGCCGCCATCACCAATACCAGCACCTCGTGGCTGTCGACCTCAGGCGTGTCAACCACTTCCACTTGCATGGCCTGCTCCGGCTCGCCGTGGCGTTCGCGGCGGATTACCCAGGCATACATCTTCTCCGGCACGTGCCCGAGCGGCGGGATCTCGCCAACCTCGTAGAGGTCCTTGATCTCGCCTTCATGAACAATTTCGTTGGCTTCGGCTTCGGCTGTGTTTGTCATGTCATCCTCGATGCGCCGGCCCGGAAAGGTTCCGACCATTTTTTTGCAGCGCAATAAGCGCGGTAGTATGATATTTCCGCGTGGCCATGCAACACGAAATATCCTAACGCTTTAGCCACCCCAATTGCAGGGACAGAGGCCCAAATGGCAAAGAAGTCGGAAAAAAGGACGGCAGTGCAACAAGACGGATCCGGTCCGCCAGAGCCCGTGGACGAGACTGCGGCGCGCATTCCCTGGCTGGTACGAACCTATTCGGGGCACTCCTCGGCGGCCGCCTCGAACGAGCTTTACCGCACCAACCTGGCGCGCGGACAAACCGGGCTTTCAGTGGCCTTCGACCTGCCCACTCAAACCGGCTACGACGCCGACCATGTGCTGGCGCGTGGCGAGGTGGGCAAGGTCGGTGTGCCGCTGGGCCACCTCGGCGACATGCGGGTGTTGTTCGACCAGATCCCGCTCGAGCGCATGAACACGTCGATGACCATCAACGCCACGGCAGCCTGGATCCTGGCGCTATACGTCGCCCTGGCCGAGGAGCAAGGCGCCGAAAGGGCGGGCCTCGCCGGCACGGTGCAAAACGACATCATCAAGGAATACCTCTCGCGCGGCACCCACATCTTCCCGCCGGCGCCGTCGCTGAGGCTGAGCGCCGACGTGGTCGCCTTCACGGTGGCCGAGATGCCGCGCTGGAACCCCATCAACGTCTGCTCCTACCACCTGCAGGAAGCCGGCGCGACGCCGGTGCAGGAGCTGGCGTTCGCCCTGGCCAACGCCTGTGCCGTGCTCGATACGGTCAAGAAATCGGGCCAGGTTGCCGAAGCCGACTTTCCCCGGGTCGTCGGCCGCCTCAGCTTTTTCGTCAACGCCGGCATCAAGTTCATCACCGAGATGTGCAAGATGCGGGCCTTCGTGGGCCTCTGGGACGAGTTGGCGGCCGGGCGCTACGGCGTCGAGGACCCCAAGCTGCGCCGCTTCCGCTACGGCGTCCAGGTCAACAGCCTGGGCCTCAGCGAGCAGCAGCCCGAGAACAACGTCTACCGCATCTTGCTCGAGATGCTGGCCGTGGTGCTCTCGAAGGACGCCCGCGCCCGGGCCGTGCAACTGCCGGCCTGGAACGAGGCCCTGGGCCTGCCCCGGCCCTGGGACCAGCAATGGAGCCTGAGGCTGCAGCAGATCGTGGCCCTGGAGACGGACTTGCTCGACTACGGCGACATCTTCACGGGCTCGAGCGAAATCGAGGCCAAGGTCGTGGAACTGGCAGACGAGGCCCGGACCGAGCTCGCGCGCATCGACGACATGGGCGGCGCCGTAGCGGCCGTCGAGAGCGGCTACATGAAGATGAACCTGGTCGAATCCAATGCCCGGCGCCTGCGCGCCATCGAGGCCGGCGAGCAAGTGGTGGTGGGCGTCAACGCTTTTGCCGAGAGCGCCGAATCACCGCTCACGGCCGGCGATGGCGAGAGTTTCCTGGCCATCGACGCGGGCGCCGAGGCGGCCCAGATCGAGAGCCTCCGGGCCTGGCGCGCGGCCCGCGACGAAAGCGTCGTCAAGGCCGCTCTGGGCGATCTCGAAGCCTCTGCCCGGACGGAAAAGAACGTCATGCCGGCCTCCATCGCCTGCGCCACGGCCGGCGTCACCACGGGAGAATGGTCGGACTGCCTGCGCCAGGTGTTCGGCGAATACCGCGCCCCCACCGGCATCGCCGCCGGCGTGGC
>NZDS01000042.1 GCA_002690215.1 Rhodospirillaceae bacterium | reverse complement strand
GGCGCCGCCACGGCCTACGCTTTGCTGCCCCACGTGGCCAGCCGCATCGATCGCTTTCTTGATCCCGCGGCCGGCGACAGTTTCCAGGTCGACACCTCGCTGGAGGCCTTTCGTTCGGGCGGTCTGTTGGGCCGGGGACCCGGCGAGGGCACCGTCAAGTCAGTGCTGCCCGACGCCCACACCGATTTCATCTTCGCCGTCGCCGGCGAGGAATTCGGCCTCTTGGTCTGCCTGTTCATCGTGCTGCTGTTCGCCTTCATCGTGCTGCGTGGCTTCACTCGCATGCTCGGTGAGCCGAGTTATTTCGTGCTGCTGGCAACGGCCGGCCTGCTGGTCCAATTCGGCATGCAGGCCGTCATCAACATGGGCGTCAATTTGCGCCTGATGCCGGCCAAGGGCATGACGCTGCCCTTCATCTCCTACGGCGGCTCATCGCTGATCGCGCTGGCACTGACCATGGGCATGGTGCTGGCCTTCACCCGTCGGCGCGACGGCCGGAGGCCGGTGTGATGGCCGGTCGTGTCATCCTGGCTGCCGGTGGCACCGGCGGGCATCTGTTCCCGGCCGAAGCTCTGGCCGAAGAGCTGCTGGCCCGCGGTCACCAGCCCATATTGCTGACCGACAGCCGCGGCGCCGACCTGGGCGGCGTCCTGGGCGGCATCGAGCGTCACACCGTGCGGGCCGGCACCATCGCCGGAGGCAGCATCGGCGGCCGCATTCGCGGCATGGCCGACATCGCCGCCGGCACGCTGCAGGCCGGCCGCCTGCTCGGCCAACTGGCGCCGCTGGCCGTGGTCGGCTTCGGCGGCTACCCCTCGCTGCCCACCATGCTGGCGGCGACGCGGGCCGGCGTGGCCACGGTGATCCACGAACAAAACGCCGTACTGGGTCGGGTCAACCGCCTGCTGGCCGGCCGCGTAGCGGCCATCGCGCTTTCGTTCAGCGAAACCGCACGGTTGCGCCCGGACCATGCCGCCAAGGTCTCGCTGACCGGCAACCCGGTGCGCCAGGCGGTGCGGGCAGTGCGCGACATCGCCTACCTGGCGCCGCCGCCCGAGGCCGCCATCAACCTCTTGGTGCTGGGAGGCAGCCAGGGCGCGCAAGTGCTGTCCGACGTCGTGCCGGCGGCGCTGGCTTTGCTGCCCGAAAGCTTGCGCAAACGCATCCGTTTGACCCAGCAATGCCGCCCCGAAGACTTGGAACGCGTCCGCGAGGCCTGCGCACAGATGGCCATCGCCGCCGATCTGTCCAGCTTCTTCGCCGACGTACCGGCGCGCCTGGCAACCGCTCATCTGGCCATCGCCCGGGCCGGCGCTTCGACGATCAGCGAACTGGCGGTGGCCGGCCGGCCGGCCCTGTTGGTGCCGCTGCCTTCGGCCATGGACGACCACCAGACAGCCAACGCCCACATGCTGGAAGAGGCTGGCGGCGCCTGGTTGGTGCCGCAACCGCGTTTTCAGCCCCAACCCCTGGCCGAGACCCTGGAAGCCCTGACCGGCGATCCCCGTTTCCTGGCCGGCGCGGCCGAAAAGGCGCGCCAGGTGGGACGGCCCGAGGCCGCCCACGACCTCGCCGAGCTGGTCGAAAGCCTGGCCCGCCGAGGCCGGAGCCAACACGACACCGGCGCGCAAATCAATGGCCGTACGGCGCCGCAGAGCGACGCCGGCACCGAGGTCGGGCACTGCGAGGTGGCGGCATGAGATCGCTCCCCCTCGACATCGGCATGATTCATTTCGTCGGCATCGGCGGCATCGGCATGAGCGGTATCGCCGAGGTCATGCACAATCTCGGCTATCAGGTTCAGGGCAGCGATCTGGCCCAGGGCGCCAACGTGAAGCGCCTGCAGACGATGGGCATCGAGGTTGCCCACGGCCACGCCGCCGGGCACCTGGGCGAGGCCGAGGTCGTGGTAATTTCGTCCGCCGTCAAGCCCGACAACCCCGAGGTCACGGCGGCCCGCGAGCGTTTCCTGCCGGTGGTGCCCCGGGCCGAGATGTTGGCCGAGCTGATGCGCCTGAAGTGGTGTGTGGCGGTCGGCGGAACACACGGCAAGACTACGACCACGTCTCTGGTAGCGGCGTTGCTGGAAGCCGCCAACTTCGATCCCACGGTGATCAACGGCGGCATCATCAACGCTTACGGCACCAACGCGCGGCTCGGAGCCGGCGACTGGATGGTGGTCGAAGCCGACGAATCCGACGGCACCTTCGTGCGCCTGCCGGCAACCATCGCCGTGGTCACCAACATCGATCCCGAGCATCTGGATTTCTATGGCGACTTCGACAGTCTGCGCCGGGCCTTTCAGGCCTTCATCGAAAACGTGCCCTTCTACGGCGCCGCCATCCTGTGCATCGACCATCCCGAAGTGCAATCGATGGTGGCCCGCATTTCGGGCCGGCGCATCGTCACCTATGGCTCCAGCCCGCAGGCCGACGTGCGCCTTTTGGAGATGCGCCACGCCGCCGGTGGCAGCCATTTCGACGTGCTGTTGAACGATCGCCAGAGCGGCCGAAGCGAACGCCTCGACGATCTGCGCCTGCCCATGCCTGGCGCGCACAACGTCATGAACGCTCTGGTGACACTGGCTGTGGCCCGCGAAATGGGCATCGGCGCCGACGTCGTGCGCCGCGCGCTGGAGGGTTTCAGCGGCGTCAAGCGGCGCTTCAGCCGCACCGGCCAGGGTGCCGGCATCACCGTGATCGACGACTACGCCCACCACCCGGTGGAGATCTCGGCCGTGCTCAAGGCGGCCCGCGAGGCCTATGCGGGGCGCCTGGTGGCCATCGTCCAGCCCCATCGCTACAGCCGGCTGCGGGACCTGTTCGAGGAATTCTGCAACTGCTTCAACGATGCCGACACGGTGATCGTGGCCGACGTCTATGCGGCCGGCGAGGAGCCCATCAGCGGCTATGACCGCGACAGCCTGGTGGCCGGGCTGAGGCAGCACGGCCACCGCCACGTGGTGGCCCTGAAGGGGCCCGACGAACTGGCCGCCACAGTGATTGACGCTTTGGCGGCGGTGGCCGGCGAAGGCGACCTGGCGGTCTGCCTGGGAGCCGGCAACATCACCGCCTGGGCCCATGAGCTGCCGCAGCAACTGACTGTCGCCGCAACTCAGCCGCAGGAGGCCAGCGGATGATGATGGCCGCCGAAATCCGCCAGCCCAGTCTGATCGAGCGCCTGCCACCGGTGCGCGGCCGGCTGAGTGAGAACGTCGCGCTGGCCGGCATCACCTGGTTCCGCGTCGGCGGGCCGGCCGAGGTCATGTTCCGCCCCGCCGATCGCGACGACCTGGCCGACTTCCTGCGCCGGCGCCCGCCCGAGGTGCCGCTGACGGTGATCGGCGTGGGCTCGAACCTCTTGGTGCGCGACGGCGGCGTGCCGGGCGTGGTCATTCGGCTGGGNCGGGGCTTCGCCCGCATCTCGTGTCGCGAGCAACGCGTCCATGTCGGCGCCGGAGCGCTCGACGTCAACGTCGCCCTGACGGCCAAGCTGGTCGGCCTTTCCGGGCTCGAATTCCTCAGCGGCATCCCTGGCACCATCGGCGGCGCACTGCGCATGAACGCCGGCGCCTACGGCCGCGAAATCAAGGACGTGCTGGTCGAGGCCGAAGCCATCGACCCGGGGGGCCAGGTGCATGTGATGACGCCGGCCGAGCTCGACTTCGGTTACCGCCGTTCGGGCCTGCCCGACGACTGGATCGTGGTTGGCGCCGTGCTGGCGGGCGAGCCGGCCAAGCCGGAGACCGTGGCCGGACGCATGTCCGCCATTCGCCAGGCCCGCGAGACCAGTCAGCCGGTACGCAGCCGCACCGGCGGCTCGACCTTCCGCAACCCCCATGGCGCCGAGGGAGCAAAGGCCTGGGAGCTCATCGACCAGGCGGGCTGCCGCGGCCTCAAGCGTGGCGGCGCCATGGTTTCGGAACAGCATTGCAACTTCCTCATCAACACCGGCAACGCTTCGGCCGCCGATCTGGAGCAACTGGGCGAGGAGGTGCGCCGACGCGTAGCCGCCGAGACCGGCATCGAGCTGCATTGGGAGATCCGCCGCATCGGCCGCCACAAGGACCACCCGGAGCTGCCCTCATGAGCCGCCATGTAGCCGTATTGATGGGTGGCTGGTCGGCCGAGCGCGAAGTCTCGCTGGTTTCGGGCGCCGCCGTGGCCGAGGCGCTGGAGCAGCTCGGCCACCGCGTCAGCAGCATCGACGTCGGCCGCAATGCCGGCAGCGAGATCGCCGAGCTGGCGCCCGACGTGGTGTTCAACGCGCTGCACGGTCGCTACGGCGAGGACGGCTGCTTCCAAGGGCTGCTTGAAGTGCTGGGTATTCCCTACACCCATTCCGGCGTACTGGCCTCGGCGCTGGCCATGGACAAGCCGGTGGCCAAGACGCTGTTTGCCCGCGAAGGCCTGCGTTGCCCCGAGGGACGGGTGGTGCACCGCGACGAGGTGCTGGCCGGACAAATCATGGAGGCGCCCTACGTCATCAAACCCCTCAACGAGGGCTCCAGCGTCGGCGTCAAGATAGTGCTGAGCGGCGACAATTGCGAGCCCGTGGACGACGCTCCCTGGGAGTTCGGCGACGAGGTGCTGGTCGAGCGCTACATCCCGGGCCGCGAGATCCAGGTGGCGGTGATGGGCGACGCTGCCCTGGGCGCCATCGAGATCCGCCCCAAGGGCCGTTTTTACGACTACCAGGCCAAATACACCGAGGGCTTCGCCGAGCACCTGATGCCGGCCCCCATGGCGCCCGAGCACTACCGCGAAAGCCTCGACATCGCCCTGCGGGCCCACGAGGCGCTGGGCTGTCGTGGCGTCAGTCGGGCTGACCTGCGCTATGACGACGAAGCCGGCGAGAACGGCAAGGACGGCGGCTTCTATTTGCTCGAGATCAACACCCAGCCGGGCATGACGCCACTCTCGCTGGTGCCCGAGATCGCCGCCCATTCCGGAATCGGCTTCGTCGAGCTGGTGGAATGGATGCTGGAGGACGCCGGATGCCCGCGGTGATGCGCAACAGTATGCCGCGGGACCTGGGACGCTTGAAGCAGAAGTCCCGGCCGGCTAATCGCAACCGGGGGGGCAATCGCGGGCGCAATAGCGGGCGCAGCCGCCGCCAGGGCCTCAACCGCCGCCTGCTGGGCAGTGCCGTGGCCCTGACCGCTGGCGCCCTGCTGGCGCTCGGATGTTATTGGCTGGTGCGCTACGACTATCCCGGCCGCGCCGTGGCCGGGGCCGAGAAGCTGCTCAACGACGCCGTGCACGGCGCCGGCCTGAGCATAGCGGACGTCGTCGTCAGCGGCCGCGTCGAGACCAGCCGGCGGGCCCTGGCACGCGCCTTGGCCGCCCCCCAGGGCGGCTCGATCATCGCCTTCGACAGCCAGGCTGCGCAGCGCCGCATCGAGGCCCTGGGCTGGGTGCGCCGAGCTTCGGTGGCGCGGCACCTGCCCGACACCATCGCCGTGACCATCGTCGAGCGCCGGCCCTTTGCGATCTGGCGCCGCGGCAAGCGGCGTTCGCTGATCGACCGCGAGGGCGCCGTCATCGGCGACCGCATCGCCAAGCGCTATGCCGGTCTGCTGGTGGTAACCGGGCGCCAGGCCCCGGCCCAGGTGGGCGCACTGGTCGACATGCTGGCGCGTCAACCGGCGCTGTATGCCCGAGTCAAAGCGGCCCGCCGCCAGGGTGGCCGGCGCTGGGACGTGCGCTTTGCCAACGGCCTCACGGTGCGCTTGCCCGAGGACGACGGCGCCGAAGCCTGGGCCCGGCTGGCGGCACTGGAGCAAAAACACAGCATTCTTTCACGGCAGTTGCGGGCCATCGACCTGCGCCTGCCGGATCGCCTGATCGTACGTCTTACACCCGAGGCGGCGTCCCAGCGGCGTCATCCCGGCAAGAGCACCTAAGGAAGGAAACGCCACCGTGAACGGCATCAACAAACTGGGCACACGGGGCACGGCACGTAGCGGTTTGGTCGCCGCCCTCGATGTCGGCAGCAGCAAGGTCTGCTGCTTTATCGCCCGCGTCGACGCCACCGGCGCCAGCCGCATCGTCGGCATCGGCCACCAGGTCTCGCGGGGCTTGCGGGGCGGCGCCGTGGTCGACTTGGAAGCGACCGTGGCGGCCATCACGGCGGCCGTCGAGGCGGCCGAGCGCATGGCCAACGAAACGGTCAAGCGGGTGCTGGTGAATTTCTCCTGCGGCGATCCGGCTTCCCACACGGTGGGCGTCGAGGTGGCGGTCTCGGGCCACGAGATCAGCGACGCCGATCTGCGCCGGGTGCTGGCCCAGGGCCGCCCGCGAGCCGAAAGCGGCGAGCGCGAAGTGGCCCACGCTGTGCCCGTTGGCTTCCGCGTTGACGGCGCCAACGGCGTGCGCGATCCGCGCGGCATGTTCGGCTCTCGTCTCGGTGTCGACATTCACGTCGTAACCGCCAGCACAGGCGCGCTGCGCAATCTCAGGATCTGTCTCGAGAGGGCCCATCTCGACGCCGAGGAAACGCTCATCTCGAGCTATGCCTCGGGACTTTCGATCCTTGACGAGGACGAGATGAACCTGGGCGTAACCGTCATCGACATGGGTGGCGGCAGCACCACTATCGCTGTCTTTTACGACCACGATTTGCATTTCGCCGACGTCGTGACGCTGGGTGGCCAACACGTCACCAACGATATCGCTCGTGGCCTGGCCACGCCGGTGGCCCATGCCGAGCGCATGAAGACGCTCTACGGCACCGCCATCGCCAGCCCCGCCGACGAAAGCGCCATGATCGACGTGCCGCAGGTCGGCGAAACCGAGCTGGCTGAACCCAACCACGTACCGCGCTCGCTGCTTAGCTCCATCATCCAGCCACGCGCCGAGGAAATCCTCGAGTTCGTGCGCGAGCGCCTCGAGCTTTCGGGTTATGCCCGCACGGCCGGCCGCCGGGTGGTGCTGACCGGTGGCGCCAGCCAACTCACCGGCATGCGCGAATTGGCCGCCAAGGTACTCGACAAACAGGTCCGCATAGGCCGGCCGGTGCATATCCAGGGATTGGCCGAGGCCACCGGGGGTCCCGCTTTTGCCACCTGTGCCGGGCTTTTGTGCCACGCCGCCCAGGGCCGTAGCGCGCTGCCGGAGGCCGCCGAAACGGCGCCGCGGCAGGGTCTTGCTCGGGTCGGACAGTGGCTGCGCGAGAATTTTTGAGGGGGCCGGGAACCGCAAGGGAAAAACAGCGGTTCCACCGGTCAGAAGGAGGCCAAAAGGCCAGAAGGAGCGAGAAAAATGGCCCAAACGGGCCGCGACTGAAATCCCGGGGAATGGGGAATTCCCCGTCCTAACTGGAGGTAGCTATGCCGATCAACCTGAGTATGCCGGAACCCACCGAGCTAAAACCGAGGATCACCGTCATCGGTGTCGGCGGCGCCGGGGGTAACGCCGTCAACAACATGATCAATGCCAAACTCGAAGGCGTCGAATTCGTCGTCGCCAACACCGACGCCCAGGCATTGGCCCAAACCCTGACCGAGCGCCGTATCCAGCTCGGCACCAATGTCACCTACGGCTTGGGTGCCGGCGCCAATCCCGAAGTCGGCCGCGATGCCGCTCTGGAGGCGCTGGACGAGATCATGGACCACCTGGAAGGCAGCCACATGGCCTTCATCACCGCCGGCATGGGCGGCGGCACCGGCACCGGAGCCGCCACCGTGATGGCCCAGGCGGCCCGCGAGGCCGGCATCCTGGCCGTCGGCGTGGTGACCAAGCCCTTCCACTTCGAAGGTGGGCGCCGCATGGCCATGGCCGAGGCCGGCATCGAGGAACTCAAACGCTACGTCGATACCCTGATCGTCATTCCCAACCAAAACCTCTTTCGCGTGGCCAACGAGAAGACGACCTACGCCGAGGCCTTCGAAATGGCCGACAACGTGCTCTATTCCGGCGTCCGCGGGGTCACCGACCTGATGATCATGCCCGGCCTGATCAATCTCGACTTTGCCGACGTGCGCGCGGTCATGGGCGAGATGGGCAAGGCCATGATGGGCACCGGCGAGGCGGAAGGCGAGAAGCGGGCGCTGGAGGCGGCCGAGGCGGCAATCTCCAACCCGCTATTGGACGACGTTTCCATGCAAGGTGCCACCGGGGTCTTGATCAACATCACCGGCGGCATGGACATGACGCTGTTTGAAGTCGACGAGGCCGCCAACCGGGTGCGCGACGAGGTGCACGCGGAGGCCAACATCATCTTCGGCTCGACCTTCGATCAGACCCTCGAAGGCACAATGCGGGTGAGCATCGTCGCCACTGGCATCGATTCCGAAACCAACCGGCAGCCGGTGACCAGCCCCAGCCTGCGCCTGCAAGTGGTCGGCGGCGGCCAACCCGAGACCGGCACGGACGCCGGCGCCGAAGCCCAACTCGACGAGGTCGAAGCCGATGGCGGTCCGCCTCAGGTCCGGCAATTGGCCGAGGCCCGCACGCCGGCGGTAGCGCTGCGCTCGACGGCACCGATCGGTCCCGTGCCCGCTCCGGCATCCGTCACCACCCCGGCCCCCGCTTCGGCTCCCGAAGTCCCGCCTGTGACGGCCGAGGCAGCAAGCGAACCCGCGGTCCAGGCCAAGGACGAGAGCGAGCCCAAGGAGCCGGCAACAGCGGCCCGCGAGTCCTTCATTCCGCCGCCACCGGTCGAGCCCCTGCTCAAGCGCCAGCCCCTGCGGGCGCCCGAGCCTTTCGCCACGGCGGCTCTGGACAACGCCAGCAAGCAGTCGAAGAAGCACCAGCGCGGGCCCAGTCTGCTGGAACGCATGACCGGCACCGGACGGGCGCGCCAGGCCGCGGAGGAGGCAAAGCAGCCCAAACCTGCCACCCCGGCGGGTGTAGCGGCCCCGACGGCCCCGGCGGCCAGCCGGGTACCCGAGGAACGGCCCCAGCCGGCCCCGACGCCGGTCAAGCCGCTCGACGTCACGCCCGCCGCGTCTCCGTCGCTGCCGGCAACCGGCACGCTGAGCCCAGCGCCGAGCGACGACGACCTGCTCGACATCCCCGCCTTCCTGCGCCGTCAGGCCAACTAAGGCGGGGGCCGGCAACTCTGGTGGCAGCCCGGGAAGCGGCGGCGGAATTCCCCCCGAACGACATCCGTTCGGCCGCCTGCCGTCCTCCCCGGAAGCGCCTTCGGAGGCCTGGAAAAGATCGGCAGAAAGACCGTAACAACCTGCAATAACAAGTGATTTGAGCCCTTCGGGGGATGTTGCTAGAACCGCCGAAGTGCTTGTTCTCTAGCCATTTTCCCCCATCGGGTGGATGACGGTAAGCGTTGTTAGGCAGTAAGCCATGTTTGGCAGTAAGCCAAGTTAAACAGTAAGCCGCGTTAGACGGCTACCCTGGAGGGTTGGTTCCATCGCATTCGATCTTCAAGCGGCGCCCAGCGTACGCCAGCAAACCCTGAGAAATCCCATCAGCTGCACCGGTATCGGGCTCCATAGCGGCGTTCGCGTGGCCATGACGCTGCGGCCGGCCGAGGCCGGCAGCGGCATCGTCTTCCGCCGCCTCGATCGTCCGGCCCCCGTGGCCGAGGTGACGGCAGAGTGGAACGGTGTCTCCGACACCACCCTGGGCACCACCACCAGCAATGATTCCGGCACCAGCATAGCCACGGTAGAACACTTGATGGCAGCCTTCTACGGCTGCGGTGTCGACAACGCCATTGTCGAACTCGACGGCGGCGAAGTTCCCATCATGGACGGCTCCGCCGCACCTTTCGTTTTCCTGATCGAATGCGCCGGCTTGGTCGAGCAACTTCCCGAGCGCCACAGCATACGCGTGCTCAAGACGGTGGAGATCGATGACGGCGATCGCTACGCCTGCCTCAGCCCCTATGACGGCTTCATGCTCGATGTCGAGATCGATTTCGACAACACCCTGATCTCACGCCAAAGCTGGCGCATCGATATCGCACTGGGCACCTTCAAGGACCAGTTGTGCCGCGCTCGCACCTTCGGTTTCCTCGACGACGTCGAGGCCTTGCGGGCCCGTGGCCTGGCTCGCGGCGGCTCGCTGGAAAATGCCATCGTCGTCAGCAACGAAGGCGTCCTCAACCAGGATGGTTTGCGCTACGGCGACGAATTCGTGCGCCACAAGGCCTTGGACGCGGTCGGTGATCTTTATCTCGCCGGCGCCCCGCTCCTGGGCCGCTATCACAGCCGGTGCGGCGGCCACAGCCTCAACAACAAGCTCCTGACAGCGTTGTTCGCCGATGCCGAGGCTTGGTGCCGGACAACCACGGACGGCGCCTTGGCCGCAACCGTCGAGGCCCCAAGCGAAGCTGCCAACGCCTGGCCGCCGGCCGCCGCCGCAGCTATCGCCTGAGAATTTTTCCGCTCGGCCGGCAACGGCACTTGCAATTATTTTGCCCGTGATATACTCCGCCGCGCTTGGCCCTGCGCAGGGCTGCGGCGTGGCAGACGGGTGAATATATGACGGTTTTCAAGCGATCGACAAAGCACTGGCGCAGGGCTGGGCGGGCGGCGCTCATGCTGACACTTGGGCTGCTGGTGGCCTGCTCGTCGGACGATGAACGCCCCTACGTCGAGCGCCCGGTCGAAGAGATCTACAACGAAGCCCACGCCACCATGCTGGCCAACGACTATTTCGAAGCGGCGGAGTTGTTCGACGAGGTGGAGCGCCAGCACCCCTACTCCACATGGGCCACCAAGGCCCAGCTCATGGCCGCCTACTCCTATTACAAGATCAACGAATACGACCAGGCCATCCTGGCCGCCCAACGATTCCTGCAGCTCCATCCCGGCAACGAAAGCGCGCCTTACGCCTTCTATCTGATTGCGGTCAGCTACTACGAGCAGATCGCCGACATCGGCCGCGACCAGAACGTCACGAAAATGGCATTGGGATCGTTGCAGGAGCTGGTGCGGCGCTACCCCGCCAGTGAATACGCCCGCGACGCCCGCCTAAAAATAGACCTGGCCCGCGACCACCTGGCCGGCAAGGAGATGGAAATCGGCCGTTTCTATCTGCGCCGCGGCACCCCGATCGCTGCTATCAACCGCTTCCGCGTGGTCATCGAAAGCTTCCAAACGACAACCCACTCGGCCGAGGCGCTGCACCGGCTGACCGAGGCCTATCTGCAACTCGGGGTGAAGAAGGAGGCGCAGACGGCGGCTGCCGTGCTGGGCCACAATTTCCCCGGCAGCCCCTGGTACCAGGACAGCTACCTGCTGCTGACCGGCGTCGACCTGAGGCCCGAGGGTGACCCGGATTCGTGGATCACCAAGACCTGGAAAAAGGTGTTTTAAAGGGACGGCACCCGATATTCCCGCGAAAGCGTGAACCCAGGTGTGGTTGGGTTTACAAGATGATCACCGTAAGACGGCAGAAACGAACATATCTTCTGGTTTCCCGCTTTCGAGCCTGTGAAGGAATTCAGCGAACGCGCGGACGAGGGCTCTGGGCCACTAATACCAAACACCCCCACCCCGGCCCTCCCCCATCAAGGGGGAGGGAATAAGTAAGGGACACAGCCGGTTTCGGCTCCCTCCCCCCTTGTGGGGCCGGGGTGGGGGAGGAATGGGCTGCAGCGGAGGCCGCCGTCGAATTTCTTCACAGGCTCTTTCGCGGGAATGACAACATCAAAACCACTCTAGAGCACTTTCCAGTTATCAACTCCGGGCGGCCGCTAAGATCTTTGCCATTTCCTGGTGCACCGCCTGTATCGCCTTGAGGGGACGCACCATGACCTTGAAATCGGTTATCCGACCGTCAGCGTCCCATTCAATCATGTCGACGCCGTTGATCTGAATGCCATCGATTTCGGCTGCAAACTCGAGCACTGCTCGGTCCTGACAGTCGAATTCGCGAAGGTATTTGAAGGCGCTTCCGCCCAGAACCTTGAGCGCCGCCATCAGGTACGCCTTGACGATTTCCCGGCCGCGCTGGGGCGTGTGGACGACGGGCGAGTGGAACACCGCATCCTCCGCCAGGAGCTGATCGAGAGCGGCGACGTCGCGAGCGGAAATAATCTGGTGCCACCGCTGCAGGTTCTCGCTGGGCATAGCCTTCTCCTTCAAAGTTTGACGCGCAATCCTAGAGGTTCGAGAAAAAATCGTTGCCTTTGTCATCGACGATGATGAAGGCAGGAAAGTTCTCCACCTCGATGCGCCAGATGGCCTCCATGCCCAGCTCGGGGTATTCCAGCACCTCCACCTTGCGGATGCAGTCCTGGGCCAGGCGGGCCGCCGGGCCGCCGATGGAGCCGAGGTAGAAACCGCCGTGTTTGGCACAGGCCTCGCGCACCTGGGCACTGCGGTTGCCTTTGGCCA
Source organism: Rhodospirillaceae bacterium (assembly GCA_002690215.1). GTDB lineage: Bacteria > Pseudomonadota > Alphaproteobacteria > UBA2966 > UBA2966. Next base: position 24,925 of record NZDS01000042.1, on the reverse strand, counting down.
GGCTAATCAGGCTGGCACCATTTTGCATGAAGAGATCGACATAGGCGTCCATGCGCCCGGCCGTGGTCGGGCCGAACGAGCCCGAGGGCAGCCCTTCGGGCTGCTTGGCGGGACCGGCGTAATAGATGATGTGATCCTTGACGTAGTCGGGTAGCCCCTGGCCAGCGTCGAGGCGCTCCTTGAGCCGGGCATGGGCGATGTCGCGGGCCACGATCAGCGGGCCACTGAGCGAAAGGCGGGTCTTGATCGGGTGGCGGGTCAGGGTTTTCAGGATATCGGCCATGGGCGCCGCCAGATCGATGGCGACCACCTCACCCTCGAAACCGGCATCCTCGACCTCGGGCAAATATTGCGCCGGATTGGCCTCCAGTTGCTCTAGGAAGACGCCGCCGGCATCGATGCGGCCCAGGATCTGGCGGTCGGCCGAGCACGAGACGCCGATGCCGACGGGGCACGAGGCACCGTGCCGAGGCAGCCGAACAACACGCACGTCGTGGCAAAAGTACTTGCCGCCGAATTGGGCGCCGATGCCATTCTTGCGGCTGAGCTCGAGCACGGCCGACTCGAGATCGCGATCTCGGAAGGCACGGCCGCTCTCATCGCCGCTCTCGGGCAAGGTGTCGAGGTAGTGGCAGCTCGCCAGTTTGACCGTCTTCAGGTTCAATTCCGCCGAAGTGCCCCCGATGACGATGGCCAAGTGGTAGGGCGGGCAGGCGGCAGTGCCGAGCGAACGCATTTTTTCGTCGAGGAAGGCAAGCAGCGATTCAGGATTCAAGAGCGCCTTGGTCTGCTGGAAAAGAAAGGTCTTGTTGGCCGAGCCGCCGCCCTTGGCGATAAAGAGGAATTTGTAGGCTGCGCCGGCCTCGGCCAGGATATCGATCTGGGCCGGCAGATTGGAGCCGGTGTTGACCTCTTCGTACATATCGAGCGGCGCCATCTGCGAATAACGCAGGTTGCTGGTGGCGTAGGTCTCGGCGATGCCGCGGCTCAGCGCCGCCTCGTCGTGGCCCTCTGTCCAGACGTATTGGCCCTTCTTGGCAAGCACGATGGCGGTGCCGGTGTCCTGGCAGCTGGGCAACACCATGCCGGCCGAGATATTGGCGTTCTTCAAGAGCTCGAGGGCCACATAGCGGTCATTCTCAGAGGCCTCGGGATCGTCCAGAATGGCCCGCAGCTGGGACAGGTGACTGGGCCGGAAAAGATGGGCAACGTCGCGCATGGCCTCGGCCGCCAGCAGACTCAGCGCCGCCTCGTCAACCTTGAGCACAGTCTGCCCGGCGAGATCGAGCGTTTCGACGAAGTCGCCATCCAGGCGGCGCCACGGCGTGTCGGCGGAGGCAAGTTGGAATAGAGGCTGAAAATCGCTGTCAGGCATGGCTCGTCCCCTGGCCGCAGGGCGACAGTCCAGCGCCGCCCTGAATTATCAAGATCTACTTTTTGCGAAAGCTGTCGAGCACCACGACTTCTGCCGTGGCGTCATCGGGGCCGTCGTCCTGGGCCTCACTGACGGCTGCCGGCGCGGGGGCAATGTCGCCCACCGGCAGCGGCCCGTCTTCGGAACGGAACTGCAGCCCGAATTCGACGCTGGGATCGGCGAAACCGGTGAGCGCCGAGAACGGCACCACCAGGCGCTCGCTCTTGCCGCTGAAGCTGAGCGTCACGGCGAACTGCTCGTTGGTCACCTCGAGATCCCAAAATTGGTGCTGGACGACAATGGTGATCTCGTCGGGATAGCGCTCGCGCAGATAGCTCGGTATTTCGACCCCGGGATCGCCTGTCAGGTAGGAGATGTAAAAGTGGTGCTCGCCGGGCAGGCCGCCGACCGCCACGTACTCCAAGGCCTCACGCACCACGCCCTTGAGCGCACGCTCGACGATATCCTTGTATTGCATCAGGTCTTCGGCCATCAGGGTTGGCGTCCTTGGATGCTCTGCCAGCGGCGCTCATGCCGGCCAATCCGCCGGACACAATACTAATGCCCCGGCGGGGCAAGTCGACCTCTATTTGTTTGGATGGATTCGGGCATGGATCGCCCGGCTGGCCGGGCCGCCAGAAAAAAGAAAGTGAGGGGCTTCTGTTGCCAGGTGCCCCCCGAACCCCGCAGTTACCTATGCGGCGACTGCAAATGCCTCGTTGTCATTGGCATTTGTGAATGTGACCCGATAACGGTGGTATCATGCCGGGCGAAAAATACACCTTTACCGCGCACGTCGATCCTGTGTCGCCCCCAACAAAACCGCACTCCCAAAAAGTCCCGCCGAGCAATCAAATTAGCCGGGCCATGCGGTTATGGTGGAGGCGCCGGGTACTGCCCCCGGGTCCGTAACGCCTATTTCGCGCACCGTTTATCGCCATAGTCGGTTTCCCGACATGTCGAATATAGGCATTTTCACCTGACTTTGGAAGTGCCAACCCGGATTTGTTGCCGCCGCCGGGCGGGCGGCGCTATGGTGCCAGCCAAAGGAGATCAGCAATGCACGTGACGCCCGAGCAAGAGGCCGAAATCGAGGCCCAACGGCAAGAGACCTTCAGCACCCGCCGCAGCACCTCGCCCGGGCTCGAGGAAATCCTCTATCAGGTCATCCCGGTGCTCGATCACGGCTTCATCCGAGTTGTCGACTACATGGGAGACGACAGTGCCGTGGTGCAGGCGGCGCGGGTCTCCTACGGCCGCGGCACCAAGGCCGTGCGCGGCGATGCCGGCCTCATCAACTACCTGCTGCGCCATCGCCACACCACGCCCTTCGAGATGGCCGAGATCAAGTACCACGTCAAGCTGCCGATCTTCGTGGCGCGACAGTGGATCCGCCATCGCACCGCCAGCGTCAACGAATATTCGGCACGCTATTCAATCCTCGACAACGAATTCTATCTGCCCGCCGCCGAAGACCTGGCGGCCCAATCGACGGTCAACCGCCAGGGGCGTGGCGAGACGCTGACGGGTGACGAGGCGGCGCGGGTTTATGAGCTGCTGCGCCGTGACGCCGAGCAGAGTTACGCCGACTACCAGGAAATGCTCAACGAGGACGATGGCGGAGAGCCACTCGATCCCGGGCGTCAGGGCCTGGCCCGGGAACTGGCCCGCATGAATCTATCGCTCAATTTCTATACCCAGTGGTACTGGAAGACCGATCTGCACAATCTTATGCACTTCCTCTCGTTGCGCGCCGACGAGCACGCCCAGTTCGAGATCCGCATATACGCCGAGGCCATGCTGGAGACCATGAAGCGCTGGGTGCCGCAGACCTACGACGCTTTCGTCAACTACCGCCACGGCGGCGCCCATCTGTCTTCGAAGGGCCTGGCCGCGGTCAAACGCCTGATCGCCGGCGAAGACGTCAGCCAGGCCGGCAGCGGCATGTCCAAGCGCGAATGGTCGGAACTGATGGAGATGCTGGGCCGCGAGGGTTAGGGCGCTTGCGCCCTCGTTCGTCATCCCCGCGAAAGCGGGGATCCAGGTTTTTTTGGTGTTTCCAGAGTACAGCCGCGCAACGATAGCAAAAAACTGTACAAAACCTGGGTTCCCGCTTTCGAGCGTGTGAAGAAATTGAACAGCTGGCGTCGATTGCCGCCATCCCCCCCACCCCACCCCTCCCCCACAAGGGGGGAGGGAGCCGAAACTGGCTGTGACCCTTACTTTTTCCCTCCCCCTTGACGGGGGAGGGTCAGGGAGGGGGTGTTCTTTTCGGTTGTTCAGGCAGTTGCGGTATTTCTTCACAGGCTCTTTCGCGGGAATGACAATATTCAAAAAACGGCGCTCCGCCGTTGGGCCGCCCTATTGCACGACGATGCGCGGGGCCTGGCTGGCACTCTCCGCCTCGGCGGCGGCTATTTTTTCGCCCACCCGCTCGGCAATCCTGAGGAAGGCCTGGGCCTCGGCGCAATCGGGATCGTGGACCACGATCGGCGTGCCGGCGTCGGAGGTTTCGCGGATGCCCAGGGAGATCGGGATCTCACCCAGGAATTCGGCGCCCAGGCGCTCGGCCTCGCGCCGCGCGCCGCCATGGGAGAAGATCTCCGAACGCTCGTCACAATGGGGGCAAACGAAATAGCTCATGTTCTCGATCAGGCCGAGCACCGGCACGTCGACCTTTTCGAACATCGATATGCCCTTGCGAGCATCGGCCAGGGCCACGTCCTGTGGTGTCGAGACGATGACGGCGCCACTTAGCGGCACGCGTTGGGCCATGGTCAGGTGGGCGTCGCCCGTGCCCGGCGGCAGGTCGACCACGAGCACGTCGAGCTCGCCCCATTTGACGTCGCGAAGCAACTGCTCCAGCGCACTCATGACCATGGGGCCGCGCCAGATGGTGGCAGTGTCATCGGGCACCAAAAAGCCCATCGACATGCAGACCACGCCATGGTTCTGCATGGGTAGCAGATAGCTGCCGTCGGGCGACAGCGGCTGGCCGCCGATGCCCAGCATGCGCGGGATCGAGGGGCCGTAAATGTCGGCGTCGAGAATACCCACGGCGCGGCCAGCGGCGGCCAGCCCAAGCGCCAGGTTGACGGCCGTGGTCGATTTGCCGACACCGCCCTTACCAGAAGCGACGGCGACGATCGAAGTGATGCCGGGCAAGCCCTGGGGCGCCGGCCGGGGGCCACCAGGACCAGCGGAGGGCGCCGGTACCGGACCGGTCTCAGCAACTCGATCCCCTGTGACTTCCCTGTGGGCGGTCAGAACGGCACTGACGGAAAGCACGCCGGGCAAGGCATGAACGGCCTTTTCGCAGCTCTGGCGGAGCGGCTCCTTGGCGGCGCCCTCCTCGGGCGCCACTTCAATAGCGAAGGCAACGTGGCCATCACGGATTTGCAAGCCGCTGATCATGCCCAGGCCGACCACGTCACCGCCCTGATCGCCGTCTTCGATGGCGGCGAGCGCCGCCAGTATTTGCTCTTCGGTAACCGTCGCCATGCTTGAATTCTCCACTATCGTGCCAATATTTTCACCACCCCGGCTGGGAGGCCGAAATCGCATTTTGCGCGCCGCGTTGCGCCCGCGGGCTAGCTGTCATATAACGCCGGGACGCGCAATGGGAAGATCCCTGGGGAAAGATTTCTCGGGAATGGTCTCTGGGGAACAAATTCTGCGCCGCGATTTCGTACCGAACCTTTATTAACGAGCAGGAGACATAATCCGATGTCTTGGAGAAACCAGGGCGGTGGCTGGCAAGGCGGTGGTGGTGGCGGCGGCGGTGGCGGCCCTTGGGGACAAGGCCCCGGCGGTGGCGGCGGCGGTCCCCAACCACCCGATTTCGAGGAACTCCTGCGCAAGGGCCAGGACCGCTTTCGTGGCTTGTTGCCCAGCGGCGGCGGCGGCATGCGGGGCATCGCCCTGATCGTGCTGATCCTGATCGCCATATGGGGGGCCAGCGGCTTCTACAAGGTGCAACCCGACGAACAGGGCGTGGTCCTGCGTTTCGGCCAATGGGTCAATACCACCCGGCCGGGACTGAACTATCACCTGCCGGGGCCCATCGAATCGGTCATCACCCCCAAGGTGCTACGCAACAACCGCATCGACGTCGGCTTCCGCACGGCTGGCGATAGCGGGCACTCAACGGCCGTGCGCGACGTGCCGGAAGAGAGCCTGATGCTGACCGGCGACGAAAACATCGTCGACATCGATTTCACCGTTCTCTGGATCATCGGCGATGCCGGCAAGTTCCTCTTCAACATACAGAACCCCGAAGTCACGGTGAAGGCGGCAGCCGAGAGTGCCATGCGCGAGGTCGTGGGCAATACGCCGATCGCGGCGGTGTTGGCCGAGGGCCGGCGGGCAGTCGAGGAAAACTCGAAGAAGCTGCTGCAGCAAATTCTGGATTCCTATGAATCGGGCGTACTGGTCAAGGACGTCAAGTTGCAGAAAGTGGATCCACCCGGGGCCGTCATCGACGCCTTCCGCGACGTCCAGCGCGCCCGTGCCGATATGGAGCGCCAACGCAACGAGGCCGAGTCCTACTCCAACGACATCATCCCCAGGGCCCGCGGCGAGGCCGAGCGCATGAATCAGGAGGCCGAGGCCTACAAAGCCGAGGTGGTGGCGCGTTCGGAAGGTGACGCGGCCCGTTTCCTGGCCGTCTATACCGAATACGCCCAGGCCAAGGACGTCACCCGCCAGCGCATCTATCTCGAGACCATGGAGGAGATCTTGGCCGGCATGAACAAGCTGATCATCGACAACAAGAGCGGCAGCGGCGTGGTACCCTATTTACCGCTGCCTGAGCTGCAAAAACGCTCGGGAGGTGGACAATGAGCCGGCGCACCCTGGCGATTCTCGCCGTCATTGTCCTGGCAATCGGGGTAGTGGCCTTCAGCTCCCTCTACACCGTGCATCAGACCCGCCAAGCCCTGGTGCTGCAATTTGGTGAGCCCAAGCGCGTCGTCACGGTGCCGGGCATGCACGCCAAAATCCCCTTCATCCAGGAGGTGATCTACATCGACAGGCGCATCCTGGCCTACGACGCCCCGGCCGAGGAGGTCATTGCGTCGGATCAGAAGCGGCTGGGGGTCGACGCCTACCTGCGCTACCGCATCCTCGATCCCCTGCGCTTTTTCCAGACCATGCAGACCGAGGAACGTGGGCGCCAACGCCTCAATACCATCCTCACCTCGAGCTTGCGCCAAGTGCTGGGCAGCGTACCGCTGGCCACACTGCTGACCATCGAGCGCAGCAAGCTGATGCGAGAAGCCACCGCGCGGACCGACGAGTTGGCCCGCGACTTCGGCATCACCGTGGTCGACGTGCGCGTCAAGCGGGCCGACCTGCCGGAGGCCAACAGCCAAGCCATCTACGCCCGCATGAAGACCGAGCGTGAACGCGAGGCGCGGGAGTTCCGGGCCCAGGGCGCCGAGATCTCGCAGCGTATCCGCTCGCGGGCCGACCGTGAGAAGACGGTGCTGATCGCAGAAGCCCAGAAACGGGCCCAGATCACCCGCGGCGAGGGCGACGGCAAGGCTGTGAAGATCTTCGCCGACGCCTTCGGCAAGGACCCCGACTTCTTCAATTTCTACCGCACCATGGAGGCCTATCGCGAATCCCTGAGCGGGGAAGACACGACGCTGGTGTTGTCGCCCGATTCGGAGTTCTTCAGTTTCTTCCGTTCGCTCTCGGGTAAGCTCGGGTCGGTGCCACAAGCCCAATGAAGGGGAATGGACGGCAGTGGCCAAGCGGTGGCGGCCCGATAGGCGATGAATGAGCTGCTTCTGGCACTGGCGCTGGTGCTGGTCATCGAAGGCGCGCTTTACGCCCTCTTTCCCGACGGCATGAAGCGCATGATGGTGCTGGTTTTGGACCAGCCCTCGGCTTGGCTACGCAATGCCGGTCTGGTGATCGCGACCTTGGGTGTCGGGCTGGCCTGGTTGGTGCGGGGCTGAAGGGGCGGAAAATGGCCCCGGTTCGGCCATAATTTTTTCACAATTCGCTCTACATATGTCTTGTCTGACGGACAACCGGTGCAAAGGAATAGAGACGTGAGAGAGCAAGCTGCAACAAATGGCCGCTGGCATGCCCTGGCCGGCGCGACCGTGCTGGTGCTGGGGCTGCTGGCCTGGACCGGCGCCGAAGCCCGGGGGATACCCGAGAGCTTCGCCGACCTAGTGGAGAAACTGACGCCCGCCGTGGTCAACATTTCGACCACCCAGACCATGCGCACGTCTCAACGCGAGGTGCCGGTGCCGCAGTTCCCGCCGGGCTCGCCCTTCGAGGAGTTTTTCAAGGACTTCTTCGAGCGCCAGCGACCGGGCGGCAATCGCGAGCGCCCCAGCCGCCGCGCCACTTCGTTGGGATCGGGCTTTATCGTCGCCGCCGAGGGCATCGTCATCACCAACAACCACGTCATCGCCGAGGCCGACGAAGTTACCGTCATCCTCAGCGACGACAGCCGCTTCAAGGCCAAAGTGCTGGGCGTCGACAAGGAGACCGACGTGGCTGTGCTCAAGATAGAAGCCGGCCGGCCTTTACCCTTCGTCCAGTTCGGCGATTCCGACAAGTCACGGGTCGGCGATTGGGTGGTGGCCATCGGCAACCCCTTCGGGCTCGGCGGCACGGTGACGGCGGGCATCATCTCGGCCCGGGCAAGAGAGCTCAAATCGGGCCGTTACGACGACTTCATCCAGACCGACGCTTCGATCAACCGGGGCAATTCGGGGGGGCCGCTGTTCAACACCGCCGGTCAGGTGATCGGTATCAACACCGCCATCTTCTCGACCTCGGGCGGTAGCATCGGCATCGGCTTTGCCGTGCCTTCAAATTTGGCCGGGCCGGTAATCAAGCAGTTGCGCAGCTTCGGCCGCACCATGCGCGGCTGGCTCGGCGTCAAGATCCAGCCTGTCACCGACGAAATCGCCGAGAGCCTGGGCCTGGCCAAAGCCAGCGGCGCCCTGGTCGCCGAGGTCAACCCCGATGGCCCGGCCACCAGGGCCGGTCTCAAGGCGGGCGACGTGATTTTGGAGTTCGACGGCAAGAAGGTGACGCGCATGCGGGCGCTGCCCCGTCTGGTAGCCGAAACCGAAATCGGCAAGGCCGTGGTGGTGCAGGTCTGGCGCGCCGGCGCCAAAGTCGATCTGCAGGTCAAGATCGGTGAACTCAACGAGGTCCAACTGGCTTCCCGACAGCAGTCCTCGCCGGAACTCAGCAGCGCTGCCGTGGATGCCCTGGGCATGAAGCTGTCGGCCATCACCGGCGAGTTGCGCCAGCGCTTCGAACTCGGTGAGGGAACCCAGGGCGTGGTCATCACCGAAGTAGACGCGGACTCCTCGGCCGCCGAAAAGGGCATCCGGGCGGGCGACGTCATCGTCGAGGTGGCGCAAGAGGAAGTGGGCAGCCCGAGCCAGGTTCTCGACAAGGTCCGCGAGGTCAAGAAGAGCAGCCGAAAATCCGTGCTGCTGCTGGTACGCCGGGCCGAAAACCTGCGCTTCGTGGCACTCAGGCTGAAGGATAGCTAAAGCTACGGATCAACCTACCGGCAACACCTAAAACGGCGGGTTAACCCCGCCGTTCTTTTTTTGGCACAGTCAAGTGGTGCAGCGCTGATTTCTCCTAGGCGCGGAACCCGGGCGGTGCGTAGAATACGGCCAGAACACCGGGCGTCCCTGTTGCGGATCGGGCCCGGGATGAGATCATGGGAGGATCAATATGACGGACAGCACGAAATATCTGCTCGAAGAGGAGCAGATTCCCAAGGCTTGGTACAACGTCGTGGCGGACTTGCCGGAGCCGCCGGCACCAGTCTTGCACCCGGGCACCGGTCAGCCGGTGGGACCCGACGATCTGGCGCCACTGTTTCCCATGGCGCTGATCGGCCAGGAAGTCAGCGCCGACCGCGAGATCGGCATTCCCGACCCGGTGCGCGACGTCTACCGCCTATGGCGGCCGACACCGCTCTACCGCGCCCGGCGGCTGGAGCAGGCGCTCGATACCCCGGCCAAGATTTTCTACAAGTACGAAGGCGTCAGCCCGACCGGCAGCCACAAGCCCAACACCGCCGTGGCTCAGGCCTTCTACAACAAGGAAGAGGGCATCACCAAGATCGCCACCGAGACCGGGGCCGGCCAGTGGGGCTCGTCGCTGGCCTTCGCCGGCGGCGTCTTCGGCATCGAGATCCGGGTCTTCATGGTCAAGGTCAGCTACCAGCAGAAGCCCTATCGCCGGGCCATGATGGAGACCTTCGGTGCCTCCTGCGTCGCCAGCCCGAGCACCGAGACCGAGGCCGGCAAGGCCGTGCTCGCCGACAATCCCGACAGTACCGGTAGCCTGGGCATCGCCATTTCCGAAGCCGTCGAGATCGCCGCCACCAACGACGACACCAAGTACGCGCTGGGCAGCGTGCTCAACCACGTACTGACGCATCAAACCGTGGTCGGACAGGAAGCCATCCTGCAGATGGAGATGGCCGACGCCTACCCCGACGTGCTGGTGGGCTGCACCGGCGGCGGCAGCAACTTCGCCGGCCTGGTCTTCCCCTTCATCGGCAACAAGCTCAGGGGCGGCCCCGACGTCGAGGTGGTGGCCGTCGAGCCGGCCGCCTGCCCCAGCCTGACCCGTGGCCAGTTCGCCTACGATTTCGGCGACACCAAGATGATGACGCCGCTGGTCAAGATGCACACGCTGGGCGCTAGCTTCGTGCCGCCGGGATTCCATGCCGGCGGCCTGCGCTACCACGGCATGGGTCCGCTGGTCAGCCACCTCTTCGATCTCGACCTGATCCGCGCGGTGGCCTATCACCAGACCGAGTGCTTCACCGCTGGCGTGCAGTTCGCCCGCAGCGAAGGCATCACGCCGGCACCCGAAGCCAACCATGCCGTCAAGGGCGCGATCGATGAAGCGCTCAAGTGCAAGGCGGAAGGCACCAGCCGCAACATTCTGTTCAATCTCTGCGGCCACGGCCATTTCGACATGACGGCCTACAGCGAATACCACGCGGGTAACCTGAAGGACGAGGACTACTCGCAGGACGAACTCGCCATGGCGCTGGCGGGTCTGCCCAAGGTAGCAGCCGAGTAAGTATCAAGCTTGTTGGAACGGCCGGTGCACCTGGTGCACCGGCCGTTTTTTTCGAAGACAATCATGTTACCCCGGAAAAAATGGTTTCCCGGGGTAGCGCCGTGGAACGCCTACCGATAGCGGTTCGCCCCCCACCCTCACCCTCCCCCGATTCGGGAGAGGGAGCCAGCAGCAGCCGTCAAATTCTGTTGCCCATGTCACCGGTTCGGACCAACAAATACCCAACCTCAGTCGAGATAAGGCGCGATGTCGTCGCGGCGGTAGCCTTGCAAGTAAAGCGCCGCCGTCAGGTCGCTGTTATCGATCCGGGTGCGGGCGGCGGCGGCGACCAGGGGCCGGGCGTGGTAGGCGACGCCGAGGCCTGCCGCCTGGATCATGGGAATGTCGTTGGCGCCGTCGCCGAGCGCCAGGGCCTCGCTGAAATCGATATCCAGCTCGCGGCAGAGGCGCTCCAGCGCCAGTTTTTTGGCCACCGCCCCGGCCACCGGATCCAGCACCCGGCCTGTGATCTGGCCGTCCTTGATCTCGAGATCGTTGGCTTGGTGCATATCGAAGCCGACGCGGCGGGCGACGGCCCGGGTAAAATAGTTGAAGCCACCCGAGACCAGCGCCGTGTAGGCGCCGTTGGCGCGCATCACGCCGACCAGGGCGTTGGCTCCCGGCGTCAGGCTGATGCGCCGTTCCCAGGCCTCGTGCAGCAAATCGAAACTGAGGCCCGCCAGCATCTTGGCGCGTTCCCGCAAAGCTGCCTCGAAATCCAGCTCACCGCGCATCGCCAGGTCGGTGATGCGCGCGACCTCAGCCCGCTTGCCGGCAAACTCGGCGATCTCGACAATGCATTCCTGGGCGATGATGGTCGAATCCATGTCCGCCACCAGCAGCCTCTTCCGTCGCCCCGCCAACGGTTGCGAAACGATATCGATGGGCAGATCGGTGAGATACTGCCGCACCGCCGCCTCGCCTTCGTCCGCCTCGATGCCTTCGTAGGGAATGTCACAGGCCACAGCAGGGCAGAGCCAGTCAGCCGCCTCGGTGCCGGCGCCGGCTTCGTCCAGCGCGGCCTGGGCCAGATCCACCTGCAAGGTCTGCAAGGGTGCGTCCCATCGACCGGCGATGAGCGTGAGCACGTTTTCCATTATGGTGCGGTACGACCGGTGAGAAAGGGCCGGCAGGCGGCCCGGTGCGCGGCCCCTCGATAAAAGTGGAGGCTATGGACAAAGGCGTCATCCTTATAACGGGAGCTACCGCCAGCGGCAAATCCGGTTTGGCGCTGGAGCTGGCAGAGGCTTGTGCCGAAGTTGGCGGCGCCACCGTTATCAATGCCGACAGCATGCAGGTCTATGACGAGTTGCGCATCCTTACGGCACGGCCTGGGGCAGCCGAAATGGCCCGGGCGCCGCACCGGCTTTACGGCGTCGTGCCGGCGGCCGAGCGTTGTTCGGCCGGGCGCTGGCAGACCTTGGCCCGGGCCGAAATCGCAGCCGCCCAGGCGGCTGGCCGCGTCGCCATCGTGGTCGGCGGCAGTGGGCTTTATCTGCGCGCTCTGCTCCAGGGCCTGGCCCCGGTGCCGGAGATCCCCGCTGCCATTCGCGCCGCCGCCGAGGCTCGCCACCGCGAACTCGGCGGTGAGGGCATGCGAGCCGAATTGCTGGCCCGCGATGCCACCGCGGCCGGCCTGCGGGCCGGCGACAGCGCCCGCCTGATCCGGGCCTGGGAAGTGCTGCAGGCCACCGGCCGGCCGCTGGCCCAATGGCAGGTCGAGCAGCGGGAGGCGCCAGCGGAGCCTCTCGGCAAGCCTTTGCTGCGCTGTATCCTCGAACTGCCCAGATCCGAACTCTACAGGCGCTGCGACGCCCGCTTTCTCGATATGCTCGAAGCCGGCGCCCTGGACGAAGTGGCGGCCCTCGAGGCATTGGCGTTGGATCTCGGTCTGCCGGCCATGAAGGCGCTGGGAGTACGGCCGCTGGCCCGTCATCGGGCCGGCGAGCTCACGCTCGACGAGGCCGTGGCCCTGACGCAGCGCGACACCCGACGCTACGCCAAGCGCCAACTAACCTGGCTGCGCAACCAGGCCGCCGATTGGCCCTCAATTACTGCGCAAGATTCGAAAAGGTTTTTTGCCACAAACTTTCCGATTATTCGTCAGTTCTAGTTGACCGCCCCCGCCCAAAGGTCTAGTTTGTCGCGGTTTTCCGACCTCCGAGCCGCATTGGCCTTTGCCTCGGGTGGCCGGCGCCGCAGGCGCCAGACACCGGCACCCGGGCGACCACCCGTGGCGGCAGGAAAGGGAAACAGCTGAGAATCCGCGCCAAATGGAAGGAAAGAGGAAGGATTGGTACGATGAGCGGCACGCGTATGACGGGATCCGAGATCATCCTGAAGGCCTTGGTCGATCAGGGTGTCGACGTGGTATTCGGCTACCCCGGCGGCGTCGTACTACCGATTTACGATGCCTTGCATCTAAACAACGCGTTGCGTCATGTACTGGTGCGCCACGAACAGGGCGCAGTGCACGCCGCGGAAGGCTATGCCCGCTCCACCGGCCGCGTCGGCGTGGTGCTGGTGACCTCGGGTCCCGGTGCCACCAACACCGTCACCGGCCTAACCGATGCACTGATGGACTCGACGCCGATCGTCTGCCTGACCGGCCAAGTGGCGACCCACATGATCGGCAACGACGCTTTCCAGGAAGCCGACACCGTGGGCATCACGCGGCCCTGCACCAAGCACAACTACCTGGTCAAGGACATCGCCAAGCTGTCCCATACGCTGCACGAGGCATTCTACGTTGCCGCCTCGGGCCGGCCGGGTCCGGTGGTCGTCGACCTGCCCAAGGACATCCTGATGGCTGAGGGTGAATACGTGGGCCCGATCAACGTTCGCCACAAAACCTATACGCCCCAGGTCAAGGGCGACCTCGAGGCCATCAGGCAGGCCGTCGACCTGATTGCCGGCGCCAAGCGGCCGATCTTCTATACCGGCGGCGGCGTCATCAATTCGGGCCCGGCTGCATCACAATTGCTGACCGAATTCGTGCGCACCACGGGCTATCCCATCACCAATACGCTGATGGGTTTGGGCGGCTATCCAGCCTCCGACAAGCAGCATCTCGGCATGCTGGGCATGCATGGCACCTACGAGGCCAACATGACGATGGCCAAAAGCGACGTCATGATCAATATCGGCGCCCGCTTCGACGACCGCGTCACCGGCCGGCTCGATGCCTTCAGCCAGGGTTCGAAAAAGATCCATGTCGACATCGACCCCTCGTCGATCAACAAGAACGTGGTGGTCGATATTCCCATCATCGGTGACGTCGGTCATGTGCTTGAAGACATGCTCAAGATCTGGCGGGCCAGCGTGGCCCAGCCCGACAAAGAGGCGCTGGCCGCCTGGTGGAAGCAGATCGAGGAATGGCGGGCGGTACGCTGCCTCGACTACAAGCAGGACGATGGCCCGATCAAGCCGCAATACGTTCTCGACCGCTTCCGCGAAATCACCAAGGAGAGCGACCTCTACGTCACCACCGACGTCGGCCAGCATCAGATGTGGGCCGGCCAGTACCTGTCCATGGAAAAGCCCAACCGCTGGATGACTTCGGGCGGACTGGGCACCATGGGCTTTGGCCTGCCGGCCGCCATCGGCGTCCAGGTCGCCCATCCCGAGGCCCTGGTGGTGGCCATCTCCGGCGAATCCTCGCTGATGATGAACATTCAGGAGCTGTCGACAGCGGTTCAGCACCGGGCCGGGGTCAAGGTGCTGCTGTTGAGAAACAACTACATGGGCATGGTGCGCCAGTGGCAGGAGCTGCTGCACGGCGGCCGCTACGCCGAGAGCCACATCGATTCGCTGCCCGATTTCGTCAAGCTGGCCGAGGCTTTCGGCGCCACCGGCCTGCGCACCGACAAGGTCGACGAAGTGGACGCCACGATCGAAACCATGATCGCCACAGACGGTCCGGTGATCGCCGAGATCGTCATCGATCCGACCGAGAACTGCTTTCCCATGATTCCTTCGGGGGCGGCCCACTACGAGATGATCATGGGCCCCAACGGAGAGCTACCGGAAAGCCCCGATCAGGGCTTGACGGCGATATGATATGAGCGCCATCTGCCGATGGCCGCAGCCTGCGGCCACAGAGACTACGGCGCCAGACAAGCACCATTATGCCAAGGCAAGGACGTGAACGTGGCTTCCGACGAACGCAGAAATACTGACGAACGCAGGCACACCATGACCGTTTTGGTCGACAACGAGGCCGGCGTATTGGCCCGTGTCATCGGCCTCTTTTCCGGCCGCGGCTACAATATCGAAAGCCTGACCGTCGCCGAAGTGGACGATGCGGCGCACCTCTCGCGCATCACTATCGTCACCGTCGGTACGCCGATGGTGATCGAGCAGGTCAAGGCCCAGCTCAGCCGCTTGGTGCCGGTGCACTCGGTCAGCGACTTGACCACCAATGGGCCTCATGTGGGGCGCGAACTGGCGCTGTTGAAAGTGCGCGCGAGCGGCGAAAAGCGCGTCGAATCGCTACGCATCGCCGACATCTTTCGAGCCCGTGCCGTCGACAGTACTGCCGAATCCTTCGTCTTCGAGATGACCGGTTCGACCGACAAAATCAACGCCTTCATCGACCTCATGCGGCCTCTCGGCCTGATCGACGTCTCGCGTACCGGCGTTGTAGCGATCAGCCGCGGCCCGGAGGCCATGTAGGCCCCCTTCCCAGCGCGCGCCGCGGGGCGGGGCGCCGTTTCAAAAGGAGCAATTCATGCGCGTTTATTATGACCGCGACGCGGACCTCAACCTGATCAAGGCAAAGAAGGTCGTGATCGTCGGCTACGGCAGCCAAGGTCACGCCCACGCCACCAATCTGCGTGATTCGGGAGCCAAGAACTTGGTGGTGGCACTTAGGCCCGGCTCGGCCAGCGGCCAAAAGGCCAAGGATGCCGGCTTCGAAGTCATGAGCGCGTCCGAGGCCGCCAAATGGGGCGAGGTGGTGATGATATTGGCGCCGGACGAGATCCAGGCCCAGCTTTACGAAGACGAGCTTCGCGACAACCTCAACGAGGGCGCCGCTATTGCCTTCGCCCACGGTCTCAATATCCACTTCAAGCTGATCGAGCCGCGTCCCGACCTCGACGTTTTCATGATCGCACCCAAGGGCCCCGGCCACACCGTGCGTTCGGAATACGAACGCGGCGGCGGCGTGCCCTGCCTGCTGGCCATCGAACAAGACGCCTCCGGCAATACCCAGGACATCGGCCTCAGCTACGGCGCCGGTATCGGCGGCGGCCGCGCCGGCATCATCGAGACCACCTTCCGCGAGGAAACGGAGACCGATCTCTTCGGCGAGCAGGTGGTGCTGTGTGGTGGCTTGACCAGTCTCATCATGGCCGGCTACGACACCTTGGTGGAGGCTGGTTATGCCCCCGAAATGGCCTATTTCGAATGCCTCCACGAGGTCAAGCTGATCGTCGACCTGATCTACGAAGGCGGCATCGCCAACATGCGCTACTCGATCTCCAATACCGCCGAATACGGCGATTACACGCGCGGTGACCGCATCGTTTCCGACGACGTCAAGGCAGAGATGAAGCGCGTGCTCGACGACATCCAGTCGGGCCGCTTTGCCCGCGAATGGATGCTCGAGAACAGGGTCGGCCAGACCAGCTTCAAAACCATGCGCCGGCGCGCCTCCGAGCACGGCATCGAGGAGGTCGGTGCCAAGCTGCGTGGCATGATGCCCTGGATCGCCGAAAACCGGCTGGTGGACAAGTCGAAGAATTAGGGCGCACTGGAAATGACCGGCGCTGCCGAGGTTCTCGACTTTTGGTTCGGAGCCCCGGGCAGCGCCGGCTATGGTGACAAGCGTGAGGTCTGGTTCAAGACCGACCTGGATTTCGACGCCGAAATCCGCCGCCGCTTCCTGCCTCTGATCGAGTCCGCCCGCCAGGGCGAGCTGGCCCATTGGCAGGAGAGCGCCGCCGGTGCGCTGGCGCTGTGCATCTTGCTCGATCAATTCCCGCGCAATCTCTTTCGCGGTAGCGGAGACGCTTTCGCCAGCGATGCCCTGGCCCGGGAAGTGGCCGGGCGTGCCCTTGATCAGGGCTTCGACGGCGAGCTTCCGAAGTTTCAGCGCACGTTTCTTTATTTGCCTTTCGAGCACAGCGAGGAGCTGGCCGACCAGGAACGTTCGATGACTCTATTTGCCGCTCTGGTGAAGGACGACGAAGCCGGCGCCCGAACCTTGGAGTTCGCCCGCCGGCACCACGAAATCATCCAACGCTTTGGCCGCTTTCCTCATCGCAACGCCGCCCTTGGGCGAGCGACCACGACGGCCGAGGCCGAGTTCCTAAAAGAGCCCAATTCGTCTTTCTGATTGCCACCAACAAAGCAGTTGCGAGAAAGGGACAAAAGAGCGTAGTACTAGTTATTACAGTGACTTGCGACGAGGTTGAGAGCGGTGGATTGGGCAGTAATTCCCGATCGCTTTCACATAATCTTAACCTTGAATGCAGATTCTGGCCGATAACCAGTTGAAATCATTCCAACTGTTTTGGTGCGAAGGCCATGAAGACGAACGCCAAGTGTGGGACAGCCAGCCGACCGCAGATCGCGGCCCGGCCCGGCCTGCCTATGCTCAAGCGCTTCTTGCCTGCGCCATCTTTGCCGTTGCGGCCAGAGCGTCGCGACACCCTCCTGCGGGTTCTTCGACTTAGCTGCCCCTGAGCCTGGCAGCCACGGTTCCAGTGTGGTGCGCTGACGTTCAGGGGAAGAGGACAGCGACAATCGAATTGCATCACATCGATACGAAGGACCCAAAGGAATGACTTCCACCGACACCGACCGAATTTACATATTCGACACCACCATGCGAGACGGCGAGCAATCGCCCGGCGCCTCCATGACGCTGGAGGAAAAGCTGCGCCTGGCCGAGATCCTCGAGGCCATGGGTGTCGACATCATCGAGGCCGGCTTCCCCATCGCCTCCAACGGCGATTTCGAATGCGTCAACGAAGTCGCCAAGGTGGTCAAGGACTCGATCGTCTGTGGCCTGGCGCGTTCTGGCCTCAAGGACGTCGACCGTGCCGCCGAGGCCCTGGCGCCGGCGGCCCAAAAACGCATCCACACCTTCGTCGCCACCAGCCCGCTGCACATGAAGTACAAGCTGCAGATGGAGCCCGAGGAGGTTCACCAGGGCATCATCGACAGCGTCACCCGGGCACGCAACCACTGCGACGACGTCGAATGGAGCAGCGAGGACGGCACCCGCACCGAGCACGACTTCCTCTGCCGCTGCGTCGAAAGCGCCATCAAGGCGGGGGCCAGCACCATCAACATTCCCGACACGGTAGGCTATGCGCTGCCCGACGAATACGAGGCGCTGATCCGCATGGTCCGCGAGCGGGTACCCAATTCTGACAAGGCGGTCTTTTCTGTGCACTGCCACAACGACCTGGGGCTGGCCGTGGCCAATTCCCTGGCCGGCATCAAGGGCGGCGCGCGGCAGGTCGAGTGCACCATCAACGGCCTCGGTGAGCGGGCCGGCAACGCTGCCATGGAAGAGATCGTCATGGCGCTGCGCACGCGGCACGACCTGACGCAGAAGACCACCGGCATCAAAACCGAAGACATCATGAAAGCCTCGCGCACGGTCTCGGCCATCACCGGTTTCGCGGTACAAAACAACAAGGCCGTCGTCGGCGCCAACGCCTTCGCCCACGAGGCCGGCATCCATCAGGACGGCATGCTCAAGCACGCCGGCACTTACGAAATCATGACCCCGGAATCGGTCGGCCTCAAACAGTCGACCCTGGTCATGGGCAAGCATTCCGGCCGCCACGCCTTCCGCGAGAAGCTGGTCGAGCTAGGCTTCACCATCGGCGACAATCAGTTGCAGGACGCCTTCCGCCGCTTCAAGGACCTGGCCGACAAAAAGAAGGACGTCTACGACGACGACATCATTGCGCTCGTCGACGACGAGGCCCGGGTCAACGACATCGTCAAGTTCGTCTCGTTGCACGTGATTTGCGGCTCGATCGGGCCCCAGACAGCCGAACTCGAGGTCGAAGTCGAAGGCGAGAAACGGCACACCAAGGCCACCGGCGACGGACCCGTCGACGCCACCTTCAATGCCATCAAGGAACTGGTGCCGCACACCGCCACCTTGCAACTCTATCAAGTAAACGCGGTGACAGAGGGTACCGACGCCCAAGCCGGCGTCACCGTCCGGCTGGCCGAAAATGGCCGCTCCGTCAACGGCCAGGGTGCCGACACCGATACCCTGGTGGCCTCGGCGCGGGCTTATCTCAATGCCCTCAACAAGCTGATGACAACCACGGGAAGCAGCACACCGGCGGCTCTTTCGGCATAGGCCGGCCGCCATCATGGGAACGGGGGGCGGGTAACCGCCCCCCAAACGCAGAACGCTAGAGACGCAAGCAGCAGGGGATCAGACGCAGGAATGTTTTCCAATCTTCTCGGCATCATGTCTTCCGACATGGCAATCGACCTCGGAACGGCCAACACGCTGGTGTACGTCAAAGGCCGGGGCATCGTCCTCAACGAGCCTTCTGTGGTGGCCATCGTCGACCATCGGGGCAAGAAACAGGTCCTGGCCGTCGGCGACGAAGCCAAGATGATGCTCGGCCGCACGCCGGGCAACATCGAGGCCATCCGGCCCTTGCGCGACGGCGTCATCGCCGACTTCGAAATCGCCGAGGAGATGATCAAGCACTTCATCCGCAAGGTGCACAATCGGCGTAGCTTTGCTAGCCCCCAAGTCATCATCTGCGTGCCTTCGGGCTCGACCGCGGTGGAGCGGCGCGCCATCCAGGAATCGGCGGAAAGCGCCGGGGCCCGCCGCGTCTTCTTGATCGAGGAGCCGATGGCGGCAGCCATCGGTGCCGGCCTGCCGGTGACCGAACCGACGGGCTCGATGGTGGTCGACGTGGGCGGCGGCACCACCGAGGTGGCGGTGCTGTCGCTGGGCGGCATCGTCTATTCGCGCTCAGTGCGGGTGGGCGGTGACAAGATGGACGAGGCCATCATCAGCTACATCCGCCGCAACCACAATCTGCTGGTCGGCGAATCGAGCGCCGAGCGCATCAAGAAGGAAATCGGTACGGCGCGCCCGCCCGAGGACGGCAACGGCCGCACCATGGAAGTCAAGGGTCGCGACCTGATGAACGGCGTGCCCAAGGAGTTGGTGATCAACCAGCGCCAAATCGCCGAGAGTCTGGCTGAACCGGTGGGCGCCATCATCGAGGCGGTCAAGGTGGCACTCGAACACACGGCGCCCGAGTTGGCCGCCGACATCGTCGACAAAGGCATCGTGCTGACCGGCGGCGGGGCGCTGCTGGGCGATCTCGACCAAATCTTGCGCGAGGCCACCGGCCTGCCCGTTTCGATCGCCGACGAGCCGCTGAGTTGCGTGGCTCTGGGCACCGGCCGGGCCCTGGAGGAAATGAAAACCCTCAAGCACGTGCTCTATCAGCAGTACTGACCCGCGGACTAGAAATACCGGGAGAGCCAAGTGAGGCAGCAAGGCGGCGGACTTCAGCGCGTAGCCATTCCGGTGCGGGTGGTGGTCCAGCGCTTCGCCTATTTGCTGTTGGTCGGCACGGCGGTTTCGCTGTTGCTGCTGGGCAAGACCGATAGCCGCCTGCTCGAACAACTTCGCACCGCCGTCTTCGACGTTGCCGCACCGGCGCTGGAGGTACTGTCCCAACCCGCCGTGGCTATCAACCGCCTGGTCGACGAGGGCCGCCAGATCGCCGACCTCTACGCCGAAAACAAACGTCTCAAGGAGCAGGTCAGCCGCCTCCAGCAATGGCAGGCGGTGGCCCAGCGCCTGGAGCAGGAAAACATCGCTTTCCGCGGCCTCAGCCGGGTGCAGGCGGATCCGGCCAAGGGCTTCGTTTCGGCCCGCGTCATCGCCGATGCCGCCAGCCCCTTCGCCCGCACGGTGCTGGTCAACGTCGGCAACCGCGACAACGTCGAAAAGAACCAGGCAGCGGTCAGCGGCGACGCCCTGGTCGGCCGAGTGCTGGAGGTCGGGCGCCGGTCGTCGCGCGTGCTGTTGCTGACCGATCTTAACTCGCGGGTACCGGTGGTTGTCGAATCGACACGCCAGCGCGGCCTGCTGGAGGGCGACAACTCGGACCTGTTGCGCCTCCGCTTCATGCTGGTGACGGCCCAGGTGGCGGCCGGCGACCGTATCGTCACGTCGGGCCACGGCGGCGTGTTGCCGCCAGGCGTGCCGGTCGGCGTCGTCACCAAGGTCAGCGAAGGTGGCGTGCGCGTGCAGCCGCTGGTGCGTTTCGATCGCCTGGAATATCTCAGCCTGGTGCGCTACGACCTGCCCGGCCGGACCGGTCCTCAAGAGCGCGCCGGTGAGGTGGCGGAAAGACCGTGAAACCGCAAATCCGGCAGCGCGCCGATCGCTTTGCCCGCTCGCTGACGCCGCTTCTGCTGACGCTGGCCTTGGCCCTGGTGGCGGCTCTGCCCTTCCGAGTGCCCTATTTCCCCCCGGTGGCGCCTTTCCTCGTGCTTATTGCGGTCTACTACTGGAGCCTCTACCGCCCCGAGCTGCTGCCGGCGCCGGCGGTGCTGCTGGTTGGCGTGGTCCATGACGTGCTGGGGGGCGGGCCGCTGGGACTGGGGGCGCTAACGCTGCTGCTGGTGCACGGCGTAGCGCGCTCGCAGCGCAGTGTGCTGCTGGGCAAGTCGTTTGCCGTCGAATGGTGGGGCTTCATGCTGATTGCCGTAGCCGCAGCGGCGGTGATGTGGCTGTTGGCGGCGCTTTACCACGTCAGCCTGATCGATCCCTTGCCGGTGGCCGTGCAGGCCTTCCTGACGATTGCGCTATACCCGGTGCTGTCCTGGCTCTTCGCCCGCTCGGCGCGGGTTCTGGTGCAGGAGGCCCAGGCGTGAGGGACGACGTCGACAGGTCCAAGGTCTTCAGCCGGCGCGCAGTGCTGCTGTCTGGTGGCACGGCGCTGTTATTCGGAACCTTGGTGGGCCGGCTTTATTATCTGCAAGTTCTGCAGGCCGACCGCTATCGGGTGCTGGCCGAGGAAAACCGCATCTCCTTTCGCCTGCTGTCACCGCCGCGCGGACGCGTCCTCGACCGCTTCGGCGAGGAGTTGGCCAACAACCAGCAAAACTACCGGGTGCTGCTGATCCCGGAACAGGCCGGCAGCATAGACGAGACGCTGTCGGCGCTGGGCCGGCTGGTGGCCATCGATGAATACGACCGGCGCAAGGTGATGCGCGATATTGGCCGCAATCCCGCCTTCCTACCGGTGACGGTGCTGGAAAATCTGTCCTGGCCCGAGTTCAGCCGCATCAACGTCCACATGCCCGACCTGCCCGGCGTCCAGCCCGGGGTCGGCGAGACCCGCTATTATCCCTTCGGCGGCCCCTTCGCCCACATGGTGGGCTATGTCGGTCCGGTCAGCGAGGACGAGCAGACCGGCGATCCGCTGCTCGAGTTGCCCGACTTTCGCACCGGCAAGAGCGGTGTGGAAAAGGCTAGCGAAAGCCTGTTGCGGGGCCGCGCCGGCAACCGCCAGATCGAGGTCAACGCCACCGGCCGTGTGGTTCGTGAGTTGGAACGCAATGACGGCCAGCCCGGCGGCGACGTCGTGCTGACCATCGACAGCGTCATGCAGCGCTTCATCTTCGACCGCCTGGGCGACGAAAGCGCCGCCGTAGTGCTGATCGACGTGCACAACGGCGAGGTGCTGGCGCTGGTCTCGACACCGACCTTCGATCCCAACGCCTTCAACCTGGGTTTGAGCCGCAGCCGCTGGCAGGCGCTGCTCGAAGACAACCGCAAGCCGCTGCTGCACCGGGCCATCAGCGGCCAGTACCCGCCCGGCTCAACCTTCAAGATGGCGGTCGCTCTGGCCGCCCTGGAAGCCGGCGTGGTGGCCACCGACCATCGTGTCTTTTGCACCGGTGAGCTGGAGTTCGGCAACCACACCTTCCATTGCTGGAAGCGCGGTGGTCACGGCGAACTGAGTCTGGTCGAGGCCATCGAGCAGTCCTGCGATATCCATTTCTACGACGTCGCCCGGCGCACCGGCATCGACCGCATTGGCCACATGGCCCAGCGCCTGGGGCTGGGCAAACGCATGAAATTGGGCCTAAACGGCGAGCGCCCGGGACTGGTGCCGAGCCGCGAATGGAAGCTGGCGTTGCGCGGCGAACCTTGGCAGCAGGGCGAGACCC
This sequence comes from Rhodospirillaceae bacterium, assembly GCA_002690215.1. Lineage (GTDB taxonomy): Bacteria > Pseudomonadota > Alphaproteobacteria > UBA2966 > UBA2966. The sequence goes on along the minus strand of NZDS01000042.1, from coordinate 2,184 downwards.
TGATTACCGGCATCGGCCAGGGCTACCTGCTGACGACACCGCTGCAGCTGGCCTTCATGGCCGGCCAGATCGCCAATGGCGGCTACGCCCTGAAGCCGCGGCTGGTGCGCGATCAGGCGGCCAAAGGCAAAGCGGCGGCCAAGCCACGCTCGCTCAACCTCTCGCCGGTCGCGCTAAAACTGGTCAGAGAGGGCATGGAACGGGTCGTCAATGGCAACCGCGGCACGGCCCGGCGAGCCCGCATCCAGGAGCCGGAAATGGCCATGGCGGGCAAGTCCGGGTCGGTCCAAGTGCGGCGCATTACCAAGGCCGAACGCCTGACGGGCTTGCGCAAGAACGCCCAAAAGCCGTGGGAGGAGCGCGACCACGCGCTGTTTGTCGCATACGCCCCGGTGGCGGCGCCGCGCTACGCCGTAGCGGTGGTTATCGAGCACGGTGGCGGCGGCTCGGCGGCGGCGGCGCCGGTGGCCCGCGACGTGCTGCGCGAGGCCCAGCGCCGCGATCCTCTGCGCTTGCCGGCGCTGGCCGGCGCGGCCAACGGCAATCCCCAGATGGGAGAGGGCTAGGGATGGCTCTGCGCGACGGCATCGGCTTCACCGAAGTGCGCCTGACGCTGGGCCAGAAGCTGTGGAACGTCAACTGGACGCTGGTGCTGCTGATCTGCCTTACCGCCTCGATCGGCTTTGCCATGCTCTATTCTGTGTCCGAGGGCACCGTCGATACCTGGGTAAAACGCCAGACGGTGCGCTTCGGCGTCGGCTTCGTGTTGATGCTCCTGGTGGCATTGGTCGATATCCGCTTCTGGCTGCGCTACGCCTACGCCATCTATTTCCTGGCGCTGGCGTTGCTCGGTGCGGTCGAGGTGATCGGCGTGGTGGGCATGGGGGCACAGCGCTGGGTCGACCTCGGCGTGGTTAACCTGCAGCCTTCGGAGATCATGAAGATCGCCCTGGTGCTGGCGCTGGCGCGCTATTTCCATGGCCTCAGCGCCGAGGAGGTAGAGCGCATGCGCTGGTTGCTGATACCGGTCGTCATGGTGGCGGCGCCGGTCGTGCTGGTGCTGCGCCAACCCGATCTGGGCACGGCGCTGCTGCTGGCCATCGGCGCCGGCGCCATGTTCTTCCTGGCCGGCGTGCGGCTGTGGATCTTCGGCAGTGTCCTATTTGCCGGCCTGGCCGCCATTCCTTTCGCCTGGCACTACCTGCGTGACTATCAGCGCGACCGAATTCTTACTTTCCTCAATCCCGAGCGCGATCCCCTGGGGGCGGGCTACCACATCCTGCAGTCCAAGATAGCGCTGGGCTCGGGCGGCCTGGTGGGCAAGGGATTCATGAACGGCAGCCAGAGCCAGCTCGATTTCCTGCCCGAGAAGCAGACCGACTTCATCTTCACCATGCTGGCCGAGGAATTCGGTCTCATCGGTGGCCTGGTGCTGCTGGCGCTTTATGGCTTGATGCTGGCCTACGGTGCCGTCATAGCGCTACGCTCGCGCAACCATTTCGGCCGCCTCCTGGGCATGGGAGTGAGTTTTACTTTCTTCGTCTACTTCTTCATCAACATCGCCATGGTGACCGGCCTGATTCCGGTGGTCGGCGTGCCGCTACCGCTGATCTCGTATGGCGGCACCGCCATGGTGACGATCCTGATCGGCTTCGGCCTCTTGATCTGCGTCTGCATCCACCGCGACGTCCGCATCCCCCGCCGTGCCGGCATGGACGAGAGCTGAGCGCACAGCACTCCCTTCTCCCCCCCCGGTGGGCCAAAAAGCCCGGTCGACAAGGCCCCAAACGTTTGCTATATCCGCCGCCACGGGCGCATAGCTCAGTTGGCAGAGCAGCTGACTCTTAATCAGCGGGTCCAAGGTTCGAATCCTTGTGCGCCCACCAGTAAAATCAAGGGGTTAGCCATAAACGGCTAACCCCTTTTTCGTTCGGGTAAGCAGCAGGTAAGCTTGGCGCGTCATTTTCGGTCTTGCTCGCCCCTGGCTTGGGCGGCACCCTTCGTGAAGGAGAGGATGCCGAAATGGGCCACGTAAGATTGGGCGTTTTGCCCAAGTCGAAGAAATGGATCCGGGTCGCCGAGAAGCTGCGTCTCGGCGCCAGCGTTGAGGAGGTGGCGGCGTCCGTCGCTGATGCGGCCGAGACGAGCCTCCAGACCGCCTCGAACGATCCGGCGTTTCTCCAT
>NZDS01000041.1 GCA_002690215.1 Rhodospirillaceae bacterium | reverse complement strand
TTCTTCTTTGCGCGCCCGCAGAAATCCTGGAAATTTAATGGTCGGGGAGAGAGGATTTGAACCTCCGGCCCCTACGTCCCGAACGTAGTGCTCTACCAGGCTGAGCTACTCCCCGACGGCCGGACATATAGCCCTCAAACGGCCCCTCTGCAAGGGCTGCGGTCTGCGCTAACATCGTCCCCGATGGATCATTACGGAGCGCACAGCATGGATCTCAATCTAACGGGCCGGAAAGCCCTGGTTACCGGGGCCTCGCAGGGGATCGGGCGGGCCATTGCCTTGGAACTGGCGGGGGAGGGCTGCGATCTGGTGTTGGCGGCGCGCTCGGCCGAAAATTTGCAGGCCGTGAAGGCTGCAATCGGCGAACGCCACAACGTCGCCGTCGAACTGGTGCCTGGCGATCTCAGCCTGAGTGAGAACCAGCAGGCGCTGGCCCGCGACTTTCCCGACGTCGAGCTCCTGATCAACAATGCCGGCGCCATTCCCGGCGGCACACTCCTTGACATCGACGAGGCGCGCTGGCGCGAGGCCTGGGATCTCAAGGTGTTCGGCTACATCAACATCACGCGTGCCTTCTATGCCCTGATGAAGGAGCGCGGCCAGGGCACCATCATCAACATCATCGGCACCGGCGGCGAGCGAACCGTGGCCAGCTACATCTGCGGTGCCGTCGGCAACGCCGCCCTGATGGCATTCTCGCGGGCGCTGGGCGGCGCCAGCGCCGACGACGGTATTCGCGTCGTCGCCATCAANCCGGGACCGGTTTCTACCGANCGGTTGGTAGGTTTGATGAAAACCTGGGCCGAGGAACGNTTCGGNGATGCCGAAGAATGGCAGAAACTGGCNGAACCCATGCCNTTCGGCCGCNCCGCCACNCCCGAGGAAATCGNCCACATGGNGGCNTTTTTGGCNTCNGANCTNTCGGCCTACACNTCCGGTACNGTGGTCAGCATCGACGGTGGTGGNGTTCANCGCGGCGGCATGCTGTAGGNCGCCGGCGACCGATCGGGCGNCCCTTCCAGCTACCCNGAGGACCAGTCGTTGGCNTTNTCGGCGAANTCGTCNCGTTGAGGTTTGACGACACAAAAGCGCTGGCCGCTAGGCGCCTCCATCNCCACCCAGCCCCGGATGGCCGCCAANCGCNTGGCACNGAGACCCTCGAGGCGCGCGACCTCGGCCTCGATATCGTCACTTTCAATGTCCAGGTGCACNCGGCTCGGNTGGTCGACCTGTTGCAGCAGNACNGTCACCTCGCCCGGCGGGCCTTCCAGGCTGACGTACNTGCCGTCATCGTCGGTCTCGCCGACAGCGTAGCCGAGCGCAGCGCTCCAGAAGGCAGCGTGTTCGTCGAGGTCGTCGGAGTGGCAATCGATGACCAACGCACCCAAACGGCTTTTGTGCATGTCCCGTCCCCCGTAGTCCGCAGCGCGCGCAGTCTAGAGCATGTCGCGGCGACTCCCCATAATGTGCGAAGAAAATGCCGTGCAGGCTTACCCCGGCAGCGTTACCGATCCATCCGCACCCAGCGGGAAATGGGGGTTCCAGGCGATCTCCCAGAGGTGGCCGTCGGGATCGGCGAAGTCGCCGGCATAGCCGCCCCAGACGGTATCGCGGGCCGGCTGGGTGATCGTTCCTCCGGCAGCAGCGGCCTCGGCCAGCAGTTCATCGACGGACTCTCGCTCGCGAACATTGTGGGCCAAGGCGACCATCGGGCCACCCTCGGACGGGCGATTTTGCACTCCGGCGTCCGCGGCCAGGGCATCGCGCCCGTAAAGACTGAACGCCAAACCGCCGATCTGGAAGAACACGATGTGNTCGTTGGAAAAGGCGGANGCTTCCCANCCCAGCGCTTCNTAAAAGGCGCGCGCCCGTGGCAGGTCGGCGACGCCGAGCGTGATAAGGCTGACTCGTTGCTCCATGACACCCCTCGAACTCGTTGATCAACGAGTATATCGCCTGCGGCATCGTGCCCGCTACCGCTCCGCCCACAGGTCTGCTAGATTCCGGCGAATCCAAGCCAAGCAAAAATTCGCACCAGGAGGACGTGACATGACCGGCTGCATCGTCGGATGGGCCCACACCCGTTTCGGGCGCCTCGAAGACCACACCATCGAGTCCTTGATCACCACCGTGGCCCGCGAAGCCATTGCCGACGCCGGCCTCGAGCCTGGCGATATCGACCAGATCTATCTGGGCAACTTCAACGGCGGCATGGTCGAGCAGGACTTTCCGTCGTCGCTGGTGCTGCAGGCCGACGATGCGCTGCGCTTCACGCCGGTAACCCGGGTCGAGAACGCCTGCGCCACAGGCTCGGCCGCCATCTACCAGGGCCTCAATGCGCTGGCCGCCAAGAAGGCGCGCTTCGTGCTGGCGGTGGGTGCCGAGAAGATGACGGCGGCCAGCACGACCAAGGTTACCGAAGTGCTGGCCCGGGCCAGCTACTACGAAGAAGAGGCCGCCAAGGGCATCACCTTTCCCGGCATGTTCGGCAACATCGCTCAGCAGTACTTCCAGCGCCACGGCGACCAGATGGACGGCCTGGCCCGGGTGGCGGCGAAGAACCACAAGAACGGCTCAGTCAACCCCCTCGCCCACATGCAAAAGGATCTGGGGTTCGAGTTCTGCCGCACTGAGGGCGACAAGAACCCGATGGTGGCACCGCCGCTGAAGCGCACCGATTGCTCGATGATTTCGGACGGCGCCGCCGCCGTGGTGCTGGCCGACACGGACCAGGCGCTGGGGCTGGAGAAGGCCATCGCCTTCCGTGCCAACGCCCAAGTCAACGACTTCCTGCCGGTCAGCCGGNGCGACATTTTGGCTTACGAAGGGCCCAAGCGGGCCTTCGCCCAGGCCTTTGACGAAAGCGGCCTGGGGCTCGACGATCTCGATCTGGTCGAGGTGCACGACTGCTTCACCATCGCCGAAATGCTGTCCTATGAGGCCATGGGGCTTTGTGAGCCGGGCCAGGCAGCCCGGGCGTTGGAGGAAGGCTGGACCGAAAAGGACGGCAAGTTGCCGGTCANCCCATCGGGCGGCCTCAANGCNAAAGGNCATCCCATCGGCGCCACCGGCGTTTCCATGCATGCCATGACGGCCATGCAGCTTGCCGGCCAGGCCGGCGATATGCAGGTCAAGGACGCCAGCAAGGCCGGCGTCTTCAACATGGGTGGCGCCGCCGTGGCCAGCTACGTCTCCATCCTCGAGCAAATCCGATGAATGGCACATTCAAGGCCCTGGTGGTCGACGAGGTCGAGGGCAAGTCCGAAAACCAGTGGCGCGAGCTCACGCTCGACGATTTGCCGGCAGGCGACGTGGTGGTCGACGTGGCCTATTCCACCCTCAACTACAAGGACGGCCTTGTACTCAATGGCAATCGCGGCAAGGTCATGCGCAGCTTTCCCATGGTGCCGGGCATCGATCTCGCCGGCACCGTGGAAAGTTCGGATGCCGCCGATTTCCAACCCGGCGACAACGTGGCCATCACGGGCTGGGGCCTCTCGGAAACCGAATGGGGCGGCTATACCCAGAAAGCCCGGGTCAAGGCCGAGCACCTGGTGAAGATCCCCCCTGGCATCAGCCTGCAACAATCCATGGCCATCGGCACCGCGGGATTTACCTCGATGATGTGCGTCATGGCCTTGGAGCACATGAGCATCAAGCCGGGATCCGGTGACATCCTGGTCACCGGTGCGGCCGGCGGCGTCGGCAGCGTCGCTGTCGCCATCCTGGCCAAGCTCGGCTATTCCGTGGCGGCGGTTTCGGGCCGGCCCGAGGCTCGCGACTATCTCTCCGGCCTGGGGGCCGCGACGTTCATCGACCGGGCCGACTTCGAGGGTGAAGCCAAGCCGCTGGCCAAACCGCGCTGGCCGGCCGCCGTCGATACCGTGGGCGGCGGCATCCTGGCGAACCTCATTCCCCAGATCGAGCAATGGGGCGCCGTCGCCATCTGCGGCAACGCGGCAGGGTTCGGTTTGGAGACGACGGTGCTGCCCTTGATCCTCAGGGGCGTCAGCCTGATGGGCATCAATTCCGTGTTCGTGCCCCAGGAACGCCGCCAGGAGATCTGGCGCCGCCTGGCCAGCGATCTGCCGCTGGAACTGCTCGACGGCATGACCGAGGTGGTGCCGTTCGACCAGGTGCTGCCGCTCAGCGCCCAGATTCTCAAGGGCCAGGTGCGCGGCCGCACGGTGATAGACGTCAACGCCTGAATGGAACGCGAGGAGGAATCCGTGGTCAAGCCGCCGCTGGCCCTGGTCGAGGTGGCCGAGCCGATCGTCAACGTCGAACCCATGGCGGACGGTGGCTTCATCGTGCATTGCGCCCGTGAGCTTGGCCCTTACGAGGATCAAGTCAGTGAGGCGTTGAGGCGCTGGGCACGCGACACCCCGGACAACACCTTCCTGGCCGAACGCCCGGGCGGCGATTCCACCAAACCCTGGCGCCGCGTCAGCTTTGCCGAGGCCCGGACAGCCGCCGACGCCGTCTCGCAGGCACTCTTGGATCGCGGCCTGGGGCTGGAACGACCGCTGCTGATCCTTTCGGGAAACGGCATCGATCACGGTCTGCTGGCACTGGGCGCCATGCAGGTGGGCATTCCCATCGTGCCGGTGTCGGCGGCCTATTCGCTGATGAGCGAGGACCTTTCCAAGGTCCGCTACATCGCCGAGCGCTGCCGGCCGGGATTGGTCTATGCGGCCAGTGGCGGCATATTCCAAAAGGCCCTGGCGTGTCCCGAACTTGCCGATGTCGAGGTGGTGGTCAGCGCCGACCCGCCGCCTGACCGGGCGGCGATTCAATTCAGTGAGCTGGCGGCGACGACGCCTGGGCCGGCCGTGGAATCCGCCTACCGGAAAATCGGGCCCGACAGCATCGCCAAGATCCTCTTCACCTCGGGCTCCACCGGCATGCCCAAGGGCGTGCTCAACAACCAGCGCATGCTTTGTTCGAGCCAGCAGATGCAGGAGCAGATCTGGCTGTTCCTCAAGAACAAACCTCTGGTTTTGGTCGACTGGATGCCTTGGAACCATACCTTTGGCGGCAACCACGACTTCAACTTGGTGCTTTTCCAGGGCGGCACGCTTTTTATCGACAGCGGCAAACCGGCGCCGGCCCTGATCGAGCACACGGTGCGCAACCTGGCAGAAATTTCGCCAACGCTCTATCTTAACGTGCCCATGGGCTACAGCATGCTACTGCCCTACCTGGAGAACGACGCCGCCTTGAGGGCCAACTTCTTCAAGGACCTGGACGCTATCTTCTATGCCGGTGCGGCATTGCCTCAGGACCTCTGGGAACGCCTAGAGGCGGTTTCGATCAAGGAGCGCGGTGATCGCGTCTGGCTGACCTCGGCCTGGGGTTCGACCGAGACCTCGCCGCTGGCCACCTCGGCCCATTACCCGCTGGAGCGCGCCGGCAACATCGGTGTGCCGACGCCCGGAGGGTCGATCAAGTTCGCCCCTGCGGGATCGAAGCTTGAACTGCGCGTCAAGGGGCCCAACGTCATGCCCGGATACCTGGACGATCCGGCCCTGACGGAGGCCGCCTTCGACGAAGACGGTTACTACTGCATGGGCGACGCCGGTAAGCTGGCCGATTCCGACGACGCCGCCAAGGGCATTCTCTTCGACGGCCGCGTGGCCGAGGACTTCAAGCTGACCACCGGTACCTGGGTGACCACGGGATCGCTGCGCATCGAATCCCTGGCAGCCGCGGCACCGGCGCTGCAGGACGCCGTGGTCACCGGCCACGATCGCGATTTCGTCGGCCTTCTGGCCTGGCCCAACATCGTGGCCTGCCGCCAGATCGCCGGACTGGGCGATGAGGCCGGAGCCGATGAGCTGATTGCCAATCCGGCCGTGCGACAGCACATCGCGGCCGAGCTCGGCGAACATAATGCCGCCGCCGGCGGCTCGTCGAACCGCATCGCCCGGGTGCTGCTGATGGCCGAACCGGCCTCGATCGACGCCAACGAAATCACTGACAAGGGCTACATCAACCAGCGTGCCACGCTTGAGCGCCGGGCCGACCTGGTCGAAAGGCTGCACGCCGATCCCTTGGCCGACGATGTCATCGAGATCTAGTTGACTGGCTGGCGGAAGAGCGTCGATTTCGGCCGCACGGCGGCGGACTACGCCCGCCACCGCGCCGGCTACCCGGAAGAACTTTTTGTCCGCCTGGCAGCGCTGGGTGTGGGCCAAGCCAGTCAGCGCCTGCTCGACGTGGCCACCGGCACCGGATATTTGGGCCGGGGCTTCGCCCGGCGTGGTGCCCGGGTCACCGGGCTTGATCGCTCCGATGATCTTCTCGGCGAGGCTCGNCGGCTGGATGCCGAGGCCGGGGTCGAGAACGACTACGTGTTGGCCCCGGCCGAGGATACCGGTCTCGCGGACGCTTCCTTCGACGTCGTTAGCGTGGGCCAGGCCTGGCACTGGTTCGAACGCCCCAAGGTGGCGGCCGAGATCCGCCGCCTGCTGACCGCGGGCGGTACTATTGCGCTTGCCCACTTCGACTGGGTGCCCGTTCCCGGCAGCGTCGTCGAGGCCAGCGAGGCTCTGATCCAGGCCCACAACCCGGACTGGCCCTGGGGCGGTGGCGACGGTTTCCATGTTTATGAGGCGGCCGACCTCAGCGCGGCCGGCTTCAAGACCATCGAAAGCTTTTCCTTCGATGTCGATGTGCCTTATTCGGCCGAGGCCTGGCGCGGCCGCGTACGCGCCAGCGCCGGCATCGGTGCCACACTGCCGGCCGATCGCATCGCGGCATTCGACAGCGAACACGCGGCCCTGCTGGCGGAACGCTTCGACGACGAGTTCTCCGCCCCCCACCGGGCTTTCGCGGTGATCGGCCGAGCCCCCTGAAGCGGCCAAAATTTGCCTCTCCCGGCCAGCGCTGCTTCAATGGCCGGTGATTTCCAACGAGGGAAAGTGGCCATGCCGAGCGACGAGACATTCACCCTAGCCGCGATTCAGGCTGCGCCTGTGCAATTCGATCGCCAGGCCTCGACCGAAAAGGCCTGCGGCCTGATCGCCGAGGCCGCGGCCAAAGGCGCCACCATCGCGGCCTTCGGTGAGACCTGGCTGCCGGGCTATCCGTTCTTTGCTTTCGGGCCTCAGAAAAGCACCTTCTGGGCTGCCGCCGCGGAGTATCTCGAAAACGCCGTCGAGATTCCCAGTCCCACCACCGACCGGCTCTGTGCCGCCGCCCGCCAGGCCGGCATCGACGTCGTCATCGGCATCGCCGAGCGCGATTCCCTTACCAGCGGCACGACTTATTGCACGTTGCTTTTCATAGGCAGCAACGGCGACATCCTGGGCCGCCACCGCAAGCTCAAACCGACGGCCAGCGAACGTGTGATTTGGGGCGAGGGAGATGCCGTNGGATTGAACGCCTACCAGCGCCCCTACGGCCGCCTCAGTGGCCTCAACTGCTGGGAGCACCAGATGCTGCTGCCGGGCTATGCGCTAATGGCCCAGGGCACCCAGATCCACGTCGCCGCATGGCCCGGCCGTGAGGACGAACGCGCACCCAAGCCACCCAGCCCGATGGGCATCCGCCAGTTGCTGCTGTCGCGCGCCTTCGCCGCCCAGGCCGGCTGCTACGTCATCTGCGTCGGCGGCATGCGCCTGGAAGAACACACGCCCGAGCAATACCGTGACTTGGTGCGCTATGAGCACACCGGCGACAGTTGCATCATCGATCCCCGCGGCGAGGTTATCGCCGGCCCGGCCGAGGGCGAGACCATTTTGCTGGCCGAGGGCTCACGCCAGATGGTGCTGGCGGCCAAAGCCGGCTGTGACGTTGCCGGCCACTATTCCCGGCCCGACATCTTCAAACTGCTGGTCAACCGCCGGCCGCTTGAGCGTGTCGGGGAGTTCGGCGCCGAAGAGGGGGTGGCAGTGCCCGAAGGCGCGGATGACGGTGAATAGCGGCCGGTTGTCAGGGAACCACTGAATTGGGCTAATCACCCTCCCCGGGCCACGAAGAAGGGGTTTTCGAAACCGGGCTTGCCGTAGCGCATGGCTGCGCCTTCCAGGGTCTCGACGCTGCCACCGGCAGCCGCCAGTACGGCGTGGCCGGCGGCTATATCCCATTCCATGGTGCGGCCAAGGCGCGGGTAGAGATCGGCCTCGCCGGTCGCCACGATGGTCACCCGAACCGAGC